>JAKBNI010000035.1 GCA_021831125.1 Actinomycetes bacterium | reverse complement strand
GCGATGCCCACGTTCGGGCCGGCCCCGCGTCCGTTGCCCCAGCTGCCCCTCTACATCGACGCCGAGGGCTACCTGCGCGCGCAGGCCGACTACGACCAGCCCGTGGGCCCGGGCTTCTGGGAACGGGGGCGCTCATGAGCGACGTCGCGGGAGCCACGACCACCAAGCGCGCGCGTCGCAACAGTGCGGGCCGCCACGGGCGACTCGGCCAGGTCGTCAACGAGCTCGACGACCGCCTGGGCATCGCCAAGGGGGGACGGACGTTCCTCGACAAGATCTTCCCGGACCACTGGTCGTTCATGCTGGGCGAGATCGCTCTCTACTCGTTCCTCGTCCTGCTCGTCACCGGCGTCTTCTTGACCCTCTACTACGTGCCGAGCTCGGCCATCGTGACCTATCACGGCCCGTACCTGCCCCTGGTGGGCCAGAAGGTGACCCAGGCCTACGCCTCGACGGTGAACCTCTCGTTCAGCGTGCGCGCGGGCCTCTTGATGCGCCAGATGCACCACTGGGCGTGCGACATCTTCGTCGGGGCCCTCGTGGTGCACATGGCCCGGGTCTTCTTCACCGGCGCCTTCCGCAAGCCGCGCGAGCTGAACTGGACGATCGGCGTGACGCTGCTCACGCTCGCCATCGCCAACGGCTTCCTCGGCTACTCGCTGCCCGACGACCTCGTCTCGGGCACCGGTATCCGCATCGCCTACTCGATCATGCTGTCGATCCCGCTCGTGGGCACCTACCTCGCGTTCTTCGTC
The DNA here is from genome assembly GCA_021831125.1 of Actinomycetes bacterium. Classification (GTDB taxonomy): domain Bacteria; phylum Actinomycetota; class Acidimicrobiia; order Acidimicrobiales; family RAAP-2; genus RAAP-2. Next base: position 16,879 of record JAKBNI010000035.1, on the reverse strand, counting down.
TTCGGTGGCAACTTCCCGGGCACGGCGATCATCCCGCGGTTCTTCATCCTGCACGTGCTGATCATCCCGCTCGTGATCCTCGGCCTCGTCGGGGCGCACCTGGCCCTCCTGGTGCGCCAGAAGCACACCCAGTTCCCCGGTCCGGGCCGAGAGGAGAACAACGTCGTCGGATCGCCGATGTTCCCGGTGTTCATGGCCAAGACGACGGGCTACCTCTTCGGGGTGTCGGGGGTGATCGCCCTGCTCGGGGCGTTCGCTCAGATCAACCCGATATGGCAGTTCGGCCCCTACGACGCCGCGCGCATCTCCTACGCGGTCCAGCCCGACTGGTACATGGGCTTCCTCGACGGGGCCCTGCGCATCTTCCCCGCGTGGTCGTTCATGGGCTTCGGTCACACGATTCCCCTCGAAGTCACCATCCCGGCGGTGATCTTCCCCGGGCTGCTCTTCGGGCTGGCCTACGCCTGGCCGGCGTTGGAGCGACGGGTCACCGGCGACCACGCGATCCACCACCTCCTGGACCGCCCGAGCCTGCGCCCCAAGCGCACCGCCGCCGGCGTCGCCGTGCTCGCCCTGCTGAGCGCACTGTTCATCGCGAGCTCGACCGACGTGATCGCGAACTTCTTCCACATCTCGCTCAACACCGTGCTGTGGGCGATGCGCGTGATCGTCGTCGTGTCGCCCTTCGTCGCCTACCCGATTACCTACAAGATCTGCAAGGAGCTCCAGGGTGTCCACGGCGGGGGCAAGCGCAAGACGCCCAACGTGGTCGTGCGCACCGACGAGGGCGAGTACGTGGCCGAGCCGACCCCGGCCTATCCCGAGGACGTCCACCAAGAGCTCGAGCCGACCCCGGTGCCCACGTTCATCGAGGAGCCCGAGACCGAGCCGGCGGCACCCGGGGTCCGCGTCGTCGACCGCTAGCCCGGGTCGGTCGCCGCGGTCGACGCGACGCCCGTGGACCTCGGCGACGGTGTCGCCGGCGCCCCTCGCGCAGGAGGTCGGGTCCTTTTCGACCGGCTCGTCCTCCCGGCCACGTGGCCACCGGCGCGGATCGATCGCGCGGGCCCTCTCGAGGAGCCCGACGAGCGCCGCGCGGGTGCACCCGTTGCTCGCCCCCGACGGGTGAGCGAGGGTCGCGGTCGTCGCTTCGCGAGGTGGCCCTCGCCCGATCTTCGAAGGGGGGGCGTAGCCTCTCCGGGCACCCTGGAAGACGGGCCCGGTGCCTAACATGGGCCCGTGCCGGCCTCCCCCGACCCCAAGTGGCCCCCGGCGACCTCGCTCGTGGACCCCGGGGGCGAGGGGCGGGCCACCGTCGCGATCGTGGGCGTGCCCACCTTCGCCACGTCGGTCACGGAGAAGTCGCCCCGGTCGACCCCGGCGGCGCTGCGCGAGGCGCTCTCTCGCTACTCGACCTGGACGACGAGCGACGGTCGCGACCTCGCCGAGCTGGTGCGTGTGCTCGACGCCGGCGACGTCGACGACCCCGACGACGACGGTGGTTTGGAGCGCACCCGCGCCCTCCTCGCGACGCTGCCGCCGCGCGACCTCACGCTGGTGCTCGGCGGGGACAACGCCGCGACCTGGCAGGCGCTCGTCGCGCTGGCGGGGGAGCGCCTCGACGACTTCGGCCTGGTGACCCTCGACGCCCACCTGGACTTCCGCGAGGGCCGCTCCAACGGGTCGCCGGTTCGCCAGTTGGTCGACGCCGGCCTCGTGGGTGGCCGGGTCTGCCAGGTGGGCCTCGCCGACTTCTCGAACTCCGCTCCCTACGCGCGCGACGCCCGCGCGGCCGGGCTGCGCGCCATCGCGCGGGACCGCTTCTACGACGAGCGCCCCGAGGACCTCGCGCGAGAGGCTCTGGCCGTCGCGGGCGCGCACGGGGGTCCGGTCTACGTCGACGTCGACCTCGACGTGGCCGACCGGGCCGCCGCCCCGGGCTGCCCGGGCTCGGCCCCCGGCGGGTTGAGCGCGGCGGAGGTGCGCCGCTTCGTGCGCGAGGTCGCGGCCTCACCCCAGGTGGTCGCCCTCGACGTCACCGAGATCGACGTGGGGCGCGACGCGCCCGACGGGCGCACGGTGCGCCTCGGGGCCCTCGTCGTGCTCGAGGCGATCGCCGCCGTGACCAGGCGGGCCGCGTGACCGTCGAGGTCGGGGACCGGCCCCTCACGCGCGACGAGGTGGTCGCGGTGGCGCGCGGCTTCGAGGCCGTGGCGATATCGGCCGACGTGCGCCAGCGCCTCGCGCACCAGCGGCGCGCCATCGACCGTCGGGTGGCCTCGGGCGAGCCCGTCTACGGGCTGTCCACGGGCTTCGGCTCGCTCGCGACGACCCCCATCTCGCCCGACGAGCGTCGTGACCTGCAGCGCTCGCTCGTGCGCAGCCACGCCGCGGGGGTCGGCGAGCGGGTGGAGGTCGAGGTGGTGCGCGCGATGATGGTCTCGCGCCTCTCGACCCTGTGCAGCGGGGTCGCCGGGATCCGGCCGGTCGTCGCCGAGACCTACGCGGCGCTCCTCAACCACGCGGTCACCCCGGTCGTCCACGAGTTCGGGTCGCTCGGCTGCTCGGGCGACCTGGCGCCGCTCGCGCACGTGGCGCTCGCCCTCACCGGCGAGGGTGACGTCCTCGACGCCGGGGGCGAGCGCCGACGTGCGGCGGAGGTGCTCGCCGAGGTGGGCGTCGCGTCGATCGAGCTCGCGGAGAAGGAGGGCCTGGCACTCATCAACGGGACCGACGGGATGCTCGGCCAGCTCGTGCTCGCCCTCGACGACGTCGCGGCGCTGCTCGCCCACCTCGACCTGTCGGCCGCACTGTCGATCCAGGCGCTGCGGGGCACCGACCGGGCCTTCGTCGAGGAGCTCATGGCCCTGCGGCCCCACCCCGGTCAGCGGGCGAGCGCGCGGAACCTGATGGCCCTGCTCGAGGGCTCGGCGATCGTCGCCTCCCACCTCGAGGACGCCTCCCAGGTCCAAGACGCCTACTCGCTGCGCTGCGTGCCCCAGGTGCACGGGGCGGCCCGGGACACCTGGCGCCACGCGGCCGAGGTCGCCGACGTCGAGCTGGCCTCGGCGATCGACAACCCCTCGGTCCTGCCCGACGGGACGATCGCCTCGAACGGCAACTTCCACGGGGCGCCGGTGGGCTACGTCCTCGACTTCCTCGCCATCGCCCTGGCCGACGTGGCCTCGATGGCCGAGCGGCGCACCGACCGGCTCATGGACGAGGCGCGCAGCTTCGGCCTGCCCGCCTTCCTCGCCGAGTCGCCCGGGGTGGACTCGGGGCTCATGATCGCCCAGTACGCCCAGGCGGCCCTGGTGAGCGAGATGAAGCGGCTCGCCGCGCCGGCGAGCGTGGACTCCATCCCGTCCTCGGCGATGCAGGAGGACCACGTCTCGATGGGCTGGCACGCGGCGCGCAAGCTCCGCCGGGCGGTGACGGCCCTCGTCGAGGTGGTCGCCATCGAGGTGATGGCGGCCTCGCGGGCCCTCGCCCTGCGCGCGCCGCTCGCCGCGTCGCCGGTGTGCGCCGCCGTCGCCGAGCGGGTGAACGGCGTCGCCGGCGGTCCCGGCCACGACCGCTGGCTGTCCCCGGAGATCGCCGGCGTGGTCGAGCTGGTGGAGAGCCGCGAGCTGCTCGAGCTCGCCGGCCGGTTCGTGACCCTGAGCTAGGAGGGACATGGAAGGTGCCCGACCGGTCCGCGCGCCGCGCGGGACGTCCCTGAGCGCGCGGGGCTGGCCCCAGGAGGCGGCCCTGCGGATGCTCCAGAACAACCTCGACCCCGAGGTCGCCGAGCGGCCCGACGACCTCGTCGTCTACGGCGGGACGGGCCGGGCCGCCCGGGACTGGGCGAGCTTCGACGCGCTGGTGCGCACGCTCACCACACTCGGGCCCGACGAGACGATGGTCGTCCAGTCGGGCCGGCCGGTGGGGGTGCTGCGCACCCACGAGTGGGCCCCCCGGGTCGTGATCGCCAACGCCAACCTCGTGCCGGACTGGGCGACCTGGCCCGAGTTCCGTCGCCTCGAGGCGCTCGGTCTCACGATGTACGGGCAGATGACCGCGGGGTCGTGGATCTACATCGGCACCCAGGGGATCCTCCAGGGCACCTACGAGACCTTCGCCGCCGTGGCCGAGCGGCGCTTCTCCGGGACCCTCGCGGGCACGCTCACCCTCACCGCCGGGGCCGGGGGCATGGGCGGGGCCCAGCCGCTCGCGGTCACGATGAACGACGGGGTGTGCCTCGTCATCGACGTCGACCCCACGAGGCTGGCCCGACGGGTTGACCAGCGCTACCTCGACGAGTGGACGGCCGACCTCGACGACGCGCTCGAGCGGGTCCTGGTCGCGAAGGCCCAGCGCCGCGCTCTGAGCGTCGGGCTGGTCGGCAACGCCGCCACGCTCGTGCCCGAGATCCTGCGCCGGGGGGTGCCGGTCGACATCGTCACCGACCAGACCTCGGCCCACGACCCCCTGAGCTACCTCCCCGAGGGGATCGACCTGGCGGACTGGCACGACTACGCCGAGAAGAAGCCCGAGGAGTTCACCGACCGGGCCCGTCAGGCGATGGTGCGCCACGTCGAGGCGATGGTGGGGTTCATGGACGAGGGCGCGGAGGTCTTCGACTACGGCAACTCGCTGCGCGGCGAGGCGCTCGCCGGCGGCTACCCCCGGGCCTTCGACTACCCCGGCTTCGTGCCGGCCTACATCCGCCCCCTCTTCTGCGAGGGCCAGGGCCCGTTCCGCTGGGCCGCGCTCTCGGGCGACCCGCACGACATCGCGGTCACCGACCACGCCGTGCTCGAGCTCTTCCCCGACAACGACAAGCTCCGGCGCTGGATCACCAAGGCCGAGGAGCGCGTGGCCTTCCAGGGGCTGCCGGCGCGGATCTGCTGGCTCGGCTACGGCGAGCGCGACCGCGCCGGGGTCGCCTTCAACGACCTCGTGGCCCGGGGCGAGCTCGCCGCGCCCCTCGTGATCGGGCGCGACCACCTCGACAGCGGCTCGGTCGCCTCGCCGTACCGCGAGACCGAGGGGATGCTCGACGGTTCCGACGCCATCGCGGACTGGCCGCTGCTCAACGCCCTGGTGGCCACGGCGTCGGGGGCGTCGTGGGTCTCGATCCACCACGGCGGTGGGGTCGGCATCGGGCGCTCGATCCACGCCGGCCAGGTCTGCGTGGCCGACGGGACCGACCTCGCACGCGAGAAGCTCGAGCGGGTCCTCTCGAACGACCCCGCGATGGGCGTGCTGCGTCACGTGGACGCGGGCTACGAGGTGGCCGAGGCGACGGCGGCGCGCACCGGGCTGCGCGTGCCGCTTCGCGAGGCGCCGTGACCTCGACCCTCGTCGCGAACGTCGGCGAGCTCACGACCAACGACCCGACCCTCGGCGACGGGACGGCCCTGGGCCGGCTCACGTCGGCGGCCCTCGTGGTCGAGGGCGGGCGGGTCGCGTGGGTCGGCCCGACGGGCGCCGCCCCGTCGTGCGATCGGCTCCTCGACGTCGCGGGCGCGGCGGTCGTGCCGGGGTTCGTCGACTCCCACACCCACCTGGTGTTCGCCGGCGAGCGCAGCGACGAGTTCGAGGCCCGGATGGCCGGACACCCCTACGACGGCGGCGGGATCGCCCGGACCGTGGCGGCGACCCGATCGGCGAGCCCCGACGAGCTGCGCGGCGGCGTCGCGGCCCGGGTCCGGGCGCTGCGCGCGGGCGGCGTGACGACCCTCGAGGTGAAGTCGGGCTACGAGCTCACGATCGAGGGCGAGGCCCGCGACCTCGAGGTGGCGCGGGAGGTGACCGAGCAGGTCACCTGGCTCGGCGCCCACGCGGTGCCCCCCGAGTTCGCCCACGACCGCGAGGGCTACCTGGCCCTACTCACCGGGGAGATGCTCGAGCGCTGCGCGCCGCTCGCGCGCTGGGCCGACGTGTTCTGCGACGTGGGCGCGTTCGACCTCGACGAGGCCCGCGCGGTCCTCGAGGCGGCCCGGGCCCGCGGGCTCGGCCTGCGCCTGCACGCCAATCAGCTGGCCCACTCCGGCGCGGTGCGCCTCGCGGTCGAGCTCGGCGCGGCGAGCGCCGACCACCTCACCCACCTCGACGACGGCGACGTCGAGGCGCTGGCGAGCTCCTCGACGGTCGCGACGCTGCTGCCCGGCGCCGAGTTCTCCACCCGCTCGCCCTACGCCCCGGCGCGCCGGCTCCTCGACGCGGGGGCCACGGTGGCCCTGTCGACCGACTGCAACCCCGGGACGAGCTACGTCACCTCGATGGCCCTGGTGATCGCCCTCGCCGTGCGCGAGATGGGCCTCACCGCCGACGAGGCGCTGTGGGCCGCGACCCGTGGCGGCGCGCGGGCCCTGCGCCTCGACGACGTCGGCCACCTCGGGGTGGGCGCACGCGCCGACTTCCTCGTGCTCGACGCGCCCCGGGCGGCGCACCTGGCCTACCGGCCCGGCGCGGACCTCGTGACGACCCACGTCGCGACGCTCGCCGAGGGACCTTCTGCGGCGCCCGCGCCCGCGCGCGGGGCGCCTCGCCGGGAGGCCGAGCCGACGGCCGGGCGTGGTGCGACCCTCGAGGTCCGCGACCTCGTCGTCGCCTACGGCGACCACCGGGCCGTCGACGGGGTCGACCTCGCGATCGCGGCGGGCGAGATCCTCGGGCTGCTCGGGCCCAACGGCGCCGGCAAGACCTCGACGCTGTCGGCCATCGAGGGCCTGGTGCGCCCCCGGCGCGGGAGCGTCTCGGTCGACGGGGTGGACGCGCTGGCCCACCCGAGCGCGGCCCGGGCACGCCTGGGCGTCCAGCTCCAGGCGAACAGCTTCTCGCCCGACCTCACCCTGGCGCAGATCGTGCGACTCTTCGGGGGGCTCTACGGGGTCCGCCTCGGCCCCGAGGACGCGCTCGGCCGCCTCCGCGAGGTGGGACTCGCCGAGGACGCGGGACGGGGCTGGAAGCACCTCTCGGGCGGCCAGCAGCAGCGTCTCTCGTTGGCGGTGGCCATGGTGCACGAGCCCTCGCTCTTGCTGCTCGACGAGCCCACCGTCGGCCTGGATCCCCAGGCCCGGCGCCAGCTGTGGGGGCGCATCGACCGGGTGCGCGCGAAGGGGGCGAGCGTGCTCCTCACGACCCACTCGATGGAAGAGGCCCAGGCGGTCTGCGACCGCGTGGCGATCATCGACCACGGGCGCCTCCTCGCGGCGGCCCCGCCGGGCGAGCTCGTCGATCGCTACCGCGACGACGCGCGCGTGCGCGCCGTCGCGCGGGGCGCCGTGACCCTGGAGGACGTCTTCATCGGCCTGACCGGGAGCGACCTGCGTGAGTGAGGGCCCCGCGACCCGCGTGATGCTCGGCGCGCTCGTGCGCGCGGACCTGCTCGTGCTGGTGAAGGCTCGCCGCTCGATCGTGGTGGGGCTGCTCCTGCCCCTGTGGATCCTCTTTGTCACCAACGGCCACAAGGGCACCCAGACGATGGGCGGCTCGTACTACATCATCGGGATAGCCGTGGCCTACGGGCTGGCGACCTTCGGGCTCATGGGCTACGCCACCCGGGTCGCGCGCGACCGCGACACCGGGGTGCTCCAGCGCCTGCGGGTCACCCCGGCGCCCTCGTGGATGGTGATGGGCAGCCGGCTGGTCGCCCAGGGCGTCGCCAACCTCGTGGTGTCGCTCGTGGTGGTGGTGGTCGGGGCCTCGATGCACCACCTCCACCCGAGCCTCGGCCAGTACCTGCTCGTGCTGCTCGCCTCGACCCTGGGTGGGGCCGTCTTCCTCGCCATCGGCCAGGCCGTGGTCGGCCTCGTGCGATCGGCCGACGCGGTGAACGCGGTCGGGCGGGTCCTGCTGGTGGCGCTGATCTTCCTCGGGCTGTTCGGGGCGAGCGGGGTGCTCGGGGCGACCTGGGAGTCGATCTCGCGCTGGAGCCCGGTGGGGTGCGTGATGAGCGTCTACGCCGGCGTGCTCGACCTCTCGGCGTGGGGGTCGACCCAGTGGCTCGCGGTCGCGGCCTGCGCCGGCTACGTCGGGGTGATGAGCGCCGTCGGCGTGCGCTGGTTCCGCTGGCAGAGCGCCTGAGTCCTTGGCGGCGGGGGTCGCCCCTAGGGTGCTCCTATGACGACTCGCGTTGCCCCCAACGACCTGCCCGCCACGCTCGGCGCCCTGCGCGCGTCGGGCTACGTGTCGCGCCCCGTGCGCGCCGAGATGCGCGAGAACCTCGAGGCGCGTCTGGCGGCCGGGCAGCCGCTCACCGCGAGCGTGCTGGGCTACGAGGACTCGGTGCTACCCCAACTCGAGACGGCGCTGCTGGCCGGCCACGACGTGATCCTGCTCGGGGAGCGGGGCCAGGCCAAGACGCGCATCATCCGCTCGCTCGTCGAGTTGCTCGACGAGTGGCTGCCGGTCGTCGCCGGCTCGGACGTGCGCGACGACCCGTTCCACCCGATCTCGGCCCAGGGGATCGCGATGGTCGCCGAGCGCGGGGACGACACGCTGCTCGAGTGGGTGCACCGCAGCCGGCGCTTCGCCGAGAAGCTGGCCTCGCCCGACACCTCGATGGCCGACCTCATCGGTGAGGTCGACCCGATCAAGGTCGCCGGTGGGCTCTACCTCGATGACCCGCGGGCGCTCAGCTACGGCCTCGTGCCCAAGTCGAATCGTGGGATCTTCGCGATCAACGAGCTGCCGGACCTGGCCGAGCGCATCCAGGTCGGGCTGTTGAACGTGCTCGAGGAGCGCGACGTCCAGATCCGCGGCCACCTGGTGCGCCTCGAGCTCGACGTCATGGTCGTGGCGACGGCGAACCCCGAGGACTACACCAACCGGGGTCGGCTCATCACGCCGCTGAAGGACCGCTTCGGCAGCCAGATCCGCACCCACTACCCCGACGACCTCTCCACCGAGATCGCCATCGTGAAGCAGGAGGCCCACGTGCCGGCGACCCCGGTGCCGCTCGTGGTGCCCTGGTTCATCGAGGAGATCGTCGCGCGGGTCAGCCACGTCGCGCGACGCTCGAACGCCATCAACCAGAGGTCCGGGGTCTCGGTGCGCCTGTCGATCGCCAACTACGAAGTCGTCGTGGCGAGTGCGCTGCGCCGGGCCCTGCGTACCGGTGACGCGGCCGTGGTGCCGCGGGTGAGCGACCTCGCGGCCCTCGTCCAGTCGACCCAGGGCAAGATCGAGCTCGACACCCTCGACGACGCCGACGCCGACCAGGTCGTGTCGGCGCTGGTGGCCCTGGCGGTGCGACAGTGCTTCGCCGAGACGGTCCTGCTCGAGGAGGCGCCCGAGATCGTGGCCGCCTTCAACGGCGAAGTCGTCGTGCACACCGGCGACGACCTGCCCGACGCGCAGTACCTCGGCGCCCTCGAGGCGCTGCCGGTGCTCGCCGCCCCGGTCGAGCGCCTCGCCGGCCCCGGGGCCAGCCCGGGGGAGCGGGCCGCGGCCTTGGAGTTCCTGCTCGAGGGGCTCTACCTCACCAAGCGCCTGGCGAAGGACGCCTCGGGCGCCCGAGCGCTCTATCGCTCGAGGGCCCGGTAGTGGCCGTCCGCTACCGGTTCCGCCACTTCGGCGAGGGCGACGACTTCGACGACGTCGACGCCGAGGACCTCCTCGGGCGCCTGGTCGACGACCTCCTCGAGGACGGCGACCTCGAGGCCGCGCTCGACCGGCTGTTGCGCGAGGGCTTCGAGACCGAGTCCGGCGAGCACGTCGAGGGGCTGACCGAGCTGCTCGACCGCTCGCGCCGTCGCCGTCGAGAGCTCGAGTCCCAGGCCGACCCCTCCGGCGAGCTGGAGCGCTACCGCGAGTGGCTCGAGCACGTCGAGTCGCTCGAGGCCACCGGCCTCGAGGGGCTCCTCGAGGAGGCGGAGGCCTCGGGCGACGAGCGCCGCCGGGAGGTGACCCGCGACCTCGTGGACCAGCGCCGGATGCAGCGCGACCTGATGAGCGATCGCTTCACCGAGCGCCTCGGCGAGTACCGGGAGTACGAGTTCGTCTCGGGCGAGGCGCGCGAGGAGTACGAGCGGCTCATGGCCGAGCTCGAGCGCGACGTCCTCGACACCTACTTCCGCCAGTCCAAGGAGTTCCTCGGTCGGCCCGACCCGGCCGAGCTCGCCCGGCTGCGCGAGATGATGGACGCGCTCTCGACGATGATCGAGCAGGACCGGCGCGGCGAGCCGCTCGACCCCTCCTTCGAGGAGTTCATGGGGCGCTTCGGCGACTACTTCCCGGGCGCCGAGAGCCTCGAGGACGTCGTGGCGATGATGGCCGAGCGGGCCGCGGCGGCCGAGGCGATGTTCAACTCGCTCTCGGCCGACCAGCAGGCCGAGCTGCGCTCCTTGATGGACGGCCTGCTCGACGACCTCGACCTGGGCTTCTCGCTCACGCGCCTCACGGCGAACCTCCGTGAGGCCACCCCGCAGATCGACTGGAACCGGGCCCACCGGCTGCGCGGCGACGGCGGGTCGTTCGCGCGCTCCACCGACGCGGTCGAGCAGCTCGGCCAGCTGCGCCAGCTCGAGGACTTCCTCGGACGGGCCGACCCGGCCCAGGGGCTGCCCGAGGTCGACGTCGACGCGATCCGCCGCCACCTGGGCGACGACGCGGCCCGTCACGTCGAGCGGCTCCAGCGCGCGCTGCGCGCCCTGCGCGAGAGCGGCTTCGTCGACCGCGACGGGCGGCGTCTCGAGCTGAGCGCGAAGGGCGTGCGCCAGATCGGCCAGCTCGCGCTGCGCGCCCTCTTCGCGCGTCTGCGCGACACGCCCGAGCTCACGGGCCACGCGAGCGCGACCCTCGCGCGCGGGGGCGATCGCGAGGAGACCTCGACGCCGTGGGAGCCGGGCGCCCCGGTCACCCTGCACCTGGGCCACACCCTCTACAACGCGCTGGTGCGCCAGGGGCCGGGCACGCCGCTGCGCCTGCACCCGGACGACTTCGAGGTCGAGGAGTACGAGGCCCTGCGCCGCTCGGCGACCGTCTTCGCCATCGACCTGTCGCTGTCCATGGCCATGCGGGGCAACCTGGTGCCGGCGAAGAAGATGGTCCTCGCGCTCACCCAGCTCATCGCGAGCCGCTTCCCGCGCGACTACGTGGCGGTGGTCGGCTTCGGGGAGCGGGCCGTCGAGCTGAGGATCGAGGACATCCCCTCGCTCACCATCGACTACAACTACGGCACCAACCTCCAGCACGCGCTGGCGCTCTCACGTCACCTCCTGCGCAACGAGCGCGGGGAGCGCCAGGTCGTCGTGGTGACCGACGGCGAGCCGACGGCCCACCTCACCGCCACGGGGGAGCCGTTCTTCGCGTGGCCGCCCGTGCGCGAGACCCTGGACAAGACGATGGCCGAGGTGCTGCGCTGCACGCGCGCCGGGATCACCATCAACACCTTCGCCCTGGACATCGAGCGCAGCCAGTTCCCCTTCGTCGAGCAGATCGCCCGGGTCAACGGTGGGCGCCTCTTCTACACCGACGTCGACGACCTGGGCGCCTACGTGCTCGACGACTTCGTCACCCATCGCCGGGCCGTCTAGGCCCCTCTCAGGCTCCATTTGCGCTCCGGGCCCTGGTCGGGCCACAATGACACGGTTGTAATTACACCGGTGGCGTCAGCGGCCGACAGGGAGGGAACGTGGACATCGTCGATCTGCTGGGTGGCCTCGAGGACCGGGGGTGGCAGGCCCGCGCGAACTGCATGGGCGTCGACCCCGACCTGTTCTTCCCCGAGCGGGGAGCCTCGACCCGTGAGGCCAAGGAGGTGTGCCGGGGGTGCGTCGTGAAGGACGACTGCCTCGAGTACGCCCTCGACAACGGCGAGAAGTTCGGCATCTGGGGCGGCATGAGCGAGCGCGAGCGGCGCCGACTACGGCGCGCGCGGGCCCTCGAGCGCCGGGCCAAGGCCGGCTGAGCCCAGGGCCGCCTCGATCGTCGCGGCCGGGCTGAGCCCGAGGCGCGCCCAGCGGGCCGGGTCGGTGCGCTCGAGCAGCGCCCCCGGCGCGAGCCCCACGAGCTCACACTCCACGACCCGCCCCTCGCCCAGGCGCGCGGCCACCGCGTCGTAGACCTCGCCCGGACCCACCACGAGCGGGTCGAGGAGGTTGCAGCTCACCTGGGGGCCGGCGCGCAAGGCGAAGGCCAGGGCGCGCACGTGGGGACCGCGCAGCGCGCGCGCGACCTCGCGGGCCTCGTCCATGGTCGTGTCGCGCAGGCGCAGGTTCCACGCGACGAGGATCCCGCGCGCGCCGAGCGCGCTGGCGCCCAGGCGCGGGTGGGGCCGATCCGGCCCGTGGTCGGGGGCGAGGACGGCGAAGGCGCGTCGGCGCACCTCGGGCAGCGTGCGCACCGTCCCGTCGGGGAGCGGCCCGTAGAGGAAGACCGGCACCCCGAGCGCGGTGGCGAGCCAGGCCGCGGCGTCGTCGCGGGCGCGCACGGCCGCTCCGAGGTCGCCCTCGAGCGAGACGAAGGGCACGACGTCGAGGGCGCCGAGACGTGGGTGCACCCCGACGTGGCCGGTCAGGTCGAGGCGGGCCGCGGCGACCAGGGCCAGTCGGTGCAGGTCGCTCTCGAGCGCGGCGGGTTCGGAGATGAGCGTGAGGACGGCCCGGCCGTGGTCGGGGTCGTGGTGCAGGTCGCGCAGGGCCGTCCCGGCGAAGGCCCCGAGGAGCTCGGCCTCCGCGCGCGAGGGGACCGAGAGGTTAGCGACGCACTCGAGCACCGCTACGAGGCGGCGCCCCTGACCCGCAGGCGACGGCGCTCGCGCGCGATGCGACGGCGCTCGCGCTCGCTCTTGCCGCCCCACACGCCGTGGTCGACGTGGTTGGCCAGCGCGTACTCGAGGCACGCACGCGAGACGGGGCAGTTCGAGCAGATCCGCTGGGCGGCGATCACCCCGACGCCGTCGCGGGGGAAGAAGGTCTCGGCGGGGTAGTCCCGACACAGTCCATCGGCCATCCACTCGGTGTCCATGGGACCTCCTTCATCCTCACCCTAGCCATGTCGGGGGTCGGCGACCCTTTACATTTCGTGAGACCTCCGCTCCGCCGTGCCCCGGGGGCCTCGGGCCAGGTCAGGGGTAGACTGAGCTCGAGAGGAGCGCCGTGAGCCAGGTCCCCACCAGCGAGAGCACCGAGGTCGTCGAGCCGGTCGGCCACGTCCAGATCGTCTACCTGGGCCCCGTCGCGCCCCACTGGGAGTGCCGAATGGTCTTCGGCGACGAGGAGCAGATCCAGGCCTTCGTCGACCGGGTCGACGCCCGCCTGCGCTTCCTGCCCCCCCACGACCCCCAGTTCCGACGCAACCGCGAGCGCGTGAACCGCGACGCCGAGCGCGAGGCGCTGATCGTCGAGTGGAACCTCGGCTACGACGAGGAGCCGAGCCCGGCCTAGGCCAGGGGTGAGGTCGTCACCCGCTCGAGCCACGCCTCGGGCGCGCCGAGTTCGGCGTCGGTGGCGAGCCCGTCGACACGCAACAACGCGGCGAACACCTCGAGGCCGTGCGCCTCGGTGAGCGTGGCCACGAAGCGTGCGGCCTGGTCCACGTGGGGTCCCTGCAGCGAGATGCCGAAGAGCGCGGCGGCCGCGTCCTCGCCGCGGGCGTCGCTCAGGCGGTGGCGCAGGACGGCCTCGGCGAGCGCCGGGCGCGGTCCGAGCAGCGTCTCGGTGACCGACTGGGCGACGGCGTTGAAGTAGGCCGCCAGCACCGCGGTCGCCGCGTTGATCGCCCGGGTCGCCGGGCTGTCGTCGGGGACCTCGAGCCCCTCGAGCAGCGACGAGGGGTCGTTCATCAGCCCGGCCAGGTCGCCCCCGTCGGCGAGCGACTGCAGCCGGCCGAGGATGTCCCCCTGGACGGCGCGGGCCTCACCCACCGCGTCGAGCAGGAGCGCCCGCAGGGCGTCGCCGGTGCCGGGCTGGGTGAGCACCCGCGAGGCCACGTACTCCTGGGCCAGGGCGAAGACGAAGACCTCGTCGTGGCCGAGGCTCCAGGCGTCGGCGAAGACGGCGAGATTGTTGAGGACGATCAGGTGGTGCCCGTCGACGCGCGGCAGCGCCAACGCCGCGAGGGACCACGCGCGCTCGGAGAAGTGGCCGGCGACCGACCCGGTCTGGAATCCCGTGAAGAGGGGGCCGAGGGTGGCGGCCATCTGGGCCACCAGGGCGCTCTCGTCCCCGTCGGGCAGGGCCGGGACCGACCCGCTCGCCCCGACGAGGGGCTCGAGCAGCGGTCGCCACTGGGCGAGCGCGGCCAGCGACAGGGCCGTGCGGTTGGTCACCTCGACCGACGCGTCGACGTCGGTGCCGAGCAGGGTCGCGACGTGGCGCGCGACGAGGGGGGCGAACTCCTCGAGGCGCGGCCGCTCCACCGGCGAGGGGTTGGGGTCGCCGTCCTCGCCCCGGGCCACCGAGACGGCTAGCTGCTGGGCGGCCTGGTACCAGGCGTCGGGCCCCTGGCGGCCGAGGAGCGAGAAGATGTCCCCGAACATCTCGCCGAAGGGGTTCTGGGTCACGGGGTCACTCTAAAGGGGCAGACCGGGGTCACCGTCGTCGTGCGAAGGGCGCTGCCCCTGAGGTAGGTGACCTTCACGGTCGTGTACGCCGGGGTCAGGTAGATCATCGATCGCAAGACGGCGAGGTCGTCGGTGTCCCGTCCCGACCAGGTCATGAGGACGTCGCCCGGTCGCAGCCCCGCGTGGGCGGCCGGGCCGTAGGGGGTGACCGAGAGGAGCCGCACGCCGCCGCCCTGGACCGAGGCGCCGGTGATCCCGACGTCGGCGTGGCAGCCGCGTCCGATCTCGAGGACCTCGGCGACGCGCGCGACGAACTGCGCGCCGTACCACTGGTGGTTGGCCGAGAGCACCGCGACCACCCGACCGCGCGCGTCGACCGCGATGGCGTAGCGCAGCCCCCACAGCGCCCGGCCCGACGGCGTGGTGAGGTAGCGCACCACGCCGTGGGAGTCGTTCTGCGGGTCGCCGAGCGTGGTGACCGCCCAGTCGTAGCGCGGCCGGGCGAGCAGGTACGGCACGACCGGGGCGACGACGGTGACCGCGGCGCTGGCGGGCATCGGGTCGAGGTGGACCGGGGCGACGGCGGCCCCCAGTCGCACGACCGAGAAACCCATCACGTCGTCGCGCCCCACGAGCGACACCGCGAAGTCCACGCGGCGCGCGTTCGTCCCCTTCACGAGGGCGTTGGCGGGGATGCGCACGGTCGTGACCGCGAGGCGCCCGGGCAGGACGACCGCGGCGGCGGTCGACATCCCGTGGTCGGTGATGATCGTCAGGTTGACGGTGTCGGCCGCCACCGAGCGCGCGACCGCCGGCAGGTCGCCCAAGGCGACGTTGTGGTGCGTCGTGGTCGTCGTGGGGGGTGTGCCGCGATTCGCCAGGAGGACGGCTCCCCCGGCGACCAGGAGCACCGCGGCCAGCAGGGCTACCGCACGGGCCAGGCGCGAGCGGGGCGAGGGCCGACGCGGCTCGAGGTCCTCGAAGCGCGGCAGCTCGCTCGGGTGGACCCACTGGCGCGCGTCGGGACCGGGCCGTCGGCGGCGACGAGGCCACCCTCCCCACCGCCTATCGCCGTCCGCCACCCCGGCCAGGCTACCGAGCAGCGGGGGCGCCACGCGGGTCGCCCTAACATCGTTCTCCGTGGCTCTCGACGTGGCGCTGGACATCGGGACCGCCCAGACGCGACTGGCGACGGCCGACCGCGGCGTGATCGTCGACGAGCCGACGCTCGTCGCGATCGACACGAGCACCGGCGACGTCGTCGACGTGGGTCACGGCGCGCGCGAGGTCGTGGGACGCACGTCGCGTCACGTGGTCGTGTTCCGACCCTTCGCCCAGGGCACCACGATCGACTTCGACGTCACCGCGCGGCTCATCGCCCACCTCTTCGAGCGCGCCGGGGTCTCCAAGCTGAGTCGCGCTCGGGTCGTCATGAGCGTCCCCTCCCTCGCGACCGCCATTGAGCGGCGCGCCCTGCGCCAGGCCGCGATCCAGGCCGGCGCCCGCGAGGTGAGCCTGATCGAGGCGCCGCTCGCCGCGGCCATCGGCCTCGGCCTGCCGGTCCAGGACCCGGTGGGCTCGGCGGTGACCGTCCTCGGGGCCGGCGCCTCGGAGGCGGCCGTGATCTCGCTCGGCGGGATCGTGAGCGCGGGGGCGAGACGCCTGGGCGGCAACGACATCGACGCGGCCATCGCCACGGCGCTGCGCACCCGGCTCGGGGTCGTGGTCGCCCCGACCGCGGTCGAGGAGATCAAGTGCCTGCTCGCCTCGGCCCGCGGCCGGTCCCTGGGGATGTCCCAGGTGGTGCGGGCACGCTCGGTCGAGCGCGGGGAGCTCGTCGAGGTGGAGGTCACCGCCGAGCTCGTCAACGCGGCGCTCGCCGACGTGACCGCCGCCACCGTGCGCATGATCCAGGAGTGCCTGGCCGAGACGGCGCCGGACCTGTCCCAGGACGTGAGCGCGCGGGGTCTCACCCTCGTGGGCGGGATGGCCCAGCTGGCCGACCTCGACGAGCGGGTCGCGACGAGCACGGGCGTCGAGGTTGCCGTCGCCGCGCACCCGGACCTCGTGGTCATCGAGGGGCTGCGTGCGTGCCTCGAGGAGATGGCCTCGCTGCACGTGCTCCTGCGCGCGGCCGATCGCTGAGCTACCCGGCGTCGGTCCCGAGACCGCCGCCGAGCTGCTCGGCCGCCGCGCGCACCTGCCAGTCGCGGTCGGCGCGCGCTCGAGCCAGCGCCTCGTCGACCTCGGGCCCCTCGAAGGCGGCTAGGGCCACCACTGCGCGCCTGCGCACCGGCGGGCGGTCCTCGAGCGCGCCGAGCACGGCCCCGAGTCCCCGCGGGTCGCCGAGCGCCCCGAGCGCCCCGACCGCCGACTCGCGACAGC
>JAKBNI010000134.1 GCA_021831125.1 Actinomycetes bacterium | reverse complement strand
CTAGGGCTTCCTGTCCACGGGTTGAGGTTGCACCCTGGACCTGAGAGAGGGTCCGGTGGTGGACTCTGTGGTTTCCACCAAGAAATCAAGGAGACCACCACCGTGACCCCCAATGACGTTATCTACCGGCGCCGCCTGGCGCTGCTGGCCGAGGCCGAGCGCTGCGGCAGTGTCGCCGAGGCCTGCCGGCGCTTTGGCGTCTCTCGCACCCGCTTCTACGACTGGAAGCGCCGCGCCGAGCTCTACGGCCTTGAGGCCCTGATGCCCAAGGAGCGGCGCACGCCCCAGATGCCCGGCGCGACGCCGACCCACGTCGTCGAGGAGCTCTTGAGCCTGGCCGTCACCCGTCCCACCCTGGGGTGTCGCCAGCTGAGCGACGCCCTCGAGGGTCGCGGCCTCGTGCTCGCCAAGTCGACGGTCCAGAAGATCCTGGTGGCCCACGGCCTCGGGACCCGGACTCAGCGCCTGCGTCACGCGGCGGCCCTGGCCGCCGTGACGACCGGCCTTCTCACCGAGGCCGGCCGAGAGGAGGGTCCCTTCGGCTTCTGCCTGTTCAGCCCGGCTCCCGGACACCTGGTCGCCGTTGACGGCTTCTACATCGGGAACCTGAAGGGCGTCGGCAAGGTCTACCAGCTCACGGCCGTGGACGTGGCGAGCCGCTTCGCGCTGGTGTGGGTCATCGCCGGGGTGCCCAACGCCGAGCGGGCCGTCGCGTTCCTCCAGCGGGTCCAGCGCCACCTGGCCCGTCACGGGGCGGGCGTGCGAGCCGTCCTCTCGGACAACGGCCCCGAGTGGATCTCCAACGACTTCCGCGGGGTGCTGGCGGCCCAGGGCGTCACCCACGTGCGCATCCCGTCGCGCTCGCCGAATCACAACGCCGTGGTCGAGCGCTTCCACCAGACGATCCTCAACGAGTGCTGGCGACCGGCCTTCCACCGGCGCAGCTTTCACTCCGTCAAGCAGCTCCAGGCCGAGGCCGACGCGTGGCTCGCGACCTACAACTTCCGCCGCCGCAACCACGGCGACTACATGCGCGGACGGATCCCCGGTGACATCATGAACGGGTCCCGGAAGAGGGCCGCGTGAGCCAGTTCCACAGAGCACCACTGTCACCTCGAGGCGTGGACGGGAAGGTCTAGGCGGCCGGGGCGGCCGACCTAAAGTGGCGGAGCCGTGAGCCTCACCGATCCCCCCGTCGACCCGGTCGCCCTCCGCGCGCTCGGGCGAGCGGTCGCCCTCATCGGGGCCAGCGCGCGCGACCAGCGCGACGTCGGCGCCACGCGCGAGCGACTGCGACGGCTCCTCACCGACCCCGCCGCGGTGGGCGTCGTCCTCGGCCTGACCGACGAGGTGATGCGCTTTCGTGAGCCGGGGCGCGCCGCGCGCGCCCTGCGCCGCGCCGTCCGCGGAGTCACCCCGGGTGGATTCTCCGCCCTCGACCGGACCGCGCTCCGGCTCGCCGCGGCGGCCTCGCGCGTCGCGCCCCGGATCGTCGTGGCCCAGGTCGAGCGACGGGTCAGGTCCCTCACGGCGCCCCTGATCCTCGACGACGACCCCACCGAGCTCGGGGAGCGCTTCGCCGACCATCGGGCCCGCGGACTGTCGCTTAACGTGAACGTGCTCGGCGAGGCCGTGCTGGGCGAACGCGAGGCCGAGGAACGTCTCGAGCGGGTGCTCACGATGGTCGCGCGCGACGACGTCGACTACGTCTCGGTGAAGCTCTCGTCGGTGGCGAGCCAGCTCGTCACCCTCGACCACGCCGGCTCGCTCGAGCGCCTCGCCGAACGCCTCCGGCGCCTCTACCGAGCGGCGCGAGCGAACGGCGTCTTCGTCAATCTCGACATGGAGGAGTACCGCGACCTGCGCCTCACCCTCGACGCGTTCATGAGCGTGCTGAGCGAGACGGAATTCCTGCCCCTCTCGGCGGGGATCGTGCTCCAGGCCTACCTCCCCGACTCCCACGCGGCCCTCGCCGAGCTCGTCGCGTGGTCGAGGGCGCGGCGCGCCGTCGGGGGCGCACCGGTCAAGGTCCGCCTGGTGAAGGGGGCGAACCTCGCCATGGAGACCGTCGAGGCCGAGCTGCACGGCTGGGTCAGCGCGCCCTACGGATCCAAGGCCGAGGTCGACGCGAGCTACCTGCGCCTCCTCGACGAGGTCCTGCGGCCCGAGATCCGCGAGCACCTGCGCGTCGGGGTGGCCAGCCACAACCTCTTCCACGTGGCCTGGGCGCTGGAGCTGGCCGCCGAGCGCGGCGTGAGCGACCAGCTCGACGTGGAGATGCTCGAGGGCATGGCCGACGCGCAGGCCGAGGCCCTCGTCGCGGGCGGCCAACCCGTGCTGCTCTACGCGCCGGTCACCCGGCGCGACGACTTCCCAGCGGCCGTGGCCTACCTCGTGCGCCGCCTGGACGAGAACACCGCACCCGAGAACTACCTGCGCGCGGCCCTCTCGATCGCCGACGACCCCGTCGTGCTCGACGAGCAACGCCACCGCTTCCTCGAGGCGTTGGGGGCTCGCGCGTCGGTGCCGACCACGCGGCGACGCCGGGCCCGCGCGTCCGAGGGACCGGGCTTCTCGAACGAGCCCGACGCCGACCCGACGGATCCCGCCCTCGTGGGGGCGCTCGACGCGGCGTTCGCGGCCCTCCGGCCCGTGGACGACCTCGTGATCGACACGCTCGACCACCTGGACCTCACCGGTGAGCCCGACCTCGAGGTCGGCCGCGACCCCAACGACGGGGGACGCCCGTGGTACCGCTACCGGGTGGCCACCCGGGTCGAGGTCGACCGGGTCCTCGAGTTCGCGAGCTCGGGCTTCGCCCGCTGGCACGTCCTGCCCCTCGAGGAACGCCGCCGGCTCCTCACGCGGGCCGCCGCGGTGATGTCCGCGCGACGCGCCGAGACCATCGCCGTCATGGCCCGCGACGCCGGCAAGACCGTGGCCGAGTCGGAC
>JAKBNI010000133.1 GCA_021831125.1 Actinomycetes bacterium | reverse complement strand
GCGCGCGTGGTCTTCGAGCGCGAGGGCGTCGCCTACTTCGACACCCTGGTGGGCACCGACAGCCACACCACGATGGTGAACGGCCTGGGCGTGCTCGGCTGGGGCGTCGGCGGCATCGAGGCCGAGGCCGCGATGCTCGGCCAGCCGGCCCCGATGCTCATCCCGCCGGTGGTGGGCCTGCGCCTCTCGGGCGCGCCCCGCGAAGGGGTGACCGCGACCGACGTGGTGCTCACCATCACCGAGCTGCTGCGCCGCCAGGGGGTGGTCGGCACCCTCGTCGAGGCCTTCGGCCCGGGCGTCGCCGCGCTCTCGCTCGAGACGCGCGCGACGATCGCCAACATGTCGCCCGAGTTCGGGGCGACCTGCACCCTCTTCCCCATCGACCAGGTGACCCTCGACTACCTCGCCTTCACCGGGCGCAGCGACGCCCACGTGCGCCTCGTCGAGGCCTACGCCCGCGCCCAGGGCGTCTGGCACGACCCCTCGAGCGCCGTGCCGGTCTACTCCGCGGTCGTCGAACTCGACCTCGCCTCGGTCGAGCCCAGCCTCGCCGGCCCCAAGCGGCCCCAGGACCGGGTGGCCCTCGGCGACGTGCGCCGCGCCTTCACGGCGGCCCTCGGGCGCGAGGCCCGCGAGGCCCGCGGCGAGGGGGCGGCCGAGCGGCTGGCCGACGGGGCCGTCGTGGTGGCGGCCATCACCTCGTGCACCAACACCTCGAACCCGTCGGTCCTCGTGGCCGCGGGCCTGCTCGCCCGGCGCGCCGTCGAGCGCGGGATGAGCGTCGCGCCCTGGGTGAAGACCTCGCTCGCCCCGGGCAGCCGGGTCGTCATGGACTACCTCGAGCGCGCCGGGCTCGTCGAGCCGCTCGACGCCCTGGGCTTCTACCTCGCGGGCTACGGCTGCACGACCTGCATCGGCAACACCGGGCCCCTCCTCGAGGGCGTCTCGGAGGCCGTCGCGGCGAACGACCTCGCGGTCGTCTCGGTCCTCTCGGGCAACCGGAACTTCGAGGGCCGCATCCACCCCGACGTGAAGCAGAACTTCCTCGCGAGCCCGCCCCTCGTGGTGGCCTACGCGCTCGCGGGCACCGTCGACGTCGACCTCACCCGCGAGCCGATCGGTCTCGACCGCGACGGCACGCCCGTCACCCTCGCCGAGCTGTGGCCGAGCGACCTCGAGGTCGCCGAGGCGGTGCGGGCGTCGCTCACCCCCGAGATGTTCACCCAGCGCTACCAGGGCGCCTACACCGGCGACGAGCGCTGGCGGGCCATCCCCACCTCCGACGCCCTCACCTACGGCTGGGACCCGACCTCCACCTACGTGAAGCAGCCCCCCTACTTCGAGGGGCTCACCCCCGAGCCGGGACCGGTCGCCGACGTGCGCGGCGCCCGGGTGCTGGCGCGCCTCGGGGACTCGGTCACGACCGACCACATCTCCCCGGCCGGCTCGATCCGCCCGACCAGCCCGGCCGGGCGGTACCTCGTCGACGGCGGCGTGGCGCCCCAGGACTTCAACAGCTACGGCACCCGTCGGGGCAACCACGAGGTCATGGTGCGCGGGACCTTCGCCAACGTGCGCCTGCGCAACCTGCTCGCCCCGGGCACCGAGGGCGGCGTGACGCGCAAGCTGCCCGAGGGTACCGAGATGTCGATCTTCGACGCGGCCATGGCCTACGCCGCCGAGGGCACCCCGCTGGTGGTGCTCGGGGGCAAGGAGTACGGCACCGGGTCCTCGCGCGACTGGGCGGCCAAGGGCACCCGACTGCTCGGGGTGCGCGCCGTGCTGGCCGAGAGCTTCGAGCGGATCCACCGCTCGAACCTCGTGGGCATGGGCGTGCTGCCCCTGCAGTTCCTGCCCGGCGAGAGCGCCGAGGGCCACGGGCTCACCGGCGCCGAGGTGATCGACGTGACCGGTCTCGCACCGCTCGAGCGCGGGGAGCTGGTGGCGCGGGTGACGCTCACCGCGACCCGCGACGACGGCTCGAGCGAGGCCTTCGAGGTGCGCCTGCGCATCGACACCCCGACCGAGGTCGAGTACTACCGCCACGGCGGCGTGCTGAACTACGTGCTGCGCCGGCTGGCGGCCGCCTAGCCCGCGAGGGCGCCGCGGACGGCGGTGTCGACGCTGTCGTGCAGGGCGAGCGCGCCGAGGCGCTCGTCGCCGTAGCGCCCGAGCGCCCGGCGCACCGCGGGCGTGGCGCGCGCCAGGGTCACGTCCACGTGCTCGGTCGCGAGGTCGGCCAGGAGGTCGGCCAGCGTCGCGAGGCCGGTGAAGTCGACGTCGGCCATGGCGACGGCGTCGAGCACGACGTGGCGCACCGCGGGCTGCGCGGCGAGACGCTGGTGGAGCAGACGGCGGAAGACCCCGGCGTTGGCGAAGAAGAGGTCGGCGTCGAAGAAGAGCACCAGCACCCCCGCCTCGCGCTCGACCCCGGGTGAGCCGACCGGTTCCCAGCTGGTCGTCCCGGCGCGCCGGCCGAGCTCGAGCATCGCCGGGCGCGCCGAGCGCCAGGTCTGGGCGAGGATCGCGAGCCCGACGGCGATGGCGATTCCGGCCTCCACCCCCACCAGCACAACCCCGAGGCCCGAGACGACCGCGAGGGCGAACTCGGTGCGGCTCGTCGCCCACACCCGCTTGAGCTGGTCCAGCTTCACCAGGCGGGCCGCGATGAAGAAGAGGATCCCCGCCAGGGCGGCGAGCGGGATCCGCTCCGCGTAGTGGCCGAGTGGCGACAGGGCGATCGCGAGGAGGGCCGCGACCACCCCGGGCAACTTCGTGCGCCCGCCGGCGAGCCGGGTGACCGTGGTGCGCGCCGGCGAGGCGTCGACCGGGAATGCCCCGACGAGCCCCGCCGCCACGTTCGCCAGGCCCACGCCCAGGAAGTCGCGGCTGACGTCGGTCTCCACCCCGAGCTCGTCGGCCGAGGTGCGGGTCGTCGCGACGGTCTGGGAGAGGATCACGACGACGAGGGTGAGCGTCGTGGTGAGCACGG
>JAKBNI010000034.1 GCA_021831125.1 Actinomycetes bacterium | reverse complement strand
CCCTCGCCCGCCCGGGCGAGGGCGCCGGCCAGCAGCCCGGCCAGGGCCACCGCCTGGGCCAGCGTCGCCACCACGGCGACGAGGCCGGCCACGACGCTCGTCACCAGCGCCGCGCGCACGGCCGGGGCGACGCGCTCGAGTCGCGCGAGCAGCGCCCCGGGACCCGGCGCGCTAGTGGGCGCTCGGCGCGCGGGTCGTCTCACCGGGCACGACGGGGGGTCGGACGACGCGGCGTCGGAAGACCCAGTAGGTCCAGCCCTGGTAGGCGAGGACGAAGGGCGTGAAGATGAGGGCCACCCAGCCCATCACCTCGAGGGTGTAGGGGTGCGACGCGGCCTCGGCGATCGTGAGGTCGAAGCGCGGGTCGACCGACGAGACCAGCACGTTGGGGTAGAGGTCGAGCAGGAGCGTCGAGAAGAGGGCCATGACGACGAGGGCGGTCGCGACGAAGGCCCAGCCCTCGAGTCGCTCGTGCGCCAGCCAGCCCACCCCGGCGAGCACGACGACCGCGGCGATCGGCACCAGGGGCGGCACCAGGCCGGTGTGGTGGGTGTGGTGGGCGGTCAGATAGGTCCAGAAGAGGAACCCGGTCACCGCGACCCAGGTCACCGGGGCGAGCCGCGCGGCCGCGGTGCGGGCGCGCTCGCGCACCGCCCCGTCGGACTTGAGCCCGAGGAAGGTCGCCCCGTGCAGGGTGAACAGGGCGAGGGTGGCCACGCCCCCGAGCAGGGCGTAGGGCTTGACGAGGTCGAAGAAGCCGCCCGTCCAGGCGTGGCCCGCGCCGAGGGGGACGCCGTGGACGAAGTCGGCGAAGGCCACCCCCCAGAGCAGCGCCGGGACGGCCGAGCCCCAGAAGATGGCCCGGTCCCACCAGGCCCTCCACCGGGTCCCCTCGCCGCGGTGGCGCAGCTCGAAGGCCATCCCGCGGAAGATGAGGGCCGCCAGCACCACGAACAGCGCCAGGTAGAAGCCCGAGAAGGCCGTCGCGTACCACAGGGGGAAGGCGGCGAAGGTCGCCCCGCCGGCGGTGAGGAGCCAGACCTCGTTCCCGTCCCACATCGGGCCGATCGTGTTGATCGCGACGCGTCGGTCGAGGTCGTCGCGCGCGACGAAGGGCAACAGGACCCCCACGCCGAAGTCGAACCCCTCGAGGAAGAAGTAGCCCAGCCAGAGCACGGCGATCAGGGTGAACCAGAGCTGCTCGAGGCCGCTCGGCGAGCCGGGGAGGGACGCGAGCACGGGGCCTCCTAGTAGACGAGGTCGGGGACGGGGGCCTCGGCCGGCGACGTCTCGAGCGACGGCGGCCGCTTCGCCAGACGGACCATGAGCCCGATCTCGACGACGGCGAGGAACGAGTAGATCGCGGTGAAGCCGATCAGGCTGGTCGCGACGTAGCCGGCCGAGACCTTCGAGACGGCCTTCGCGGTGGTGAGCAGGCCGTAGACGACCCAGGGCTGGCGGCCGATCTCGGTGAAGACCCACCCGACCGTGTTGGCGAGGAAGGGCGTGACGAGCAGCCACGTCGCCCAGCGCAGGTACCGGTTCGACCGCTCGAGGCGCCGCGTGCGCATGAGCCAGAGCCCCACCCCCCCGAGGAGGAAGATGGCGATGCCGAGCCCGACCATCACCCGGAACGTCCAGTAGGCCAGCCAGACCATCGGCACGTAGCTGCCCGGCCCGTAGGTGGCCACGTCCTTCGCCTGGAGCTGGTCGATTCCCTTCACCTCGCCGTTCCAGGAGTTGGTGGCGAGGACGCTCAGGACGTGGGGGACGCGGATCTGGAAGATCGGGTTGTCGCTCAGGTTGCCGATGGTGAGGATCGAGAAGCTCGCGCCGCGTTCGGTGCTGTAGAGCGCCTCGGCGGCCGCCATCTTCATCGGCTGCTGGGCCTCCATCTGCTTGGCCTGGTTGTCCCCGAGGAACATGGTCGCGATCGAGGCGAGCACCGTGACGACGATGGCGACGCGCGCGGCGCGCGCGAAGCCGACGGTGTCGTGGCCCCGGCGCAGGTGCCACGCGGCGATCCCGAGCACGAAGACCGAGCCCGTGAGGAAGGCCGCGAACATCACGTGGCCGTAGGCGGCGAGGAAGGTCGAGTTCGTCATCACCGCCCAGAAGTCGGTCATGACCGCCTGGTGGGTCTTGGGGTCGATGGTGAAGCCCACGGGGTGCTGCATCCAGGAGTTCGCCGCCAGGATGAAGGCCGCCGAGAGCATCGTGCCCGCGCTGGCCAGCCAGATGGACGCGAGGTGGACCCTCGCGGAGACCCGGCCGCGTCCGAAGATCCAGACCCCGAGGAAGGTGGACTCCAGGAAGAACGCGAGCAGGCCCTCGATGGCGAGGGGCGCCCCGAAGATGTTGCCGACGAAGCTCGAGTACCGGCTCCAGTCCATGCCGAACTGGAACTCTTGGACGATCCCGGTCACCACGCCGATGGCGAAGTTCACGAGGAAGAGCGAGCCGAAGAAGCGCGTGACGCGCTCCCAGGCCGGGTCGCGCGTTCGATAGCTCGCCGTCTGCAAGATGGCCACCAGCAGGCCGAGCCCGATCGTCAGCGGCACGAAGAGGAAGTGGAAGACGGTCGTGACCGCGAACTGCCATCGGGCCAGGGACAGCGTCGAGATTCCGGCCAGGGTCGTCACGTGATCACCTCGTCCCGAGTCCAGCGGAACGAGGCGCGGTCCCCCCGATGACCTAGGTCACATTCGGTCCCACCACACCGTGGCCAGGGTGCGCGTCCTCGGCGCGGGGTGCTCGGCGAGGAAGCGACGGACCTCGTCGTCGCGCGAGGCCGGCAGGCAGAGCCGGACCCGCGCGAAGGTGACGGCCTGATCGGGGTCGACCTCGCGGGTGGCGCTCGACTCGAACGTCTCGAGGTGGGCGTCGACGCCCATCTCGGCCAGGACCGCGACGAGGTCGTCCGGCGTGGGGCCTACGGGCCGCTCGAGGTCCCAGAAGTGGCGCCACGCCTCGTTCATCGGGGCGAGGGGGTGCCGGGTGGGCATCTCGATGACGACCCGGGAACGCGCGTGCTCGTCGAGCGCGCGCACGAAGGGGACCACGTCGCCGACGTTGTAGACGACGTGGTGGCAGGTCACGACGTCGGCGACCGGGGCCCGGTCGGCGACGTCGGGCCAGTCGCCCTCGACGGTGGCGCACTCGACGCCCCTCGCCCGTGCGGCCTCACAGAACATCTCGAGCATCGCCGGCTGGTGGTCGACGCCGGTCAGACGTCGGGCCGGAGGGACGAGGGCCATGGCGGCCACGCCGCCGCCGCAGCCCACGTCGAGCACGCTCGCCTCGTCCCCGAGCGCCTCGCGGGCCCGAGCGTGGCTCGGGCTGTCGGCGATGCGCTCGGGGACCCCGAAGAGGGCCGGCGGGTGAATCCACGGGCTCTCGGGCGCCTGGGCCAGGATCCCCTCGGGGATCGCCCAGGCGGCGAGGGCCGCGCGCCAGTCGTCGGCGGCCGACATCGGCTAGTTGCCCAGGAGGCGCGAGAAGAAGCCTCCGCGCGAGCTCGACCCGCTGTCCTCGCAGCTGCAGCGCTCGGCCTTGGGCACGCCCGCCAGGGCCTGCTCGATGTGGTTACCGCAGCCCGACCAGGTCGGGCGTCCGCACGAGCGGCAGGTGGTCCGGTGGCACATGTGTTGTCTCCTTTGGAGTTGTTGGTGGTTGGTGGTTGGTGGTTGGTGATGGGCGGAGGGTGAGTGGCTCGATCGCCGCCGCGGCTAGGCGCTCAGGCGAACTCCAGGGAGCGGGCCGCCGGGGACCGGCTCCAGGTCTCGAAGCCGCCGTCGAGGTTGCGCGCGTCGATCCCGAGGGCGCGCAGGATGCGCACCGCGGTCCAGCCCCGCACGCCCACCTGGCAGACGATGAGCACCTCGGCCGCGTCGATCTCGCCGACGCGCTCGCGCAGCTCGTCGACCGGGATGTTGAGCGACCCCGGGATGTGGCCGCGGGCGTACTCGCGCGCGGTGCGCACGTCGACCAGCAGCGACCCCTCGGACTGCAGGTCGGCGACCTCGTCCCACTGGGCCGTCGAGCCGAGGCCCGAGAGCACGTTCTCCGCGACGTAGCCGAGCATGTTGACGGGGTCCTTCGCCGAGCTGAAGGGTGGGGCGTAGGCGAGCTCGAGGTCGGCGAGCTCCTCGGCGCGCAGCCCCGCGCGCAGGGCCGTCGCGATGACGTCGATGCGCTTGTCGACCCCGTCGCGACCGACCCCCTGGGCGCCCAGGATGGCGCCGCTCGACGGGTCGACGACCAGCTTGAGGGCCATCCCCTTGGCCCCGGGGTAGTAGCCGGCGTGCGAGCTCGGGTGGGTGTGGATGGCCTGGGCGGGCCGTCCGGCCGCCCGCAGCCGCTTCTCGCTCCACCCGGTCACCGCGACCGTGAGGTCGAAGACCTTGACGATGGCCGTCCCGATGGCGGGCCGGGGCCGGACGGGACGCCCCGCGATGTGGTCGGCGGCGACCCGGCCCTGGCGGTTGGCGATGTTGGCGAGCGGCACGAGGGTCGCCGACCCGTCGAGCGCGTCGGACTTCTCGACGGCGTCGCCGACCGCGTAGACGGCGGGGTCGCTCGTGCGCTGGAACTCGTCGACGGCGATGCCGCCCCGGGGGCCGAGCGCGAGCCCGGCGGCCCGGGCCAGGTGGACCTCGGGGCGCACGCCGATCGCCACGACCACCAGGTCGGCGCCGAGGCGCTCCCCGTTGGCCAGGGTGACCGCGTGCGCGTCGAGGGCCTCGACCCCGGTGCCGAGGTAGACCGCGACGCCGTGGCGCACCAGCTCGGCGAGCACGTGCTCGGCCATCTCGGGGTCGAGCGGTCCGAGGAGCTGCTCGGTCGCCTCGACCACCGTCGTGTCGATGCCGCGCCGGTGGAGGTTCTCGGCCACCTCGAGGCCGACGAAGCCGCCTCCGACGACGACGGCCGTCGTGGCGTCGAGCGCCGCGTCGCTCAGGCGCTCGACGTCCTCGACGGTGCGCAGCACGAGCGCGCGCTCGACGCCGGGGATCGGCGGGACGACGGCCTGGGCGCCCGGGCTGAGGACGAGGACGTCGTAGTCGAGCTCGTAGGTCGTGTCGTGGTCGAGGTCGCGCACGCCCACGCGCTTGCGCGCGGTGTCGAGGGTCGTCGCCTCGTGGCGCACGCGCACGTCGAGGCGGAAGCGCTGGTAGAGGGAGTCGGGGGTCTGGAGAAGGAGGTCGTCCTCGTCCTTGATGACCCCGCCCACGTAGTAGGGCAGGCCGCAGTTGGCGTAGGAGACGTGGCCGCTCTTCTCCAGCACGACGATCTCGGCGTCGTCGAGGAGCCGGCGCAGGCGGGCCGCCGCGGACATGCCGCCGGCCACGCCACCGATGATGAGTGCGCGCACGGGTATCAGGCCAGGCTCAGGAAGAGCTTCTGGAGCCGGTCGGCCAGCGCCGAGGACTCGGCGGTGCTCTCGGCGAGGCACTCGCGCATGCTCGAGGTGAGCATGGTGAAGGCCGCCGTGTTCACCGCCTTGGAGACGGCCGCGATCTGGGTGACGATCTCCTCGCAGTTGCGCCCCTCCTCGATCATGCGCACCACGGCGCCGATCTGGCCCTGGGCGCGCTTGAGTCGGGTGGCGATGGCGCGCGCCTGATCCGCGTCGCGTAGCGCGCCGGGTCCCCGGAGCGCCTCGAGCGAGGCGCTCCTCTTGCGTTCGGTCATCAGTGGCTCCCTTTCGTGACCATGCGGATCATGCGGAGGTTGGTGGCGACGAAGCGCCAGGTCTGGAATACGAGGTTCTGGCGACGGCGCAGCGTGCGCGGGGTGGGCAGCGGTGCGCGGGCGATCGTGTCGTGTGAGGTGTCCATCGTCTACTCCGGGATGAGGTACCAGAAGGGCCGGGCCTTCGCCTTGTAGATGAACAGCACGTGGAGCAGGTACTTGATCCAGTGGCCGGCGAGGCCGATCTCGCCGAAGGTGTCCGGGAGGCTGCGGCCGGTGCCCGGGAAGCGCTCGGGGTCGGGGACGATGGGGTACATCGTCATCGCCGCGGCCGAGCCGTGGCGCAGGCCGACCCCGGCCGAGGCGACGCAGGCCGCGCCCATGTCGGCCATCGAGGCGCGCCGGGCGCGCGCGTCGGCGCC
This sequence comes from Actinomycetes bacterium, assembly GCA_021831125.1. Lineage (GTDB taxonomy): Bacteria > Actinomycetota > Acidimicrobiia > Acidimicrobiales > RAAP-2 > RAAP-2. The sequence goes on along the minus strand of JAKBNI010000034.1, from coordinate 12,011 downwards.
GTGGCGGATTCGGTCGGCGATGGTCAGCGCGACGGTCTTGCCCATGACCCCCGAGGGCATCCCGGTGCGCGGGGGCGCCGGGGAGATCACCGTCCCGCGTGGGCTGGTGCGCGGGGTCGAGATCGCGTGGGGCGGGGCGAAGGCGATGCCCACCGCGAAGACGTCGGGGTAGCGCGGCGACTCGTAGGTCGACGGCCAGTCGGCCGCCGACCACTCCTCGGGCGACTTCGCGCCGTAGTCGGCGTCGACGCGCATGAACCCGCTCGGGGCGAACACCTCGTCGGTGATCTCGGTGCCGGCGCGGTCGTAGGCCGTGAGCCCCGCCCCGCGGAACGGCGGCAGGAGCATGGCGAAGTCGAACGAGAGCGTGTTCTGCGACCCGTCGAGCTGCTCGTAGTGGATGACGCCCTCGTCGATGCGCTCGGCGTGGGCGCCCACCACGGCCGTGACCCCGCGCTCGCGGAAGAGCGACTCGGTCCACAACTGGGAGGTGGTCTGGAAGTCGCCGTGGCCGAAAACCAGCCCGCCGACCCCGAAGTCCCCGAGCTCGGCCTCGTTGGTGAAGTACACCACCTCGACCAGGTCGCGCACGCCCGCGACGCGCAGCTCGTGCTCGACGTTGAACGCGTACTCGAAGGCCGCGCCCTCGCAGGTGCAGGTCCCGTGGCCGACCCCCACGACGACCCGCTGGCGCTCGCCGCGGCGGGCCCGCTCGATCACGCCCTTCAGTCGCGCGGCCGCGTCGAGGGCGTGGGCCGGCGTGCAGACCGAGGCGGTGTGGGCCTCCGGGCCGAGTCCGGGCGTCGCGGCGAAGTTCAGCTTCGGCCCGGTCGCGTTGATGAGGTAGTCGTAGGTGAGAAGCGACGTCGCCCCGTCCCGGGCCGGCTCGGTCGAGGCGATCTCCACGTGGGGACGGCCCTCGCGGTCCGAGCCCTCGGGGAAGAGGGCCGTGGCGCGCGCCTGGTGGAAGACGATCCCCTTGCGCTCGTAGATGGGGGCGAGGGGGAAGGTGACCTGCTCGGCGCTCATGCGCCCGACCCCCACCCAGATGTTCGACGGGATCCAGTTCCAGTCCCGGTTGGGCGAGACGACGACCACCTCGTGGGCCCGTCCGAGGGCCTGACGCAGGTGCAGGGCGGCGGTGTGGCCCGAGATGCCCGCTCCGAGGACGACGACGCGTGCCACGCTCTCCCTCTCCGCCCCCGGACCCTCCGCGGGATACCCCCCAGGGTATCAGGAACCGACGACGCCCGCAACACCGCCGCGCCCGACGGGTGGCCCCCGCCTAGGTCCGGGCGTCGGGACGGGGGCGCGTGCCCGGGGGCCACTGGGCGACGAGGGAGTAGCGGTCGCCGCGGATGAGGCTACGGCGCCACTCGAGGGGGATCTCGCCCACCAGGGCCAGGCGCTCGATCGAGAAGGCCGCCGTCCGGGGGGGCAGGCGCAGCAGCCGGCGCTCGGCGGGCTCGGGGACGACCGGACGGATGCGCTCCCAGCCCCCGGTGATGCGCAGGGCGCAGTGCTCGACGAGCAGCTCGTAGAGCCCGCCGGAGGAGAGGTCGGCCGCGAGCAGCCCACCCGCCAGGTCGCCGCGCAGCGTCGAGCGGTCCCAGGCGATGGGCTCGTCGCCGGCGAAGCGGAGCCGCTCGATGTAGACGACCTCGTCGCCCGGGCGCAGCGCGAGGTGGGCGGCCGCCTCGGTCGTGGCGGGGTGGCGCTCGGCGGCGAGGACCTCGCTGCGCTCGTCGATGCCCCCGGCGCGCACCGTCGAGGCCAGGCTGTAGAGGGAGTGGAGGGGCTGTTCGAGGACCGGGGGGGTGACCGACGAGCCCCGGCCCCGCTGGCGCACGACGAGTCCTTCGGCGGCGAGGTGGCGCACGGCCTCGCGCACGGTCTGGCGGCTGACCCCGTAGTCCCGGGTCAGCTCCTCGTCGGTGGGGAAGCGCTCGGAGAACTCGCCGTCGGCCAGTCGGCGGCGCAGGTCGTCGGCCGTCTGGGCCCAGAGGGGGAGTGGGCTGGAGCGGTCGAGCGCCCCGCCCATCACGCCCCCGCGAGGAAGAACGAGCCCACGAGGACCGCCAGGACGAAGAGCGTCACGAGGGCCATCGGGGCGTCCTTCTCGTAGGCGAAGGACAGGACCCCGACGGCGACGCGCAGCACCGGGGTGAGGATCAAGATCAAGACGCCCAGCACCACGACGCCGCGCCCCTGGCCCTGGTCGAGCGCGCGGCCGAGCGCGCCGAAGGAGTGCGGGAACGAGGTCGAGGCGGAGGTGAGCGCGCGGAAGGAGGGGCCGCTCAGCGACACGTACGACCCGTGGTGGGCGAACATCAGGCCGAGGCCGACGGCGATGACGAGCACGCTCGCCACGACCCCGACGCGAAGGACGAGGCTGATCGCGAGCTCGACCCGGCGGACCTTCTCGGCCATGCGCTCGGCCTCGGCGGGGGTGAGTGTCCGGTGGGCACCCGAGCGGCCGAGCCCCGCGAGGGCCGCGTCCGCGGCGGGGGTGTCGGGCGTCTCGGGGGTCGCGCTCACGCGAGTACCCCCTTCTGGAGCATCTCGAGCGAGATGACCACGAGGACCACGACAAAGAGTATCCGGATGGTCTTGCTGGCGGCCCGGCCGAGGATCCGCGCTCCGACGGTCGCCCCGAGCAGGACGCCGGCGGCCACCGGGGCGGCGATGATCGGGTCGATCTGGCCCCTCGCGAAGTAGACCCCGGCGCTGGCCGCCGCCGTGACCCCGATCATGAAGTTGCTCGTCGCCGAGGAGACCTTCATCGGCAGGTGCATCGCGCTGTCCATGGCCGGCACCTTGAGCGCTCCCGAGCCGATGCCGAGCAGGGCGCTCACGAGGCCGGCGACGTACATGATGCCGAGCCCGAGCTTCGTGCCGACGACCTTGTAGGGGATCTCGCGACCTTCGGCGAGGTCGTGGTAGGAGCCGTGGAGGTTGAAGTAGTTGGCGATCCGGTCGTTCGACACCGTGAGCGGCGCGTCGACGTGGCGGCGCCGGAAGGTCGCGAACGAGGAGTACGCGAGGATCAGCCCGAAGAAGACGAACAGGAACCGGGCCGGCAGGAGCGTCGTGAGGTAGGCCCCGGTGAGCGCCCCGGTGGTCGTGGCGACCTCGAGGAACATCCCGGCCCGGAGGTTGGCCATCCGGTCGCGGACGTAGGCCGCCGCTGCGCCGCTCGAGGTGGCGATCACCGAGACGATGCTCGCGCCGATGGCCAGGCGGATGTCCACGTGGTAGAGAAGCGTCAGCACCGGGACGATCACGACGCCGCCGCCGAGGCCCACGAGCGACCCGAGGACCCCCGCCGCCACCGAGATCAGGGCCAGAGAGACCACGAAGTCGAGCGGTGTCACGCTCTAATTGTACGTACATTCGTTCTTATTGTCAACGCCCCCGCGACCGTCGCGTGGCGCCCGGGGCCTAGCCGGCGCGTCGCCGGTCCCGCGTCTCGGGGAGCCGCCGCATGCCGGCCGAGAGGTAGGTGGCAACGGCCGCCACGTTCGAGCTCGGAGTGGCGACTCTCGCGCTCGACGAGCCGAGGTCGCCCAGGGCTCCGAGCCCCGCGAGGGTCACCGCGGACCCGTAGCCGTGGCCGCGGTGGAGTCGGTGGACGCCCATCGGCTCGATCAGCCCGGGGCGACCGGCGCCGGCCGACCACACCGTGATCGCCCCGACCGCGTCGTCGCGGTCGTCGTAGGCGATGAGGCACCGGGCGCGCGCGTAGGCCGGACCGGCCGCCATCGCGCGCCACGCCTCGAGGGTGAAGGTGGAGTTGCCGAACGACCCGCGCTGCAGCGTCACGCGGACCTCCGCCCGCTCGGGGCCGACGACCTCGATCCGGGCGTCGGGACGCTCCACGGGCTCGCCCAGGTCACGGCGCAGAGGGGACCAGGCCTCGTCGAACGCCCAGCCGTCCTCGGTGAGCCGCTCGTGCAGGAGTGAGTCGAAGGGCGCGTCGAGGAAGACTTCGCCCGCCGGCAGCACGCCGCGCACGGGGTCGGCGACGTCCCTCGCCACCCGGTCGGCGAGCGCCTCGTCGGCGAGGTGGTCGGGCGCGAAGGCGAGTCGGGCCAGCGCGGGGCCGTCGAGCAGGGCGACCGCGACGATCCGCGGGCCCGACCTCCAGGTGCGAAGGGCGGCGGCCGTCGCCGCGGGGCCGAAGCGCCCGAACCATCCGACGTCGCCGGGATGCAGTTGGAACGCCCCGTCGTCGTCCTGCCAGAGGGCGAGCGCGTCGAGCACCTCGTCGAGCGCGTCGACCTCGGGTGCCGCCACGTGGAAGGTCACGTCCCCATCTCACACCGTGGTCGAGCCGTGGGGGAGCCGGGCCGTGAACGATCGCCCGGGGTGCGCTGAGGTCGCAGAGGCTTCCCCAGCAGGAACCCGAGCCCGGTGCGCGCCCCGGCACCCCAAGTTGCGGACCTCGACGCGTTGGTGGAGGCGTCGGCGATCAGCCTGGCCGCCCGACGCGAGGGCTACGCCACCTGATGGCGCGCTCCAGGCGCGCCGTCCATCATGCCACCCGGACCCTTGTCGAGCCCGTCGCCGTCGGAGGGGGAACCTGCTCGCCGTGGTCGCGCAGCGATTGGATGTGCAGAGGGATCGCCTCGGCGATGAGCTCTTCGACCTCGAGGCGGGAGCGTCCAACCGCCACGCAGCCAGGAAGGTCGGGCACGTACGCCCCCCAGGCGTCGCCTTCCTGCTCGATCACGACGACGTACTCAGTCACCGAACTGCCTTCCCGATCTGCCGGCCTGCCGCCAGATCGACCCCAGCGTACCCTTCGGCACCTCGTCACTCGGCTTGCCCGCCACGGTCACCGTTCCCGGTCGGTCGCGATGGCGGAAATGGCGATGAGAGCCCACCTGTCCGTCCAGGCGCCAGCCGTCACGCACCCGAGCACGGATGACGCCTCGCACCTTCACGAGTTCAAGGTACGGGAACGATGGGACGATCTCCTTGAGCCGTCGCACGCGGTGCGTTACCGCCGCCGGCGGCTCGCGCGCGGAGACAGGGAGTCCCCAACGGAGCCCCTGGCCGTCGTCGACAGCGAGATCACGAAGGGCGAAAACGCCATCGAGAGATACCTCTCTGCGTTCGAGGCGGACACGCACCCCGAGGTCCAGGACCGCACGCCTCGGGAGTCGCTCGCCTGGAAGGTCCGCGACCCGCGCACCCGACGCGAGGGGCCTCTGGCCGCGACGGACGACGCCGGGCCAGCGCGTCCGACTCCGGCGAGATCGCGGCGAAGCGCCACCACAACGAACAGGCGCCCACCACCGGTCTTGTCCGGGAGCGCGCACTCCTCCACGCGCTCGTCCACGAGATCCGAGTCAAGGGTCGCCACCGCGATGCACCGAGGTCCCGCGCGCCAGGTGGCGTGGACCCGAAGGTTCGCGCCCTGGCACCCTCGGTGCCCCCGGCAGGACTCGAACCTGCGCACATGGCTCCGGAGGCCAATGCTCTATCCGCTGAGCTACGGGGGCGGTCCGTCAAGACTACTGGACTCCTTGACGATCGGCTCAGCCCGCGCGACGGCCTCCCGTAGTGTCGTCCCATGGGTACCGGTCCCGTCCCACTCTCACTCCTGCCCGACACCGCCGAGGTGCGCGACGACGGGGTGTCGATCGGTGGGGTCGACCTCGCCGAGCTGGCCGAGCGCTTCGCCACCCCCCTGTTCGTCTACGACGAGGCCACCTTGCGCCACCGGTGTGAGGAGGCGGCCGCCGCCTTCGACGACGGCGTGGCCTTCGCCTCCAAGTCCTTCCTGTGCGGGGCCGTCGCGCGCCTCGCTCACGAGTCGCGCCTGTGCGTGGACGTGGCGACCGGGGGCGAGCTCGACCTGGTCCTGCGGGCTGGGGTTCCGGCCGACCGGGTGATCCTGCACGGCAACAACAAGTCCGACGACGAGCTCGCCCGGTCCCTCGAGGTGGGCGTGCACCGGGTCGTCGTCGACAACGCCGAGGAGATCGAGTCGCTGGCCCGCCTCCTCGCGGGGCGCTCCGTGGACGTCCTCGTGCGCGTCACCCCCGGGGTCGAGGCCCACACCCACGAGTACGTGCGCACGGGTCAAGAGGACACGAAGTTCGGCTTCTCGGTAGCCTCGGGCGCGGCGCGCCAGGCGATCGAGCGGCTGCGCGCCGTCGCCGGAGTGCGCGTACGCGGGGTCCACGCCCACGTCGGCTCACAGATCTTCGAGACGCGCGCCTTCGAGGAGTCCGTGCGGACCCTCGTCGAATTCACCCGCGACGACGGCTTCGACGAGCTCTGCGTGGGCGGAGGCCTCGGGGTGCCCTACGTCGAGGGGGAGAGCGCGCCGTCGATCACCGAGTGGGCCCGCGCGGTTCGCGCCGCGGCCGCCGACGCCGGGCTCGATCCGGCGGTGCGGGTCATCGCCGAGCCGGGGCGGGCCCTCGTCGCCCAGGCGGCCGTCACCCTCTATCGGGTCGGCGTCGTGAAGGAGCTGGCCATGCGGACCTACGTCGCGGTCGACGGGGGCATGAGCGACAACCCCCGGCCGGTCCTCTACGGCTCGGGCTACGAGGCCTTCGACCTCGCGCGCCCGCTCGCCGCGCGGCCCCGGCGCGTGCGGATCGTGGGCAAGCACTGCGAGAGTGGCGACGTCCTGGTCGACGGCGGGTTCTTGCCGGTCGCGACCTCGCGCGGCGACCTCGTGGTGACCCCGGTCACCGGCGCCTACGGCTACTCCATGGCCTCGAACTACAACCGGGTCCCCCGTCCGGCCGTCGTCTTTGTGCGCGACGGCGAGGCGCGGGTCGTCTTGCGTCGCGAGACCTTCGACGACCTCGCCCGCCTCGAGGTGGAGTGACCCGAAGAGGCGTGGGTTAGCCTTTGTCGATGGAAAGAGGGGCCGTGCGCGTCGGCGTGATCGGCGCGGGCAACATCGGCGCGGCCCTCGTGGGGATACTCAGCGACCCGAGCCGCCAGCACGCCCTCCTCGACGGGGCGACCGCGCCCCTCGAGCTCGTCGGCGTGGCGGTGCGCGACCTCACCCGGGCCCGGCCCGGCGTCGACCCGTCGCTGCTCACCGACGACGTCGCCTCCCTGCTCGCCAAGGACCTCGACGTGCTCGTCGAGGTGGCCGGCGGCCTCGCGCCGGCGGGGGAGTACGTGCGCGCGGCCCTGGAGCGCGGGGTCTCGGTCGTGACCGCCAACAAGGCTCTCATGGCCGAGCGGGGCAACGCCCTGGCGCGCCTCGCCCACGAGCACGGGGCCGACCTCTTCTACGAGGCGGCCGTCGGCGGCGCGATCCCGATCCTGCGCGCGCTGCGCACCTCGCTCGCCGGCGAGCGCATCAGCCGGGTGCTGGGCATCGTGAACGGCACGACGAACTTCATCCTCACCCGCATGACCCAGGAGGGCTCGGACTACGCCGTGGCGCTCGCCGAGGCCCAGGCGCTCGGCTACGCCGAGGCCGACCCCCGCGCCGACGTCGAAGGGACCGACGCCGCGGCCAAGGTCGCGATCCTCTCGGCCCTCGCCTTCGGCACGCCGCTCGCGGGCGAGGACGTCGCGCACGAGGGGATCACCGGCGTGCGGCCGGTCGACGTCGAGTTCGCACGCCACGCCGGGTACGTCATCAAGCTGCTGGCCGTCGCCGAGCGCGTCGGCGAGAGCGGGGTCTCGCGGCGCGTCCACCCGACCCTGGTGCCGAGCGCGCACCCCCTGGCGGCGGTGAGCGGGGCGACCAACGCCGTCTTCGTCGAGGGCGCCAAGGCCGGTGCGCTCATGTGGCTCGGCCAGGGCGCCGGCGGCGAGCCGTCGGCGACCGCGGTCCTCGGCGACGTCCTCGACGCCGCGCGCAACAAGGTCAGCGGCCGCCACGACGCGCCCTTCAGCGGGGACCGCACCCTCGAGCTCGTCGAGGCCGGCGACCTCGAGAGCGCCTACTACCTCTCGATCGACGTGGTCGACCGGCCGGGCGTCCTCGCGGAGGTGGCTGGGGTCTTCGGCCGCCACGGCGTCTCGATCCGCTCGATGGAGCAGTCCGGCCTCGCCGACGAGGCTCGCCTCTCGTTGCTCACCCACGCGGCGCGCGACCGGGACGTGCGCGCGACCGTGGACGAGCTGGCTGCCTTGGCGGCGGTCGACGCAGTGGGCGCGTGCACGCGGGTCCTCGGGGGCGCGGCGTGATCGGCTGGCCCGGGCTGCTTCGCCACTACGCCGAGTGGCTCGACCTCGACGGGGTCGAGGACGTCGTCACCCTCTACGAGGGCAACACGCCCCTGCTCTACGCCGAGCACGTCTCCGAGCGCGTCGGGGCCCACGTCTGGCTCAAGTTCGACGGCATGAACCCGACCGGCTCGTTCAAGGATCGCGGGATGACGATGGCCATCACCAAGGCGCGCGCCCAGGGTGCGCGCACGGTGATCTGCGGCTCGACCGGCAACACCTCGGCCGCGGCCGCGGCCTACGCCGCGCGCGCCGGGATGGACTGCGTGGTCCTCGTCCCCGAGGGGAAGATCGCCCTCGGCAAGCTGGCCCAGGCCATGGTCTACGGTGCGCGCGTGCTGCAGATCCGCGGCAACTTCGACCAGGCGCTCGACCTGGCGCGCGAGCTGTGCCAGCACCTGCCGATCACGATCGTGAACTCGATCAACCCCGACCGGATCGAGGGTCAGAAGACCGCCGCGTTCGAGCTGGTCGACGAGCTCGGGCGCGCGCCCGACGTCGTCGCGATCCCGGTCGGCAACGCCGGCAACATCACCGCCTACTGGCGGGGCTTCACCGAGTACCACGCGGCCCGGCGCTGCGACACGCTGCCGCGCATGTGGGGCTTCCAGGCCGCCGGCGCCGCGCCGATCGTCCTCGGCCACCCGGTGGCGAACCCCGAGACCATCGCCACCGCGATCCGGATCGGGAACCCGGCCAGCTGGGTCCGGGCCCTCGAGGTCGTCCACGAGTCGCTCGGCGACATCCGAGCCGTCACCGACGAGGAGATCCTCGAGGCCTACGGCTTCGTGGCGCGCCACGAGTCCGTCTTCTGCGAGCCGGCCTCGGCGGCCTCGGTGGCGGGGCTCTTCAAGTACGGCGCCCCGGCCGGCTCGACGGTGGTGTGCGTGCTCACGGGCAATGGCCTCAAGGACCCCGACACCGCCGTCGCCCACACGCGCGCGCCCGAGGTCGTCGACGCCACGCTCCCCGCGCTGCTCGGGGTGCTCGGCTAGCGACGGGGGTGTTGGCACCCCCTCGCCGACCCGCTACACTGGTCACGTCGTCCGCTCGGCTCCGCCGGACTGCGGTGTTCTTCCGAGACGACTCCTCGTTTTTCTCCTCTGCCCTGGCGTACCCACGCCGGCGGTGAGAAAGGATCATCCATGGCTGCCAAGCCCTCCCCAGACCGTGCGGACCTCGAATCCAAGACGCGTGAGGACCTCCAGACGATCGCCAAGGTGAAGGGCGTCGACGTGTCGACCCGCGCCAACAAGGCGGCCCTCATCGAGGCGATCATGGGCAGTGACGGCCCCGCGCCGGCCAGCCGGGCCGTGCGCTCGCGGCGCACCGTCGCCACGCCCGAGGACTTCGAGACGTTCCTGGGCGAGTTCGAGGCCGACGCGTCGGCGACCCGTGTCGCTCCCGCGACCCGCGAGCGCGCCGCGACCCCCGCCGCGCCGGCCCCGTCGGGCGAGGCCCGTCCCGCCGAGGGCCCGGCCGAGTCCTCGGCCAACGGCGACGGCGCGCCGCGCTCCCACGCCCCGAACCGGCCCGAGCGCCAGCCCCGGGACTTCAACGAGTCGGGTTCGCGCAACCGGCGCAACCGGCGCAACCGGGGCCGCGAGCGCTTCGCGGGCGACGCGATGCCCAACGCCGACCAGCCCTACGCCGGCGAGCTGATCGAGGTCGAGGGGCTGCTCGACCTGCGCGACGACGGCTACGGCTTCTTGCGCACGCGCGGCTACCACCCCTCGCCCAACGACGTCTACGTCTCGATCAACATGGTGCGCCGCTACGGCCTACGCAAGGGCGACAGCGTGGTCGGCGGCTTCCGCCCGGCCGCCTCGAACGAGAAGTACCCGGCGCTGCTGCGCGTCGACAAGGTCGCCGGCTTCGACCCCGAGGTCGCCAAGATGCGCCCGCGCTTCGAGGACCTGACGCCGCTCTTCCCCGACGAGAAGCTCCGCCTCGAGACCAACGAGGGCAAGACCGACCTGACCCCGCGGATCGTCGACCTGCTGGCGCCGATCGGCAAGGGCCAGCGCGGGCTCATCGTCTCGCCGCCCAAGGCCGGCAAGACGACGGTGATGAAGCAGATCGCCCAGTCGATCGAGGCGAACAACCCCGAGGTGCACCTGATGGTGCTGCTCGTCGACGAGCGGCCCGAGGAGGTCACCGACCTGCGCCGCTCGGTGCACGGCGAGGTCATCTCCTCGACCTTCGACCGTCCGGCCGAGGAGCACACCCACGTGGCCGAGCTCGCCATCGAGCGGGCCAAGCGGCTCGTGGAGCAGCAGAAGGACGTCGTCATCATCCTCGACGGCATCACCCGGCTCGCCCGCGCCTACAACCTGGCGGCCCCGGCGACCGGACGCATCATGTCCGGTGGCGTCGACTCCGGCGCCCTCTACCCGCCCAAGAAGTTCTTCGGCGCGGCGCGCAACATCGAAGAGGGCGGCTCGCTGACGATCCTCGCCAGCGCCCTCGTCGAGACGGGCTCGAAGATGGACGAGGTCATCTTCGAGGAGTTCAAGGGCACCGGCAACATGGAGCTGCGCCTCGACCGCCGCCTCGCCGAGCGCCGCCTCTACCCGGCCATCGACGTGAACGGCTCCTCGACGCGCAAAGAGGAGCTCCTCTTCAGCCGCGAGGCCCTGCCCCAGGTCTGGCGGCTGCGCCGGGTCCTCAACGGCCTGGCGGCCGAGGGCCGCGAGGCGGCCGGGCTCGAGCTGCTGATCGACCGGCTGAAGACCACCCGCTCCAACGAGGAGTTCCTCGCCGAGATCGCCAAGGGCCCGTCGCCCACGAGTTGAGCCCCGCTAGACTGTCCCTTCGCTAAGGAGCACTATGAAGTCCGACATCCACCCGCACTACGGCCCGGCGACCGTGACCTGCTCGTGCGGCAACACCTTCACGGTGGGCTCGACGAAGTCCGAGTTGCACGTGGAGCTGTGCAACGAGTGCCACCCGTTCTTCACCGGCAAGCAGAAGCTCGTCGACACCGGTGGTCGCGTCGAGCGCTTCCAGCGCCGCTACGCGCAGAAGGCCAAGCCCCGCACCAAGTCCTGATCGCCGTCGAGGCGTCGTGCGCTCCCTGGACGAGACCCTCGACGCCCTCAGCGACGAGCTGCGCGCGGTCGAGGGGGAGCTGGCCCGGCCCGACGTGGCCGACGACCGGGCGCGCCTGCGCGACCTCTCGCGACGCCACAAGGAGCTGACCGAGGTCACCACGACCTGGAGCGAGCTGCGCACGGCTCGCGAGGACCTGGTGACCGCGCGCGAGATGCTCACCGAGTCCGAGGGGGCCGAGCGCGAGCTCTGGCGCGAGGAGGTCGACGACGCCGAGTCGCGCATCGCCAGCCTCGAGGAGCGCCTCGAGACCCTCCTGCTGCCCCACGACCCCAACGAGGGTCGCAACGTGATCTTGGAGATTCGCGGCGCCGAGGGCGGCGAGGAGGCCAACCTCTTCGCGGCCGACCTCGCGACGATGTACAAGCGCTACGCCGCCCTGCGGGGCTGGCGGGTCGAGGCGATCGAGGAGCGCCCGAGCGACCAGGGGGGCCTCGACGGGGCCACCTACCTCGTCAAGGGCGAGGACGCCTGGACCCGGCTCCAGTTCGAGGCCGGGGTCCACCGGGTCCAGCGGGTCCCGGTGACCGAGGCCAAGGGCCGGGTCCACACCTCGTCCGCGACGGTCACGGTGCTGCCCGAGGCCGAGGAGGTCGACGTCGAGATCAACCCCAACGACCTCAAGATCGACGTCTACCGCTCGTCGGGCCCCGGGGGCCAGAGCGTGAACACGACCGACTCGGCGG
>JAKBNI010000132.1 GCA_021831125.1 Actinomycetes bacterium | reverse complement strand
GTGGCTCGCGTCCGACGCGGCCGACTACCATTGTCACCTATGTCTAAGCGGACGGTGAAGCGCAAGCTGCGCGCGAAGAAGAAGGCCAACCACGGCAAGAAGCCGAACTGCGGGCGCGGCTAGTCACCGGCCCAGGCCGTCCCACGACTCACCCCGCTCGGCGAGCAGCGCCGCCAGCACGCTCGGCCGGTCGCTGATCACCCCGTCCACCCCGGCCTCGAGGGCCGCGAGCATCGCCGCGCGCTCGTTCAGGGTCCACACGTGCACCGCGACGCCGGCCCGGTGGGCCGCGTCGACGAAGCCGACCGTGACGACCTCGATCCCCTCGTGCTCGGCCGGCACCTGCAGGGCGACGAAGGGCCACGGGCGGTCCTCACCCGAGAGGTGCGCGAGGTAGAAGGCCGTCGCCTCCTCGGTGCCGGCCGACGTCGCCACCTCAGGGGCGAGCCGGCGGAACCGCTCGAGGGCGCGGTCGTGGAACGAGGCGACGATCACCCGCGACGCCGCCCCGTGCGCGCGCAGCGTCTGGGCGAGGAGGTCCTCGTAGGGCTCGACCTCGGGGTCGGTCCCCTTGAGGTCGAGGTTGAGCAGGACCCCGGGGAACGCCTCGAGGACCTCGTCGAGTGTGACCACCCCGAGTCGGCGGTCAGCCGGGGCGCGCCCGCGCAGGGGGTAGGCCCCGGGCTCGCGACCCGGCGAGACGTCCTCGCCCTCGATCCACCAGAAGGCGTTGTCGAGCTGGCGCAGCTCGGCGAGCGTCATCTCACTGATCACCCCGGTGCCGGCCGTCGTGCGCTCGACGGTGGCGTCGTGGACGACGACCAGGTGACGGTCGCGCGTCGCGTGCACGTCGAGCTCGAGCGCGCTCGCCCCCGCGCGAAGCGCGCGTTCCATCGCCCAGAGCGTCGAGGAGGGGCCCTCGAAGGAGCCCCCCTGGTGGGCGAAGGCGACGACCCGCCGCTCCAGCCAGGCGGTCACCGGGCCGGGAGTCCCTCGGGGTAGAGCCTGAGGCGCATCCGGTACTCGAGGTAGAAGGCCAGTCCGGGCACGAAGCCCGCGAAGAGCATCCCCGCGAGCAACAGGACGTTGAGACGGAACTTCATCACCAGGTTGAAGCACATGATCATGTAGATCGGGTACAGCACCACCCCGTGACCGACCCCGACGATCTCGACGAACCAGAAGAGGTGCTTCCACAGGGCCAGGTCGACGGTGTGCAGCGCCAGGGTCACGAAGAGGATCAGGAGCGTCGTCCCGGTGACGAACGACATCGTCCGGTAGCGCCGGAACGTGGCGTCCATCAGTGACCGAAGAGGCGCCGCTTGGGCTGGCGCGATAGTTGGGCGAGGTGGTCGTTATAGGCGGCGAGGGCCGGGTCCTCCTCGGTGCGCTGCGCCTCGCGCTGCGCCTGGGCGGCCGCGCGCATCTCGCTCTCGTAGGTGCGCCGCCTCTCCAGCTCGTCGTCGCTCGGGCGCTCGGAGTGCAACAGCGCGTACCAGCCGAGCACGCCCAGCACCGCCAACAGCGGCCACTCGATGGCGTAGAGGTAACTCAGCTGGTTGCCGTGGACCGCCCGGCCGACCTGCCACCAGTCCGCCGCCACGCATCCGACGAGCCACGCGACCAGAGCGAGGTGCAACGCGAGCGCCCGCGCTGAGAGGTACCGACGCACGCGGTCAGTGTACCGACTGGCCCGACGCACGCCCCCGGCTCCTAGACTGACGCGGTGCCCGGAATGACCCGGCCGCCCGCGTTCTCCTGGCACGACCTCGGGGAGTGGCACCTCGGTGTCCTGCCGATCCTGCTGCTGCTCGGGGCGGCCTACCTGTACCTGCGCGGCGTCGCGCGCGCCGGCGACTGGCCGCGCGAGCGCACCGCGTGCTTCATGGGCGGGGTCGTCGTGACGTTCCTCGCCACCGAGTCGGTGCTCGGGGTCTACGACATGGCCTACTTCAGTGTGCACATGATTCAGCACCTGATGCTGATCATGGTCGCGGCCGTCCTGTTCGCCCTCTCGGCCCCCCTCGACCTGGCCTATCGTGCCGGCAACCCGACGATCCGGCGCGCCCTCGACAGCCGGGTGGTGGCCCTGGCGACCCACCCGCTCGTCGGCTTCGCCCTCTACTTCGCCTTCATCCCGGCGACCCACCTGACCAGCTTCATGAACCTGATGATGGAGCACGAGTGGGTCCACCACCTCGAGCAGGTCGCCTTCTTGGTCGTGGGCTACGTCTTCTTCCGCCCCGCCTTCGGGCTCGAGCGCGGCCGCACGCTCCACCCCGGGCTGCGCATCGTCTACGTGATGGCCGCCGTGCCGGTCGACACCTTCACCGGGCTCGCCCTCAACATGACCCGCACGGTCCCCTTCCCCGCCTACGCGGCCATGACCCCGCGCGGGGCGACCACCGCCTGGGCGCTGTCGAACATCCACCTCGGGGGGTCGATCATGTGGATCGGCGGCGACGGGCTCATGCTGCTCGCGTGCATCCCGATCTCCATCTCCTGGGTTCGCTGGGAGAATCAGCGCACGGCCGAACTCGACGCCCTCCTCGACGCCCAGGGCATCTAGAAGCCGAGGCGGCGCCCGCCTCGCGAGGGCCCGCCTCGGCGCCGGTCGCCGACGAGGACCGACTAGAGCAGCCCGGCCTCGATCCCGAGCAGCTCGAGGTCGGTCTCGGGGCGGGCCCCGAGGTGGGTGATCACCTCGCCGGCGCACAGCGAGCCGAGCTCCGCGGCCTCGACCGGGTCGGCACCGAGCGCCAGGGCGTAGAGGAAGCCCGAGGCGAACATGTCGCCCGCCCCGTTCTGATCGACGACGTGGGCGACGTCGTGGGCGGGGACGTGCACGACGCCCGAGAGGGTCGCCACGTCGGCCCCCTGGGGGCCGCGCGTCACCACCCCGAGCACGCCGAGCTCGTCGAGCGCCCCGAAGACGTCGCCGAGGTCCTCGAGCCCGAAGAGGGCCCGGACCTCGTGCTCGTTGGCGAGCAGCACGTCCACGTCGCTCGTGACGAGGTCCAAGAAGTCGCGCTGGTGGCGCTCGACGCAGAACAT
>JAKBNI010000131.1 GCA_021831125.1 Actinomycetes bacterium | reverse complement strand
CGCGGGATCGACCCCCCCGGGTGGCTGACTCCCACCCTCTTCGCGCCAACTCTTCGGTTCAGCCATCTCCGGGCACGCACCTCGGAACATGAGCCCTCACAGCGCGTTGTTCAACAGGCTCCTAGGGGATCGTCCGCACCCGCTCGGCGCGCGTCGGCACGGCTCGGGCGAGCGAGGCCGAGGGTCGGTCCCGCCCGTCGGGACTGCCCACGAAGACGGTGGCGAAGAGCTCGTCGTCGCCGAGGCCGGCCCAGTCGCGCACCGCCCCGACGTTCCTGAAGGCCCCCCACAGCCCGGCGCCGAGCCCGGCCTCCTCGACGAGCAGCAGCAGGGCCATCGTCGCCATCGCGGCGTCGCCGTGCCAGTAGGGCACGGGCCAGTTGTCCCGCACGGCGAGGCCCGCGGCGGCCTTGTCGGGCTCGCCGTAGCGCCCGAGGTAGGCCGACACGCTCGACGAGACGAGCACCAGGCCACCCGCGCGGGCCCAGCCGGCGTAGCGCGCGGAGCGCTCGCGCCACTCCGGGTCCGTCGCGACCTCCAGGTACTCGCCCACGTGCTCGTGGCCCACGACGCTGAGGTGCACCCCGGCGCTGTGGCCGGCGGTGGGGGCGAGCAGCGCCGTCTCGCAGGCCCCCACGAGCCAGTCGAGCTCGACGGGCGAGCCGTCGAAGGAGCGGGTCATGCGACGACGCGCGAGCAGGGAGGCCACGTCCACGACCGAGGTCTACCAGAGCGGTCGCGAATGTCGACCCGGCCGGTAGGGTTTGACCCACGAAGGGAGGGGACGTGAGTTCTCCGCGCGACCTGCTGAACGCCGCAAAGGCCGAGATCCGCGAGGTGGAGCCCTCCACCGTGGCCGCCGACCTGCACCGCTTCGCGCTGCTCGACGTGCGCGAGCCCGACGAGTACCTCCAGGGCGCGATCCCCGGGGCGTTGCACGTGCCCCGGGGCCAGCTCGAGTTCTCGGTCGAGGGGCGCCTGCCCGACAAGACCGCCCCGGTGGCGATCTACTGCGCCGGGGGGACGCGCAGCGCCTTCGCCGCCAAGACCCTCCAGGACCTCGGCTACCGCGACGTCGTCTCGGTCGTGGGCGGGTTCAACCGGTGGAAGGACGAGGGGCTGCCCTGGGCGACGCCGCGGACCCTCGCCACCGACCAGCGCCAGCGCTACCACCGCCACCTCTTGTTGCCCGAGGTGGGCGAGCAGGGCCAGCAGCAACTCCTCGACGCCAAGGTCCTGCTGCTCGGCGCCGGCGGCCTGGGGTCGCCGGCGGCCATCTACCTGGCGGCCGCCGGCGTGGGGACGATCGGGGTCATCGACATGGACGTCGTGGACTCGTCGAACCTCCAGCGCCAGATCCTGCACACCCTGGACCGCGTGGGGATGCGCAAGGTCGACAGCGCCAAGGCCGCCCTCGAGGCGCTCAACCCCGACGTCACGGTGCTCACCTACGACACCCGTCTGGGCGCGGACAACATCCTCGACATCTTCGACGGCTACGACGTGATCGTCGACGGGACGGACAACTTCCCGACCCGCTACCTCGTCAACG
The DNA here is from genome assembly GCA_021831125.1 of Actinomycetes bacterium. Lineage (GTDB taxonomy): Bacteria > Actinomycetota > Acidimicrobiia > Acidimicrobiales > RAAP-2 > RAAP-2. The sequence continues at coordinate 1,510 of JAKBNI010000131.1, read as the reverse complement.
ACGCCTCGCTCGTCAAGCGCATCCCCGTGGTGCACGGCTCGATCTTCCGCTTCGAGGGCCAGGTGACCGTCTTCAGCCCCTACCTCGGGCCCTGCTACCGGTGCATGATCCCCGAGCCGCCGCCGCCCGAGCTCGCCCCGAGCTGTGCCGAGGCCGGGGTGCTGGGCGTGCTGCCGGGCATCGTGGGCTCGATCCAGGCGGTCGAGGCGATCAAGGTGATCCTGGGGCTCGGCGAGCCCCTCGTGGGGCGCCTCTTGACCTACGACGCGCTGGGCCAGACCTTCCGCTCGTTCAACGTCCGGCGGGACCCGGCCTGTCCGGCCTGTGGGGAGAACGCGGGACCGATCCAGATCGCCGAGTACGACGACCTCTGCATGCCCCACCCGGTGGGGGTCTAGCCCGGGCGTACCCTGGGGCGGTGGAGGAGCGACGCACGACCGACTCGGGCATCGAGGTCAAGACCGTCTACGGTCCGGCCGACCTGGCGGACTTCGACGCCGCGGCCCGGCTCGGCTCGCCGGGGGAGTACCCCTTCACCCGGGGCGTCCAGCCCACGATGTACCGCGGTCGGCTCTGGACGATGCGCCAGTACGCCGGCTTCGGCACCGCGGAAGCCACCAACGAGCGCTTCAAGTTCCTGCTCGCCAACGGCCAGACCGGGCTGTCGTGCGCCTTCGACCTGCCCACCCAGATGGGCTACGACGCCGACCACCCGCGCGCCGAGGGCGAGGTCGGCCGGGTCGGCGTGGCGGTCTCGTCGATCGACGACATGCGCCGCCTGCTCGACGGGCTGCCGCTCGACCAGGTCTCGACCTCGATGACCATCAACGCGACCGCCTCGACACTGCTGCTGCTCTACCAGCTCGTGGCCGAGGAGCAGGGTGTGTCCGGCGCGCAGCTGCGCGGGACGATCCAGAACGACATCTTGAAGGAGTACGTCGCCCGGGGGACCTACATCTACCCGCCGCGTCCCTCGATGCGCCTGGTGACCGACACCTTCGCCTACTGCGCGGCGGAGATGCCCGCTTGGAACACGATCTCGATCTCGGGCTACCACATCCGTGAGGCGGGCTCGACCGCCGTCCAGGAGGTGGCCTTCACCCTCGCCAACGGCGTCGCCTACGTCGAGGCGGCCCTCGCCGCCGGGCTCGCCCTCGAGGCCTTCGCGCCGCGGCTCTCGTTCTTCTTCAACGCCCACAACGACTTCTTCGAGGAGGTCGCGAAGTACCGCGCGGCCCGTCGCCTGTGGGCGACGATCATGCGCGAGCGCTTCGGGGCGAGCGACCCGCGCGCGATGATGCTGCGCTTCCACACCCAGACCGGGGGGTCGACCCTCACGGCCCAGCAGCCCGACAACAACGTCGTGCGCGTCACCCTCCAGGCCCTCGCCGCGGTGCTCGGCGGCACCCAGAGCCTGCACACCAACGGCTTCGACGAGGCCCTCGGCCTGCCCACCGAGGCCGCGGCGCGCCTGGCGCTGCGCACCCAGCAGGTGATCGGCCACGAGTCG
>JAKBNI010000033.1 GCA_021831125.1 Actinomycetes bacterium | reverse complement strand
ATCGACACGCGCACCGCCTACGTCGCGATGGTGCTCGGCAACGCGTTGACCTTCCTCGTCGCCTCCGGCTTCGTCCTGCGACTCCCGCCCATGCCCGCTCGCCCGGTGGCGGCCGGTCAGCGCCGAGAGTCGATGACCGTCGTCTTGCGCGACCGCCGCTACCTCAGCGCGGCGGTCCTCAACGGACTGTTCAGTGTGCACTTCGTGATCCAGAGCGTCGCCCTGCCGCTCTGGGTGGTCGAGGACACGAACGCACCTCGCTGGTGGGTATCGGTGCTGCTCGTCGTGAACACCCTCGTGGTCATCGCCCTGCAGGTCCGCGCGAGCCGCGGGTCCGGCGACGTCTCGCGCGCCGCGCGCGTCTACCGACGGGCCGGGTTCCTCGTGGCCCTCGCCTGCGTCCTCTACGGCGCCGCCCACGGCCTCGACCCGGTGCTCGCGAGCTCCGTCCTCGTCCTCGCGATGGTCGCCCACACCCTCGGCGAGGTCGTGAGCTCGGGCGCCTCCTGGGGGATCGCCTACGGCCTCGCCCGCGAGGACCTCCTGGGCCAGTACCAGGGGGCGTACTCCCTCGGACGCAGCCTCTCGGGCATCGTCGGACCGAGCCTGGTCACCGCCCTCGCCATCGGGCTCGGCCGGTCGGGCTGGCTCATCCTCGCCGGCGGCTTCGTCGTGCTCGGGACAGCCTTCACCCCACTGGTCGCCGGCACTCTCGCCAGAGACACCGTCCCCGCCAACGAGACCCCCTAGAAGCCACCCCTCAGATCGGACCGGGAGCGTCTCCCGGCGCTACTGACCGTCTCCCGAACGGTCGGCGACGGCCCGCGGAGACGTCGTACCTCGTACGTATCGACCAGCCGCCTCGAGAACGAGGGGGCCGCAGGGCCGTCCCGCGAGCTTCAGGGCCGTGTCGGCAATCTTCAGGTCGTGCTCGTCACCGCTCACGAGGGCGGCGCGCGCGAGCTCGGCGGGCACCGACCGGCGGGCGGTGGGCGCCGTCTCGGGCAGCGCCGGGCACCCGCAGACGACGTACGCCGCGCACAACGAGCGCAGCGCCTCGCGGTCCACGAGCCTCGGGTCGGAGATCCTGTCACGCACTCGGCGCAGGGCCTCGACGCCAGTCACCCCGTGAAGGGCAACGAAATCCAGGGTGATCGCGAACAGGGTCACAGCGATCGCGTGGAGGCAATCGAGTGTCGAGTCGTTGATCACCACCGAGTCCACCACCTCGACGAAGACCGGCGACGCTGCCGCTTCGACCATCCGGTCCCCGATAAGGCCCTCGGCGCCGACGACCGCGAACTCCTCGCGTCGTTGGTAGAGGAGTGCGAACGCCTCTTCCGGCCCACGTGAACCCTCCTTCCAGGCCTCTGCTCCGAGCGGGCGATGGACCTCGGCGAGGTAGGCGAGACCCGATGCGACGCGTTGAGCCGTCGGACGCTCGAGCGCGTAGGCCAAGCGCAAGACACCGTGATACGCGCCACCGTGGATGCCCGGGCGCAACCTGTCCAGGGTGCGCGAGACCACGTCGTCCACCCCGTGGACGTCGATCTCGCGAGTGAAGTGGTCGACGAACGCCCCGTAGGTGCCCGGCCGGCCCAGGGCCGAGGAGAATGTGAGCGGGGTCACGGCCCTTCCGCCCTCACGCCGGGGACTGAGACGTTTGGCGTAGCGCCGAGAGAATGCCGAGAGCTCCTCAGCCGAGGCACCGAGGTTCCCCGCCGCCACGAGAGCCATCGACAAGTGACTCGAAGTGCCCGAGTCGGTCGTCGCGTCGAAGGCCAGCTCCTCATCGAGGAGCCGGTCGAGCCGCGCCTCGCGCTCGTCGACGTCGTCCGCCACCCGCTCACCCTAGGGGTGGCGGGGCCCCCGGGCTCCCGCCGACAACTCCGGTAGCCTGGACGGTCCTATGGCCCTCTCCATCGCCATCGTCGGGCTCCCCAACGTCGGCAAGTCCACTCTGTTCAACGCGTTGACCAAGAACCACGTCCTCGCGGCGAACTACCCCTTCGCCACCATCGAGCCCAACGTCGGGGTCGTCAACGTCCCCGACCCCCGACTCGCGGTTCTGGCCACGATGTTCCACTCGGCGAAGGTCGTGCCGGCGACGGTGACATTCGTCGACATCGCGGGGATCGTGCGCGGGGCCTCGACCGGCGAGGGCCTGGGCAACCAGTTCCTCGCGCACATCCGCGAGTGCGACGCGATCTGCGAGGTGGTGCGCACCTTCGCCGACGACGACGTCATCCACGTCGAGGGCCGCATCGACCCGGCGAGCGACATCGCCACGATCGAGACCGAGCTGATCCTGGCCGACCTCCAGACGGTCGACAGGGCGCTGGGGCGCCTCGAGCGCGACGCCAAGCGCTCCAAGGACGCCGTCGCCGCCCTCGAGGCGGTCCGGGCGGTCCGTGAGGGACTCGACCGGGGCGTCACGGTCGCGCGCATGGCGGGCGTCGACCACGCGGCGATCGCCGAGCTGCATCTCCTCACCGCGAAGCCCTTCATCTACGCCTTCAACGTCGACGAGGCGACCCTCGCCGACCCCGCCCGTCGCGAGGCCCTCGTCGCCTCGGTGGCCCCGGCCCCCGCCGTGGTGCTCTGTGCGAGCGTCGAGGCCGAGGTCGCCGAGCTCGACGACGCCGAGGCCCTCGAGATTCTCGAGGCCTACGGCCAGGACGAGTCGGGCCTCGCCCAGCTGAGCCGGGTCGGCTTCTCAGCGCTCGGACTGCAGACCTTCCTCACGGCCGGCGAGAAGGAGACCCGGGCCTGGACGATCCGCCGCGGCGCGACGGCCCCCGAGGCCGCCGGGGTTATCCACTCGGACTTCCAGAAGCACTTCATCCGCGCCGAGGTCGTCTCCTTCGACGACCTCGTCGAGGCGGGGTCCCTCGCCGCGGTGCGGGCCGCCGGTCGCGCCCGGGTCGAGGGCAAGGAGTACGTCATGGCCGAGGGCGACGTCGTGGAGTTCCGCGTCGGGGTCTGAATTACACTCGAGCCAGGCGATGTCGACAGAGGTCGGCGCCTGCGACACGACACACGGGAGAACACCATGACCTCTGACGCCTTCGACTTCAAAGTCGCCGACCTCTCGCTCGCGACCTTCGGGAGGGCCGAGATCGCCCTCGCCGAGCGCGAGATGCCCGGCCTCATGGCCATGCGCGCCGAGTACGGACAGTCCAAGCCCCTGGCGGGCGCGCGCATCGCCGGCTCGCTGCACATGACGATCCAGACCGCGGTCCTCATCGAGACCCTCGTGGCTCTGGGGGCCGACGTGCGCTGGGCCAGCTGCAACATCTTCTCCACCCAGGACCACGCGGCCGCGGCCGTGGTGGTCGGGCCCGAGGGGACGCCCGAGCTCCCCGCCGGCGTGCCGGTCTTCGCCTGGAAGGGCGAGAGCCTCGAGGAGTACTGGTGGTGCACCGAGCAGATCATGCGCTGGCCGGGCGCCGAGGGCCCCACGATGATCCTCGACGACGGCGGCGACGCGACCCTCTTCGTCCACAAGGGCCTCGAGTTCGAGCGGGCCGGCTTCGTGCCGGCCCCCGAGTCGGCCGACTCCGAGGAGTACCGGGTCATTCTTGCGCTGCTCGACCGGATCGTCGCGAGCGGCGAGGTCCTCTTCGCCCCCGTCGCGGCCGGCCTGCTCGGGGTCTCGGAGGAGACCACGACCGGCGTGCACCGCCTATACGAGATGGAGCGCGACGGCACGCTGCTCTTCCCGGCGATCAACGTCAACGACGCCGTGACCAAGTCGAAGTTCGACAACAAGTACGGCGTTCGCCACTCGCTCGTCGACGGGATCAACCGCGCCACCGACAAGCTCATCGGCGGCAAGGTCGCCGTCGTGTGCGGCTACGGCGACGTCGGCAAGGGCTGCGCCGAGGCGCTGCGCGGCCAGGGCGCGCGGGTGCTCGTGACCGAGATCGACCCCATCTGCGCCCTCCAGGCCGTGATGGACGGCTACCAGGTCACAACCCTCGAGGACGCCCTGGCCGACGCCGACTTCGTCATTACCGCCACGGGCAACCGCGACATCGTCACCGTCGAGCACATGCTCGCGATGAGGGACCTCGCGGTGCTGGGCAACATCGGCCACTTCGACAACGAGATCGACATGGCGGGGCTCGCCGCGCTGCCGGGGGTCACCCGCGAGACGATCAAGCCCCAGGTCGACAAGTGGAACCTACCCAACGGCCGCGCCATCATCGTCCTCTCCGAGGGCCGCCTGCTCAACCTGGGCAACGCGACCGGGCACCCGAGCTTCGTGATGAGCAACTCCTTCACCAACCAGGTGATGGCCCAGATCGAGCTCTTCGTGAACCACGACCGCTACGAGCGGCGCGTCTACACCCTCCCCAAGCACCTCGACGAGAAGGTCGCCCGGCTCCACCTCGACGCCCTCGGGGTCCGGCTCACCCGGCTCTCCAAGCGCCAGGCCGACTACATCGGGGTGGACGTCGAGGGGCCCTACAAGCCCGACACCTACCGCTACTAGCGATAGGTCGACAGCCGCTCGCGGATCAGCGCGCGGAACCGGTCGTTGTCGAGGCGCACCCCGACGCGCACCGGGCTGTCGCGGTGGGCGGGGCGCCGGTCGAACCACGTGGCCCCGCGCGAGTACTCCCCGCCCGTCTCCACGGTCGCCTCGACGCCCTCTTTGACGATGGCCGTCGGTTCGATGAGCTCGTAGACCGCCGTGGCGTCGTGCATGATGATGTCGCGGTTGTCGTACCAGCGCTCGTGGAAGGCGGCGTAGGGCTCGAGCATGTCGGCGCAGCGCCGGCCGACCTCGGTGCCGAGCGAGCGCAGGAACGCCAGGTCGTCGTCGTTGAGGAAGGCCTGGTGGGTGAGGTCGAGGGGCATGATCGCCATCGGCCAGTGCGCGGCGAAGACGTCGCGCGCCGCCTCGGGGTCGGCCCAGACGTTGAACTCGGCCGCCGGGGTCACGTTGCCCATGTAGCTCGCCCCGCCCATGATCACGACCTGCTCGACGCGCTCGTCGATGCCCGGGTGGCGCGCGAGGAGGACGGCCAGGTTCGTGAGGGGCCCGATGGCGACGATCGTGAGGGGGCCGGCCTCGATCGCGGCGCGCAGCACCTCGACGGCGTCGTCGGGATGCACGGGCACGCTCGGCTCGTCCCAGGCGAGGTCGCCGAGCCCGTCCTCGCCGTGGACGCCGCCCTCGTGGGCGGGCGAGCCGGCGAGGGCCTCGGCCATCCCGGCCGCCACCACCACGTCGGGCCGCCCGGCGAGCTCGAGGAGCCGTCGCGCGTTGAGGGTCGTCTTGTCGAGGTGGACGTTGCCCGTCACGGTGGTGAGGGCGACGACCTCGAGTTCGGGGCTCGCGAGCGCGAGCAGGATGGCGACGGCGTCGTCCACCCCGGGGTCGGTGTCGATCACGATGCGCCGAGGCACGCCTCGACCTCCTCTCGGGTGGGGAGCGCCCCCTGGGCGCCCGGGGCCAGGGTCGCCAGCGCGCCCGCGACGACCGCGAAGCGCAGGCACTCGTCGAGGTCGCGGCCCTCGGCGAGGCCGAGGGCGTAGGCGGCGCAGAAGACGTCACCGGCCCCGACGGTGTCGATCGGGGTCACCCGGGGCGGCTCGGCCCGGGCCACCTCCACGCCCCGCTCGAGCCGCGAGGCGCCCTCGGCGCCGTGGGTCACCACGACGTGGGCGAGCTCGGCCAGGGCGAGCGAGCGGGCCTCGTGCTCGTTGGCGACGATCGCCCGGCACCCCGCGAGGGTCTCGGGGGGCAGGGCCCGGGCCGGCGCCCGGTTGAGGACGGTCGCGGCGGCTCGCGCCACGACGGCCTCGACGACCTCGACGGGCACCTCGAGCTGGCAGAGGACGAGGTCGAGCCCGACGAGGTCGAGGGCCGTGGGGGTGAGGGCGTCGTTGGCCCCGGGGGCCACGACGATGAGGTTCTCCCCCGAGTTGTCCACCGCGATCAGCGCCGTGCCGGTGGCCCGCTCGTCGCGCACCACGCGCGCGACGTCGACGCCGCGCGCGGCGAGCCCGGCGAGCAGCCAGTCGCCCGACTCGTCGTCGCCCACACACCCCACGAAGGCCACGTCGGCCCCCAGGGCGGCGAGCGCCGCCGCCTGGTTCGCGCCCTTGCCGCCGGGCAGGCGGGTCAGCGACGAGGCCATGACCGTCTCACCGGGCGTCGGCAGTACTTCGCAGCGCGCGACGAGGTCGACGTTCGCGCTGCCGACGACCCCGATCCGGGGCGAGGTCACTGGGCGGGCTGGTACGTGTTCGTGTAGTACGACGCGGGCGGGGCGACCTTGGTGATCAGCTTGATCCCCTTCAGCGCCGTGGTGAGCGTGGACCACTGCGCGTTGGTCTGGGTGAAGTACCGGTGCTGGGCGTTGGTGAGGAACGGCACCGTCAGCTTCCAGCCGAGCTGGTTGTAGGCGTTGGTGTAGCCCGACTTCGGGTAGGCCTTGTCGAACGCCTTGGCCGCGGCGACCGGGTTGGCGGCCGCCCACTTGGTCGCCTGGAGGATCGCCGCGAGGAAGGCCCTCACCGTCGCGGGGTTGGACTTGGCGTAGGACTTGGTCACCGCGTAGACCCAGATCGGGATGTTCGGCGCGCCGGCCTTGGTGCCCAGCAGCTGGGAGAGCTTGCCCTTGACGTGCGCCCCGGCGAAGCCGGCCAGTTCGTAGTTCGTCGTCGAGGTCGAGAAGTCGACTTTGCCCGCGAGCAGGTAGGTCAGGTCGTTCGCCGTCGGGTTGGTGATGATCTTGACCTGGGACGTGGTGAGGTGCGCGTACCTGAGGACGAAGGGAAGCATCGCCTCGGTCCAGGTGTCGCCGTAGCTGAAGATCCGCTTGCCGAGCAGCGTCTTGTGCAGGGACTTCGCCTGGAGGCTGACCCCGGGCTTGGCGAAGAGGGCCCAGTTGTTGCTCATCGAGTAGTTGGCGATCGAGAGCAGCGGCGCGCCCACGTTCACTGCGACGGCCATGTCGGTCGTGGTGATGAAGCCGAACTGGGCGGTCCCGGTGGTGAGGAACTGGGTCGTCGAGGAGGTGTTGGACGGGAAGTCCACCTTCACGTTGAGCCCGTGGGACTTGAAGTAGCCCCGGTCCTCGGCCACGACCACCGGGATGAGCTCGAAGTCGGGGCCGGGGAAGTCGTAGGCGAAGGTCACGGACTTGAGAGGGGCCGCCGACGACGAGGCCGTCGTCGCGGCGGTCACGGCGCCCGTGAGCACCAGGATCGAGCTGGCGGCCGCGAGGCCGAGGTGGCGGAGCTTCACCGGTGTCCCCCTTATGTGGTCCGGGCCGATACTACCCAGCCGCGCCGCCGGCCCCGCGACGCCACCGCCGCCGGGCCACGCTGCGCCGCTGCCAGGGCGTCGACCAGACCTCGAGGGCCACGACGAGGAGGAACCACGCGATGCCGATCAGGGTCATCACGATCGTGGTGCCGTAGACCGCGGCGGTGTTGAGGTTCGAGTTGGCGTGCTCTTGGTAGAGCGCGAGGGAGTTGCCCTCGGAGGCGGCGAGCTCGCCGATGATCGCCCCGGTGACGGCGTAGATGGCCCCGATCTTGAGCCCGCTGAACAGCGGGGTCGTCGAGGCGGGCACCTCGATCTGGACGAAGGTCCGCCACCGCGAGGCGCCGTACACCCGGGCCAGGTTCTTGAGGTCGGGGTCGACGTGGCCGAGGCCGTCGAGCACGTTCACCGTGACCGGGAAGAAGACGATCCAGGTGACGATGACGATCTTGGGCACGATGCCGAAGCCCAGGATGATCACGAGCACCGGCGCGAGCGCGATCACCGGGACGGCCTGGCTCACCAGGATGACGGGGTAGACCAGACGCTGGACGACGGGGATCTTGGCCATCACCACGCCCAGGGCGAAGCCGAGCACCGCCCCGATGAGGTAGCCGTAGATCGTCTCTCGGATCGTGCCGAGGATGAGCGGCCAGAGCGTCGACCACTGGCTCGTCACCGAGGTGATGGCCTCGCGCGGGCGCGGGGCGATGTAGCTCGCCACGTGGAAGCCCACCACGACGAGCTGCCACACCCCGAGCACCAGCAGCAGCGAGAGGATCGGCACCCCGACGTTCAACAGGACCCGGCGCCTCACGCCTCCTCCCCGTGCAAGAGTCCGAGGACCTTCGCCTTGAGCGCGATGAAGTCGGGCTCGAGGAGGGTGTGGATCCCCCGCGGGCGCGCCAGCGGGTTCGCGAGGTCGGCCACCACCCGGCCCGGGCGCGGGGACATCACCACGATCCGGTCCGAGAGGAAGATGGACTCGTCGACGTCGTGGGTGATGAAGAGCACGGTGCGCCCGGTGTCCTTCCAGACTCGCAGGAGCCACTCTTGCATCTCGAGGCGGGTCTGGGCGTCGAGCGCGCCGAAGGGCTCGTCGAGCAACAAGAGCTCCTGGTGGGTGACGAGGGTGCGCATGAACGCCACGCGCTGGCGCATGCCGCCCGAGAGCGCGCTCGGGTAGTGGCGCAGGAACTCCCCCAGCCCGTACTGGTGCGCGACGCGCCGGGCCTCGGCCCGGTCCTCGTCGGTGACCCGTCGGGTGAGCCGGGTCGCCATCGTGATGTTGTCCTCCACCGTGCGCCACGGCACGAGCAGGTCCTTTTGGAGCATGTAGCCGACGTGGCCCGTCGACGCGGTGATCGGGGCCCCGCGCAGCACGACGTCGCCGCCGTCGGGGCGCAGGAGGCCGGCGATGACGTTGAACATCGTCGACTTGCCGCACCCCGAGGGGCCGACGATGGCGACGAAGGAGCCCTCCTCGATGGCGAGCGACGTGGGCGCGAGCGCCACGGTGTCGCCGAAGACCTTGCCGACCTCGCGCAGCTCCAGCAGCGTCGTCGACACGGGGACCACAGTATCCGGGGCCCCGCCCCGAGCACGGCTAGCGGTAGCCGGCGAAGAGGTCGGTGACCGTCCCGGCGAGGCCGAGGGGGTTGCGCGCGCGCACGAACCACTCGGTCGACATCGCCCGGGCGAACTCTTCCTCGCTCATCTGGAGCCAGAACGAGTCGGCGATCTGGGAGGCGTGGGCCGCCAGGGCGGCGCGCTTCGCGGCGACGGCCGCGCTCACGTCGATCGCCGCGCCGATCATCGCGTCGGGCGTGCCCAGGTCCATCGCCTCCTCCTCGGGGTCGGGCGCGTACTCGCGGCCCTCGGCCTCGGCCCGGCGCCGGTCCTCCTCGGCCCAGCGCTCGCGCAGGCGCACCATGACCGAGTCGGGGATCGCGTTGAAGTAGACCGTCGGCTCGTAGTCGACCATCTCGAGGGCCCTCATGGTGACCCGGTGGGCCTGGACGTGGTCGGGGTGTCCGTAGAAGCCGTTCTCGTTGTAGGTCATCACGACCTGGGGGCGCTCCTCGTCGAGCACCGCGGCCACCCGGGCCGCCGCCTCGTCGAGCGACGTCGACCAGAAGGCGTCGGCGTCGTCGTTCTGGGGCCAGCCCTTCATCCCCGAGTCGCGGTACCCCAGGCGCACGAGGCGCGAGACCCCGAGCACCCGCACGGCCTCGGCGAGCTCGGCCTCGCGCACCGCGGCGACCCCGTCGGGGTCGTGTCCCGGCGCGTCGGGCTTGGTCCCGTCGGGGGCGTCGCCGAACTCCCCGTTGGTGCAGGTGACGAGCACGGTGCGCACGCCCTGGTCGGCGAGGAGCCGCAGCACCCCGCCGGTCGAGCTCGCCTCGTCGTCGGGGTGGGCGTGCACGCAGCAGAAGGTCAGGCTCACTCGAGTCCTCCGAACAGGTCCGTGGCGTCGCCCCCGGCCTCCCGGCGCGACCAGGCGCGCCGGTAGTACTCGACGCCGAACATGAGCCGGAAGAGCCGCTCGTCCATGTGCACGAGGTCGCCGTTGTCGATCTGGGAGGCGTGGGTGGCCATCGCGCGCTGCTTGAGCCCGGCGAGTCCTCCGACCTCGAGGGTCGTGGCCACCAGGTCGTCGTCGACCGTGAGGTCGGCCTCGGTGACCCACGCCGGCATCGAGAGGCCGAGCTCCGCCGCGCCCCGGGCGACCCGCTCGAGGATGCCGCGAGGCACGACCGGGTAGTAGAGCCGCTCGACGCCCGCGGCGAGCTCGACCGCGCGGCGGGTCACCTCGTTCGCGCGCACGTGGTCGGGATGGCCGTAGAAGCCGTTCTCGTCGTAGGTCACCACGACGGTGGCGCCGACCTCGTCGAAGAGGGCGGCCAGGGTGCGCCCGACGGCCCCGACGTCGGCGTTGACGAAGGCGCCGGGGTCGTCGTTGGTCGCCCAGCCCCGCATGCCCGAGTCCTCGTAGCCGAGGGTCACCACCCGGGTGAAGCCGAGCAGGGCCGCGGCGCGCTGGAGCTCGGCCGCGCGCACCGCCCGGGTCTCGAGGTGGTCGTGGCCGGCCTCGACCCCTTCGCGACCGTCGAGGTCGAAGCCGAGGCGCCCGTTGGTGCAGGTGACGAGGACCACCCGGTAGCCGAGGGCGGCGTAGTGGGCCGTCGCGCCGGCCCCGAAGAAGGCCTCGTCGTCGGGGTGGGCGTGCACCGCCACGAGGGTCCGCGTCGAGGTCATCGGACGACTCTAGGAGGTGAGCAGCTGGACGATGCGCACCACGAGGAGCACCCCCGCCACCCCCAAGAAGCCCGCCTGGGAGCGCATCAGCCAGGTGCGCCAGCGCGAGGGGGCCATCGGCTCGAGCAGCGTGAGCCGGGGCGTGCGCCACTCGCGCCGGTCGGCCACCCGGGGCGGGGGCTGCATCCGGCGCAGCCCGATCGGCAGGCCGACGACGAGCCCCAACGCGCCGACGACGGCGAGCACCACGAGCAGGCGCAGCACCGGCACCGTGGTGAAGAGGGTCGAGATCATGAGGTCGAGCGAGAGGACCACGAGCGCGACGATCATCACGACCGCGAGCGCGTTGAGCCACCGCCCGTTCTTCCACGGGCCCATGAGGGCGACGTCGTTGCTGAGCAGGAGCACGATGATCGTCGTGTAGGGCAGCATCAGCCCGCACAGCGCCTGGACCGCGAGGGTGATCGTCCCGAGGGGCGCGCCCGGGATGACGGCGACGGCCCCCGCCACCACGAGCAGCGCCGCGTAGCCCCCGTAGAAGCCCTTGGCCTCGCCGAAGCGGGCGTTGAGACCCTGGTGCGACGAGGAGAGGTCCCCGATCGCGTAGGAGCTCGCGAGGGTCACCACGGCCGCGCCGATGACCGAGCTATTGAGCAGCAAGATCGCGTACATCGCCCCGGCCGAGGGCCCGACGAAGCGGCGCAGGCCCTCGGCGACGCCGAGGGCGCTCGTGTAGGCGTTGGTACCACCGTGGCCGGCCAGCCCGGCCGCGCACGCCGCGACGATGACCGCCGCCACGGCCACCACCACGAACGCGCCCACGATCGTGTCGACGCGCTCGTAGTTGAGCCACCGCGGCGAGATGCGCTTGTCGACGATGTTCGACTCCTGGAAGAAGAGCTGCCAGGGGGCGACCGTCGTGCCGATGATCGAGATCACGAGTAGCACCGCCGCCGAGCTCGCCCCACCGCGCACCGAGGGCACCACCGCGTGGTGCAGGGCCGAACCCCAGACGGGGTGGGTCACGAGCGCGAGGGGCACGATCACGAAGTTGACCGCGATGAAGAGCATCATGAATCGCTCCCAGCGCCGGAACGAGCCCGTCGCGGTGACCGCGAACAAGACGACCGCCGCGATCGGCACCGAGACGAGGGGGCGGACCCCCAGGTACTCCATCGACAGCGAGATCCCGATGAACTCGGTGACGATGATCAAGAAGTTGAGCACCAGGATCGAGAAGATCGACGTGTTGCCCCAGAAGCGGCCGAAGCGCTCGCGGATGAGGCGTCCGTGACCGACGCCGGTCACGGCCCCGAGGCGCGCGACCATCTCCTGGATCACCACGAGCACCGGGATGAGCAGGGGCAGGGTCCAGAGCAGGGTGTAGCCGTAGTTCTGACCGGCCTGGGCGTAGGTCGAGATGCCGCCCGCGTCGTTGTCGCCGACCATGACGATCAGGCCCGGCCCGAGGATGGCCACCAGGGTGAGCAGGCGCGCGCGAGCCCCCTTGCGGGGGGCCTCGTCGTGGGCGCGGATGGTCCCGAAGGCGCCCGTGATCTGGTGCTCGGTCGTCTGCTCGCGTGACATCTCACCTCCTTACGTGGTCGTGGCGACCACGCGGAGGCCTAGCGGTGCCGGTCTCTCGCGAAGGGTCGCCTGTGGGTCAGGTCCGCCCCGGGGGCGGTACTCGGGGGTTTCAGCGGGACCCCCTTAGAACGAGAGCGCGGGCCGAGGTCATCCTCACTCCTCCGCCGCACTCGGGCCGAAGTCGGCGCGCCAGCCCTGGGGCAGGAGCTCCTCGAGCAGGTCGTCGACCGTGACGACGCCGACCATGCGCTGGTGCTCGTCGTCGAGCACGGGCAGCACCGTGAGGTTGAAGTCGCTCATCTTGCGCGCGACGCGCAGGACGTCCCAGTGGGCGTGCACGTGGGCGAGGGGGCTGCGCGCGGCGGCGAGCGCCAGGTCCTCGGCGCGGGCCCGCACCAGCGCGGCGATCGTCGCCGCGCCCAGGGGCTGACCGCTCTCGTCGACCACGAAGACGGCCTGGACGCTCGCGGCCGGCGCCGTCGAGTCGCGCACGGCCGCCAGGGCCTGGGCGACCGTGGCGGTCGCCGGAACCGAGACGAAGTCCGTGTTCATCAGTCCGCCGGCGGTGTCGGCGTTGTACGAGAGCAGCCGGCGGACCTTGGACTGCTGCTCGGGCGGCAGCTTCTCGAGGATGGGCAGGCGGCGCTCCTGGTCGACCTCGGTGATGAGGTCGGCCGCGTTGTCGGGCTCCATGCGCGCGAGCAGCCGGGCGGCCTCGGCGTCGGAGCGGCCCTCGAGGAACTCGAGTTGGTGCGAGGTGTCGAGCTCCTCGAAGACGTCGGCCTCGAGCTCGCGGTCGAGGCCGACCGCCTCGATGATCTCCTCGCCCTCCTCGTGGCTGGCCTGCTCGACGAGGTCGGCGATCTGGGCCGGGTGGAGGCGTGCGAGCTTGCGGTACGGGATGCGCAGCCGGGCCGTGGGCACGTGGCTCACGAAGGGCTCGATCGAGGCGAAGTCGACGATCGACTCGCGGCCCGACGCGTCGGAGGCGCTGCGCCCGAACAGCCGGCGCAGGAACGACCGGGGGCTCGGATCGACGCCGACGACCTCCCAGCGGCCGTCCACCTCGGCGATCTCGATCTCGTTGGCGATGATCAGCCGTCCACGCACCAGGTTGATCAGGTGGCGGGCCAGCAGGTCCTCGGCGAGCAGCAGCTCGCCGGGGCGCCGCTCGAAGCGGCGCAGGTCGACCCGGCGTCCCTCGAAGGTCACGCGGCCCTCGGCGAGACCGCCGACCTTGCGCACCGGCACGAAGAGGTCCCGCCCCTCGATGCGGATGACCGCCCCGACGATCGGGGGGTGCGGGTCGTCACCCAGGCGCGCGACGAGGTCCTGGACGCGACCGATCCGCTCGCCGTCCGGGTCATAGATCGGGCGGTGCAGGATCGAAGAGAGGTGGCGGATGGCGGTCATAGCCCGGGGCCAGGCTACCTTTCGGGCCCCCGCCGCTTCGGGGACGACCCGGTGACGCGAGGGTGATCAGCCCCGCAGGCGCGCCACGGCCGCCACGGCCCGCTCGAGGCCGTCGTCGTCGACGTCATGGTGGGTGACGAAGCGCGCCCGGCGCGGCCCGACCGTCCCGCCGAGCACGCCGACCTCCCCCAGGTCCGCAACGATCCGTCGGGCCTCGGGGTGGTCGAACGAGACCACGTTCGTCCGGCACGTGGCGGGGTCGTAGTCGGCCTCGGGCAGGGCCCGCGCGAACGCCTCGGCGAGGTGGCGGGCCCGGCGATGGTCGTCGGCGAGGCGCTCGACCATCGTGTCGAGCGCGACGATCCCGGCGGCCGCGAGGACGCCCGCCTGGCGCAGGGCGCCCCCGAGGCGCTTGCGCTCGACGCGGGCCCGCTCGATCAGCGACGCCGGCCCGGCGAGCATCGAGCCGACGGGCGCGCAGAGCCCCTTGGAGAGGCAGGCCATCACCGTCGTCGCCGGCGCGCACAGCGCCGCGGCGCCCTCCCCGGTGGCGACCGCGGCGTTGAAGAGCCGGGCCCCGTCGAGGTGAATAGGCCGCTCGCCCACCTGGGCGGCGAGCTCGGCGAGCACCGGCGAGGACCAGGGCACCCCCCCGGCGTACATGTGGGTGTTCTCCACCGCCAGCGCGCGCACCGCCACCTGGTGGTCGTCCTCGGCGGCGAGCGCCTCGGCCACCTCGGTGGGGTCGAAGACCCCGGCGGCGTCGTCGACCGTCCAGAACTGGACGCCCGCGTTGCGCGCGGCCGCGCCCATCTCGAAGCCGACCACGTGCTGGTGGGCTCCCGTGAGGATGACGTCGCCCGGTGCGCACAGCACCCGCAGGGCGATCTGGTTGCCCATCACCCCCGAGGGCACGAAGAGCGCGGCCTCCTTGGCGGTGAGCGTGGCGAAGCGCGCCTCGAGGGCCGCGACGGTGGGGTCCTCGCCGTAGCCGTCGTCGCCGACGACGGCGGTGGCCATCGCCTCGCGCATCGCCTCGGTGGGCTGGGTGACGGTGTCGCTTCTCAGGTCGACGACGCGGGCCACGGGACGAGGCTACCGGCTCCCTAGACTTCGGCCCATGAGCGACCTCCCCCCGACCGAGACGCCCCTCGAGGACTTCGCGGCGCGCATCCCCAGCCGGCCCTCGGTCAACGACGTCCTCGGGGTCGAGCTCGTCTTCGCCAACCCCGACCGGGTCGTGCTGCGGGTCACCGTCGACGAGCGGGTCCACCAGCCCTACGGCGTCCTGCACGGCGGGGTCTCGGCCCTGCTCGCCGAGGGGGCCGCCTCGATCGGCGGGGCGCTGAGCGTGGGCCCCGGCCACACCGTGGTGGGCACCGAGCTCAACTGCTCGCACCTGCGGGCCATGAGCGAGGGCGTCCTCACCGCGACGGCCACGCCGATCCGCAAGGGTCGGAGGGTGCACGTGTGGGGCATCGAGCTGCGCGACGACGCGGATCGCCTGATCAGCGTGGGGCGCTGCACCCTGCAGGTCCTCGACGCCCCCGGCGCCTAGGGGCCCCCTCACCTAGACTGGGGCCACCAAGCACGGCGGGAGGACTCTATGGGCGCGCGCTTCATCGGCTGGGGCACGGCGGTGCCCGACCGGGTGGTCACCAACGACGAGCTCTCCGAGACCCTCGACACCTCCGACCAGTGGATAACCGAGCGCACCGGCATCAAGGAGCGCCGGATCGGCGGGAGCGCCCGCACCCTGGGCGCCGAGGCCGGACGACGGGCCCTCGCCGACGCCGGGGTCGAGCCCGGTGACGTCGACTTCTTGATCCTGGCGACGACGACCCCCGACCGGATCACCCCGGCCACGGCGACCCTGATCGCCCACGACCTCGGGCTGAGCTGTCCGGCGATGGACCTCAACGCCGCCTGCAGCGGCTTCATGTACGCCGTGCGCACCGCCTACGGCCTGCTCGAGACGGGGACCAAGCGCGTCCTCGTCATGGGCGCGGAGAACCTCTCGCGCTGGACCGACTGGAACGACCGGAACATCGCGGTGCTGCTCGCCGACGGCGCGGGCGCCGCGGTGCTCGAGTACGACCCGACCGAGAACGACCTCCTCTCGTTCGTCCTCGGGGCCGAGGGCGCCGACGCCGACCTGCTCACCTGCGAGCACGGGGGCTTCATCCAGATGGACGGCAAGGAGGTCTTCCGCCGGGCCGTGCGCGTCGTGGTCGACTCGGCGGAGAAGGCCCTGGCCGCGGCCGGCGTCTCGACCGACCAGCTGAGCCTGGTCGTCCCCCACCAGGCGAACATCCGGATCATCCAGGCCGCCTGCCAGCGCCTCGAGATCGAGATGGACCGGGCGGTCGTCGTGCTCGACCGCTACGGCAACACCTCGAGCGCCTCGATCCCCCTCGCGGTCGCCGACGCGCGGGCCAACGACCGCATCCACAAGGGCGACTACGCGCTGCTCACCGGATTCGGCGCCGGGATGACCTGGGCCTCGGCCGTGGTGAGGTGGTCGAGGTGAAGGGCCCCTCGCTCGTCATCCTCGCGGCCGGAAGGGCCCGTCGCTACGGCGGTCTCAAGCAGATCGCCCCGGTCGGGCCGAACGGCGAGGGCGTGATCGACCTGCTGGCCTCGGACGCCTACGCCGCGGGTTTCGAGGACATCGTCATCGTCGTCAACCCCGACACCGGCCCCGAGATCGAGGCCCACGTCGCGGCGAACTGGCCCCAGGGTCGCCGGGTGAGCTTCACCCACCAGCACCAGCTGCGCGGCACGGTCGACGCCGTGCTCGCCGCCGAGCCGGCCCTCGACACGACGAGGCCCTTCGGCGTCTCCAACGCCGACGACCTCTACGGGCGCGAGTCCTTCATGCGCCTGGGCCGCCACCTGCAGACCTCCTCGAACAGCGGCCTGGTGGGCTTCCGCCTCGAGCGGGCCCTGGTGGGCGAGCTGCCGGTCTCGCGCGGCACGTGCACCGTGGTGAACGGCCACCTCACCGAGATCGTCGAGCGGCGCAACGTGCACGCCACGTTGAACGGCTACGAGGCCGACGACGGCCTCGAGCCCCACGTGCTGCACCCCCAGACGATCGTCTCGATGAACCTCTGGGGCTTCCAGCCCTCGATCCTGCCGCTCATGCGCGCCACGGTCGAGGCCCACGACTTCGAGAGCGAGAAGGAGGTCCAGCTCTCGACCTTCGTCGGCCAGATCCTGCACCGCACGCCGCTGCGCTTCGACGTGATGCAGACCGAGTCGCGCTGCATCGGGGTGACCCACGCCGACGACCTCCCCCTCGCCCAGCGCCTCGTGATCGAAGAGATCGAGGCCGGCGAGCGCCCGGCCCGGGTGTTCACGCCCTGAGGCTCGCCCCCGAGCCCGGACCGAGGTCGACGGGGCGACGCACGACGAGAACAATCTTTTTCCCCCGCCGCCCACGCCAGGCCGATCCGCGGACGACGGTGTGGTTGCGCGCCTCCGGAGACCTCTGGTAGTGAGACGAGAGGGATCACCGCACCGTAGGGGAGGACACGTGAGCCGTCGGATCCGTTGGGGAGCTGCCATCGTCGTGAGCGTGGGGGCCGGCGTCGCGCTCGGGCTGCCCCCGGCGGGAGCCGCGGGCGCTCGGGTGACCCTGAGCGCCCTCAGCAGTCGGGTCGACGCGGGCGCGCCGATCACCTTCGAGGTGTCCGCGCCCGGGACGAGCCACCGCCTGGGCATCGCGCTCGAGCGCCAGTTCGGGCCCCGGCACGAGTGGCGCCCGGTCGCTCGCGTCCGGGCGGGCGCGAGCCTCCAGGTGTCCACCGCGGGCCTCGGCATGGGTCGGTACGTCTACCGCGCGGTGGTGATGGACGGGAGCCGGGCCGTCGCCCGCAGCGGGCTCGTCACCGTCTTCTCCTACGGCAAGGTCAGCCTGCCCGAGCTGGCCCGGCGATCCCAGGAGACCCACGTCGGCAACTGGGGCACGGGCAGCATTCCGGTCGGCGGTTCGCCCTTCACCTGGCAGTCGAACGAGACGGGCAACGACGGGCCGGGCCAGGCCGCCTCGATCACGGCGCAGAACTCGAGCTGCCGGTCGATCGACCTGCAGTTCGCCGTCTCCGACGTCGCGGTGCAGCACGGCGGGGTCGGCCAGGTGGGCGCGGAGCTGACCCAGACCTCCTCGGCCCCCCAGAACTCCAACGGGTCGGCCGGCCTGGTCAACGCCGCGAACTTCACCATCGACTCACCCAGCTGGCAGGTCGACCTCTGGGCCTCCTACGGCGTGGAGGTGTACTTCACCGGCACCCTCAGCTGCTGGAGCCCGACGGGCGACGCGTAGGCTCGCGGCCCCGTCGGCCGGGCTCGCCCGGCCCTAGTGCCAGTCCCGGGAGGGCGTCGTCGCACCCAGGGCCAGCGGCTCGACGTGCTCGGCCGAGAGCGCGAGCGTGCCCTGGCCCCGCTCCAGGGTCCCGCGCACCACGAGGGCCGGCGCGCGGTCGGCGACCGCGCGCCAGCGCAGCCACGCCCCGCGCGAGAAGACCACGTTCACGTGACCGGTCTCGTCCTCGAGGTTGACGAAGACCGCGCCGTTCGCGGTCTCGGGCCGCTGGCGGTGCGTCACCACCCCCGCCACGGTCACCCGGGGGCCCTCGACCGCGGCCAGCGTCCCGGCACGGGCCACCCCGCGCGCGTCGAGGGCGGGACGCACGAGCTCGAGGGCGGTCGCCTCGGTCGTGAGCCCCATCGCCCACAGGTCGTCGGCCACCCGCTCCAGGTCGCTCGCCGGCGCGAGGGGCGGCGCGACGAGGCCGGTGACGACGCCCTCGAGCCGGTCGGGGCGGGCCTGGCTGGCCGCCCCGGCCGACCAGGCGAG
>JAKBNI010000032.1 GCA_021831125.1 Actinomycetes bacterium | reverse complement strand
CACGTAGAGCAGGTCGTCGTACGCGGGGTTCTTCGTGGAGGTCGACGCCCACAAGGGGCGCTGGACCTGGGCACCGGCGGCCACCAGCCCGGTCACGTCCTCGCGGGCCACCCGCTCGAGGAAGAGCGCGTAGGCCGCGGCGACCTGGGCGTTGGCGACCGTGCCGCGTCGGCGGTCGCCCTCGGGGAGGAGCGGGTCGACCGCGACGTCCACGCGCGAGACGAAGAACGACGCGACGCTCGCGATGGCCGCGAGGTCGCGGCCGGCGGCGCGCGCCGCGGCGAGGCCCGCCACCCACGCGTCCAGCACCTCGGCGTAGCGCTCCAGGGAGAAGATCAGGGTCACGTTGACGTTGATGCCCTCACCGAGGGCGGTCGTGATCGCGGGAAGGCCCTCGCGGGTCGCGGGGATCTTGATCATCACGTTCGGGCGGCCCACTTCGCCGAAGAGGCGGCGGGCGGCGGCGATCGTGCCCTGGGTGTCGCGCGCGAGCAGGGGCGAGACCTCGAGCGAGACGTACCCGTCGCGGTAGCGGCGTCCGGCGTCGGCTCGTGAGGCCTCGTGCACACCCGTGAGCACGTCACAGGCGTCGCGCACGTCGGCGACCGCGAGGGCCTCGAACAGCGCCTCGTCGTCGAGGCCGGAGTGGGCGCGCACCGCGTCGTCGTAGGCGCCCGAGGTGGCCAGCGCCTTGGCGAAGATCGAGGGGTTCGACGTCACCCCACGCACGCCCTCGCCCACGAGGCGCGCCAGCGTCCCGTCGTTCAGCCAGTCGCGGCGGATGTTGTCGATCCACGGGCTCTGGCCATGGAGGTCGTAGAGGTCGTTCAGGGTGGTCATGGCTCCTCGCTCAGGACTCGGGTGACGTGGGCGACGACGGTCTCGGGCACGAGGCCCAGCGCGGCGAAGACCTGCGGGCCGGGCGCCGACAGGCCGAAGGTGTCGATGCCGAGGGCCTCGTCGGCGTAGCGCGCCCATCCGAGGGTCGCCCCGGCCTCCACCGCGAGCGAGGGGAGGTCGCGGCGCACGACGGCGTCGCGGTACGCCCGAGGCTGGTCCTCGAAGCACTTCCAGCACGGCAGTGCGCAGACCCGGACCGCGACACCGCGAGCGGCCAGCTCGTCGGCTGCGGCCAGGCACAACGACACCTCCGAGCCCGTGGCGAGCAGCGTGAAGCGCGCGCCGTCGACCTCGCGCACGACGTAGCCCCCGCGGTGCGCGCCCTCGCGGCTCGCCGCCGCCTCATCGCCGGCGAGGACCGGAAGGTCCTGGCGCGAGAGGACCAGAGCGGTGGGCACCGGGTCCTTGGCCCGCAGCAGCCGTCCGACGAGGTCGAGCGTCTCGTTGGCGTCGCTCGGGCGCACGACGTGCAGGTTGGGCATCGCCCGCAGACTCATCAGGTGCTCGACGGGCTGGTGGGTCGGCCCGTCCTCGCCCACGCCGACCGAGTCGTGGGTGTAGACGAAGAGCGCGGCTGCCTCGCTCAGGGCCGCCAGGCGAACGGCCGGCCGCGCGTAGTCGCTGAAGACGAAGAACGTTGATCCCACCGGACGGATACCGCCGTGATGGGCCAGCCCGACCACGGCGGCCGACATCGCGAACTCGCGGATTCCGAAGTGGACCTGGCGACCGCCGGGGTGGGCGGCGTCTTGGGCGACGGTTCCCGTGAGGCCCACCCCGGTGTTCTCGGTGAGGTCGGCCGACCCGGCGACGAGACCGGGCATGTGCGGGCTGTAGGCATCCATCGCGCGCTGAAGCGCGCGGCGAGTGGCCGCCTTCGTGCCGGGCTCGTAGGGCTCGGGTGCGCCGTCGTGGCCGAGGGCCGCGTGGGTCGCGACCTGGTCGAGCAGGCGGGTCCCGCGCTCGCCCGTGGCCGTCACCCGAGCGCGCCACGCCCCGTTCTCGCCGCGCCGATCGCTGAGGGACTCGAGCATCGCGGCCGGCAGGTCGTCGTCGAGGAAGAACGGCTCGTCGGGCAGACCGAGCATCGCCTTCACCCGGGAGATCTGCTCGGGGCTGAAGGGGTTGCCGTGCGCCTCCTTGGTGTCCATCATCTCGGGGGAGGGGAAGCCGATGTGCGAGCGGATCACCACCAGGGTCGGGCGAGTCGTCTCAGCGACCGCCTCCCGGGCGGCGGCCTCGAGCGCCGTGAGGTCGTTCGCGCGCTCGCCGACCTCGACCACGTGCCAGCCGTAGGCGCGGAAGCGACCCACCGGGTCGTCGTTCAGGGCCAACTCGGTCGGCCCGTCGATGGTGATGTGGTTGTCGTCGTAGAAGACCGTGAGCCGGTCCAAGCCCAGGTGGCCCGCCAGGGAGGCCGCCTCGTGGCTCACGCCCTCTTCCAGGCATCCGTCGCCCGCCACCACCCAGGTGCGGTGATCGACCAGCTCTTCGCCGAACTCCGATCGCAGCACCCGCTCGGCGAGGGCCAGGCCCACGCCGTTGGCGACGCCCTGGCCCAGGGGCCCCGTCGTCACCTCTACGGTCGGGGTGACCCCTCGCTCGGGGTGTCCGGGCGTCCGCGAGTGCAGCTGGCGAAAGGCCATGAGGTCCTCGCGGCTCACGTCGTAGCCGAAGCTGTGGGCGAGGGCGTACTGGAGGATCGACGCGTGCCCGCAGCTGAGGACGAACCGGTCCCGGTCGAACCAGGTCGGGTCGGTGGGGTCGTGGCGCAGGAGTCGCGACCAGAGCATGACCCCGAGGGGCGCGAGCGCCATGGCCGTGCCCGAGTGACCCGAGCGCGCTCGGGCCGGGGCGTCCATGGCCACCCCGACGACCTGGCGGATGGCGCGATCCTCGAGCGACGTCGCGCCCTCGTAGCGAATCTCTGGCATGGGAGCCAGCGTAGTTACTAGTCCGCGACGCCAGGGGCAGGGGTAACGTTCCGTGGTGGCCATGCAGGTGCCCCCCAACTGCGACCTGACCCTCGGGCTCAGCTGCACGGACAAGTCCGAGCCGGGTCGCACCGAGTGGGCGGTGACGCCCGACGAACGCTTCGCCAACCCCGCCGGACTCGTTCAGGGCGGCTTTCTCGCGGCGATCATGGACTCGGCGATGGGCGCCTCGGCCGTCACGGCGCAGGGGGAGCGCCGCGTGAGCGTCTCGAACACCGGAATGAAGGTGAGCTTCGTGCGCGCGGTGCGCCCGGGTGACGCGCTGCGGTGTGTGGCCACGGTCCTCAAGTCGGGTCGAAGCGTCGCCTTCGTCGAGGCCCGCCTGCGCGACCAAGGCGACCGGATCGTCGCCACCGCCAGCTCGACCTACGTGATCAGGGCTCGTGAGTAGGCTGGCCTCATGAAGCTGCCCTCGTGGCGCAAGATGGTCGCCGGCGCCGGACTCCAGCGCGACCTCGGCGAGATTCGCGACCTCGTCGTGCGCTACGTCAAGGAAGAGACCCTCCAGCCCCTGAAGGACCTCGGCCGCTTCGTGGCCTTCGGTGCGGTGGGCAGCGTCTTCGTGGGCCTGGGGACCGTGCTCTTGTTGGTGGGCGCGCTGCGCTACCTCCAGTGGCAGTTCCCGGTTCTCGACGGCTCGCTGTCGTGGATCCCGTACCTCATCGTGGCGGTGCTCGCGCTGCTCGTGATCGCCCTCGCGCTATTGCGCGTGGTGAGCGGGGCCGCCAAGAGACGCTTGAAGGCGCGGCCGTGACCGGTTCGGCGACGCGCGCCGAGCTCGAGCGCAAGATGCGCTCGATCCTGCCGGCGCGCACCCCGGGGGCCGGCACCGCCGCCGACCCCCAAGCCGACGTCGCCGCGGCGGGCGTCGGGGGGCTCCTCGTGGGCTACGTCTGGGGCTGGTGGCGCGGTCGCCGTGGGGCGAGGGCCCGCGCGCGGGCCAAGGACCAGCGGGTGCGCTCGTGATCGTCCGGCGCGCCTTCCGGCTGCTGGTCGCCACCGTGGTCGGCCGAGCCCTCACCCGCCGCTCGCGGCGCTGGGCCGCCGTGGGCGGAGGGCTCGTACTCCTGCGCGTCCTCGACCGCCTGGCCAGTCGACCGACGCGCAAGGCCCGCGAGCGCGTGTGAGCGACACCGCACTGCGCGCGGGGGAGCGCGTCATGCTCATCGACGCGAAAGACCGTCACTACCTGGTCACCCTCGAGGAGGGCGGCTCGTTCCACACCCACGCGGGGATCGTCAGCCACGACGCGGTGATCGGACTGCCCGAGGGATCCACCGTCGCCGCGAGCAACGAAAGGGCCTTCCTCGTGGTGCGCCCGACCCTCGCCGACGTCGTGCTCAAGATGCCCCGTGGCGCCCAGGTGATCTACCCCAAGGACCTAGGCGCGATCCTGCTGCAGGCCGACATCGCCCCGGGTCAACGCGTCCTCGAGGCCGGGGTCGGGTCGGGGGCACTGTCGATGACCCTGCTGCGCGCGGGTGCCTCGGTCGTCGGCTATGAGCTGCGCGAGGAGTTCGCGCGCCACGCGCAAAAGAGCGTGCGCGCCCACCTCGGCGACGACGTCGACTACCGGATCGAGATCCGTGACGTGACCGAGGGGATCGACGAGAGAGGCCTCGACCGGGTTCTCCTCGACATGCCCGAGCCGTGGGCGGTCGTCGCCCACGCCGAGCGGGCGCTGCGACCCGGCGGCATCCTCCTCTCCTACCTGCCGACGATCAACCAGACCCAGCTGCTGCGCGAGACCCTGCGCGCCCACTCCTTCGGCCTGGCCGAGACCGTCGAGATCCTCCGGCGCACCTGGCACGTCGACGGTCGCTCGGTGCGCCCGGACCACCGGATGGTCGCCCACACCGGCTTTCTGACCTCGGCCCGACGGCTCGTCGGGGCCGACTACTCCTCGCCCGAGAAGCGCTCCCAGGCCGACTGACGGGTCGTGCCGAGGGCCGCGCCGACCTGGGCCCAGGTCGCGCCGAGCTCGCGAGCGCGTCCGACCCAGCGCGCCAGGTGGTCGGCCGCCTGGTTCTGGGCGAGGAGCATGCGCGGCAGCGCGTCGAGCACCGTGGCGAGGTCGGTGTCCACTCGCCACGGCAGCTTGTCACCGGCGCGAGGCGGCGGGTCGGCGACGAGCTCGGCGCACAGCGCCACGCAGTCGTTGCAGATGTACACGGCCGGGCCGGCGACGATCCGCTCGACGACCGCGCTCGAGCGCCCGCAGAACGAGCACACGACCTCGGCCGTGGTCGGCGACGTTGGCGTCATCGGGTCACCTCCTGTGTGTCAGGAGTTACCTTACAGCGTCCCGGAGCCCGGGTGTCGGATCAGTCGCGCACGATGAAGATGCACTCGCCGGGGCACTCCTCGGAGGCCTCGACGACGGCGTCCTCGAACTCGGCGGGCACCTCGGCCACGCCCTCGGCGCCACCGGGGTTGTTCTTCACCGCGCCGTCCTGCTTGACGTAGGCGAGTCCGTCGTCGAGCAGCGTGAACACCGACGGGCAGATCTCCTCGCACAGACCGTCGCCCGTGCACAGGTCCTGATCAATCCACACCTTCATCGGCTCGTCCTCCGTGGCTCCTAGCGAGGTCACTCTAGTGGCCCTCGGGGAGTCTTTGTGCCCTTGACAGGCACGGGGTCTCCCCTAGGGTGAGGTCATGGAAGGCGCACGCGATCCGGGCGGTAGCGGCCCTCACGGACACGGCTCGGGGGAGTACGACTTCACCCTGAACGACCTCGACCAGGCCCACCGGCGCATCGAGCTGCTCGAGGAGAAGTTGCTCGAGGCCCGGGGCCAACTGGCTCAGAGCCGCTCGAACAACGAGAAGCTCACCATCACGATCCAACAGACGCGCGACCAGATCGCGGCCCTGCGTGACGAGGTGGAGAAGCTCACCCAGCCCCCGGCCGTCTACGGCACGTTCATCGGCTTCAACGACGACGGGTCCGTCGACATCTTCGCCTCGGGCCGCAAGATGCGCGTCGCCCTGCACCCCGGGATCGACCCCGGGCTGATGGCACGCGGGGACGAGGTCGTGCTCAACGAGTCCTTCAGCGTGATCGGTGTGCGCCCGACCGACGGCCAGGGCGAGGTCGTTACCGTGAAGGAGGTCCTCGACGAGCGTCGGGTCCTCGTCTACGGCCGCGCGGACGAGGAGCGCGTGGTCGAGCTCGCCGAGGCGCTGCGTTCGATCAAACTGCGCAGCGGCGACGCCGTGTTGCTCGACCTGCGCTCGAACCTGCTCATCGAGAAGCTCACGCGTCAAGAGGCCGAGGAGTTGATCCTCGAGGAGGTGCCCGACATCTCCTACGCCGACGTGGGCGGGCTCGACCGCCAGATCGAGGCGATCACCGACGCGGTCGAGCTACCGTACCTGCACCGGACGCTCTTCAACGAGTACGACCTGCCGGCGCCCAAGGGGATCCTGCTCTACGGCCCGCCCGGCTGTGGCAAGACCCTGATCGCCAAGGCCGTCGCGAACTCGCTCTCCCAGAAGGTGGCCGAGCTCACCGGGAACCGCAACGTGCGCTCGTACTTCCTCAACATCAAGGGTCCCGAGCTGTTGAACAAGTACGTCGGCGAGACCGAGCGCCAGATCCGGGTCGTCTTCCAGCGGGCCCGGGAGAAGGCCGAAGAGGGAGTCCCGGTCATCGTCTTCTTCGACGAGATGGACTCGCTGTTTCGCACCCGGGGGACGGGCATCTCCTCGGACATGGAGTCAACCATCGTGCCCCAGCTCCTGGCCGAGATCGACGGGGTGGAGTCGCTGCGCGACGTGATCGTGATCGGTGCCACCAACCGCGAGGACCTCATCGACCCCGCGATCCTTCGACCGGGCCGCCTCGACGTGAAGATCAAGATCGAGCGGCCCGACGAGGAGGCCGCCGGGCAGATCTTCTCGCGCTACCTGCGCGCCGATCTGCCCCTCGACGAGCACGAGGTGCGCGAGCTCGGCGGGGGCGACGCGGACAAGGCCATCCAGGTCATGATCGAAGAGACCGTCGGGCACATGTACCGCATCGACGACGAGAACCGGTTCCTCGAGGTCACGTACCAGGGCGGGGACAAGGAGGTCCTCTACTTCAAGGACTTCGCCTCGGGCGCCATGATCGAGAACGTCGTGCGTCGCGCGAAGAAGAGCGCCGTGAAGCGCGAGATCGCCGGGCAGGGGAGGGGTCTGCGCCGCAGCGACCTGGTCGAGTCGATCCGCCAGGAGTTCCGCGAGAACGAGGACCTCCCCAACACCACCAACCCCGACGACTGGGCGCGCATCTCGGGCAAGAAGGGTGAGCGGATCGTCTTCATCCGCACCCTGGTCAACCGGGAGGAGCACGAGGTGAACGGCGGCCGGTCCATCCAGCACGTGGGCACCGGACAGTACCTCTAGTCCCGTGGCCATCCCCAAGGTCGTCGGCATCGAGACCGAGTACGGCGTCGCCGGCGGGCCCGACGGCGACCCGATCACCGCGTCCAGCCTCATCGTCAACGCCTACGCCCAGCAGGGTCGCACCCACATCAACTGGGACTTCGAGGGCGAGACGCCCGACCTGGACGCCCGAGGCCGGGTGGACCTGACCTCGTTCGCGCCGATCGTCGAGACCCACCTCGCCAACACCGTCCTCACCAACGGGGCCCGCCTCTACGTCGACCACGCCCACCCGGAGTACTCCGCTCCCGAGTGCGCCTCGCCCTTCGAGGCGACCCTCTACGACCAGGCCGGCGAGGAGGTGATGCGCCGCGCCCTCGCGATCGCCAACGACTCCCTCGGCCCCGGCGCCCCGATCACCCTCTACAAGAACAACTCCGACGGCAAGGGCAACTCCTACGGCACGCACGAGAACTACCTCGTGGCCCGGGAGGTCGAGTTCGCCCACCTGGTGCGCGCCATGGTTCCCCACCTCGTCTCTCGCCAGGTGGTCGTGGGCGCGGGCAAGGTGGGCGCCGAGACCGAGTCCGCCCTCGACCTCGACCCACCGTTCCAGCTCTCCCAACGCGCCGAGTTCTTCGAGGAGGTGGTGGGCCTCGAGACGACGCTCAAGCGACCGATCGTCAACACCCGCGACGAGCCCCACAGCGACGCCGAACGGTTCCGCCGGCTCCACGTGATCATCGGCGACGCCAATCTGAGCCCCGTCGCCACCGTGGTGAAGTTGGGCTCTACGGCCCTGCTCCTCGCCGCGCTCGAGGACCTCGGTCCCGCCCTCTTCCCGGCGCCCCCGGTGGCGCCGGTGTCGGCGGTGCGCCGCTTCGCCTTGGACCTCACGCTCGCCCAGGGCGTCGAGTGCGACGACGGGGTCTCGCGCAGCGCCTGGGACTTCCAGGACGCGCTCTGGCGACTCGCCGAGTTGTACGTCGATCGCACCGGGGGGTCGGCGGTCGGCCCGGCCGACCAGGTGCGCTTCGTCCTGGAGCAGTGGCGCGAGATGCTCGATGGGGTCCGTGACGACCGCGACGCGGTGGCCGACCGCGTCGACTGGGTGGCCAAGTGGCGGGTCGTGAACGGCTATCGGGATCGCTACGGGCTGGACCCGGGCAGCGCCCGGCTCAAGGCCATCGACCTGCAGTACCACGACGTTCGCCCGAGCCACTCGCTCGCCCGACGGGTGGGCCTGCGACCGCTGGCGGGAGAGCCCGCCATTCGTGAAGCCGTTCACAACCCCCCGGACTCCACTCGGGCCTACTTCCGCGGTCGCTGCGTGGAGCGCTACCCCGACGAGATCGTCGCGGCGAACTGGGACTCGGTCGTCTTCGACCTCGGCGACGGGCCTCTCCAGCGCGTTCCCATGCTCGACCCCCTGAGGGGTACCCGTGCCCTGACCGAGGAGTTGCTAGAAACGAGTGCATCGGCCGCCGATCTCCTGACGGCCCTGGACAGGTAGAACGGAATCATGAGCGAGAGAGAGCAGATCCAGCGACAGCGCAGCGAGCGCACCGCCGAGGCGCAGGGCGAGATCAGCGTCGACGCCACCAAGGGTGACCAGCTCAAGGCCGACCTGGACGAGCTGCTCGACGAGATCGACGAGGTGCTCGAGGAGAACGCCGAGGAGTTCGTTCGCAACTACGTCCAAAAAGGCGGCCAGTAGTCGTGGGCCTGCCCCTCTTCGGGCCGACCCAGGACCCCGGTCCCTCCTTCCTCGGGCTGACCGAGGCCCTCGGGGTCGCCCCGGCGTGGGGGCCGACCTCGAGCGACGTCCCCCACGCCACCACGGTGGTCGCGGTGCGCTACAGCGAGGGCATCGTCATGGCCGGTGACCGCCAAGCCAGCGGTGCCTACATCGCGAGCCGCGACGTGAAAAAGATCGGGGCGGCGGACCGCTTCACGGGCCTCGCGATATCGGGGAGCGCGGCCCGGGGCCTCGAGTTGTTGAAGTTCGCCCAGCTCTCCTTCGAGCACTACGAGAAGATGACCGACACCGTCCTCAGTCTCGAGGGCAAGGCCAACTACCTCTCACCGATCATCCAGCGCAACAACCTCTCCTCGCCGCTACCCGTGCTGCCGCTGCTCGCCGGTTACGACCCGACCCAGCAGGCCGGGCGCATCTTCGAATACGACGGTGCCGGCGGCTGCTACGAGCGCTACGACTTCGCCACCATCGGCTCGGGGACGCCCTTCGCCGAGGGCGCCCTGCGCCTGGGCTTTCGCGCCGACCTCGACCTTGAGGCCGGCCTCGAGCTCGCCGCCCTCGCGCTCTACGAGGCCGGTGACAACGACCCGAGCACGGGCGGGCCCGACTTCGTGCGCGGCATCTTCCCGATGATGGTCGTCCTCGACGCGGCCGGCTTCCGCGAACTCGCCGCGGACGACGTGGGGGAGAGGTTCCACCGGATCAACGAGCGCCGGGCGGAGTCCCGAGGCGTGGCCGGCGGAGCCCTGCGGTGAGCAACTACTTCTACGTCTCGCCCGAGCAGCTCATCAAGGACCGGGCGGAGTTCGCCCAGAAGGGCATCGCCCGGGGCCGCTCGATCGTCGCCTCGCTCTACGACCGGGGTGTGGTGATGGTGGCGGAGAACCCGTCGGCCTCGCTCAACAAGGTCTCGGAGATCTACGACCGCATCGCCTTCGCCGGAGCGGGCAAGTACAACGAGTACGACCGGCTGCGCGAGGCGGGCGTGCGTTGGGCCGACTCGATGGGCTTCACCTACGCCCGCGAGGATGTCGACGCGCGGGCCCTCGCCAACTACTACGCCCAGCACCTCGGCGACATGTTCACCGAGGGCCAGAAGCCCCTGGAGGTCGAGGTCCTCGTGGCCCAGCTGGGCGGTGACCTGCGTCCGACGAAGCTCTTCCGCATCCTCTACGAGGGCACGATCGCCGATGAGACGCGCTTCTCGGTGATCGGGGGCGACGCCGAGGTCATTCGCGAGCGATTCGCCCAGGCCGTCCCCGAGGTCGTCGACCTCGCGACCACTCTGCGCCAGGCCGTCTCCGCCCTCGCCGGCCCCGATCGCACCATCCCGATCTCCGACCTCGAGGTGGGCATCCTGGAGGACCGCGGTCAGCGCCGCACCTTCACGCGCCTCGCCGCCGACCGGATCGCGGAGCTGCTGGGCGAGGGGTAGGCATGCTGCGTCGCATCTACGGCGTGGAGACCGAGTACGGCATCACCTTCTCCCTACGGGGACAGCGGCGGCTCAGTCCCGACGAGGTCTCTCGCTTCTTGTTCCGCAAGGTGGTGGCCTGGGGCCGGTCGTCGAACGTCTTCTTGGAGAACGGGAGCCGCCTCTACCTCGACGTCGGCTCTCACCCGGAGTACGCCACGGCTGAGTGCGACACCCTCGTCGACCTCGTGGCCCAGGACAAGGCCGGCGAGGCCATCCTGCGCGAGCTCGTCGGCTACGCCCAGTCCCAGCTCGCCGATGAGGGAATCCGCGGGGACATCTACCTCTTCAAGAACAACACCGACTCCACCGGCAACTCCTACGGCTGCCACGAGAACTACTGCATCGAGCGCATCGAAGACCTGAGCCGGCTCGAGAGCGTTTTCATCCCCTTTCTCATCAGTCGCCAGATCTTCGCCGGCGCCGGCAAGGTCGTGACCAACGCGCGCGGGACGACCTACGCCATGAGCCAGCGGGCCGAGCACATCTGGGAGTCGATCTCCTCGGCGACCACCCGCAGCCGGCCGATCATCAACACCCGCGACGAGCCCCACGCCGACCCCGAGAAGTTCCGTCGGCTTCACGTGATCGTGGGCGACTCCAACATGAACGAGTTCGCGACCTACCTCAAGGTGGGCACCGCCGCGGTGGTGCTCGCCATGATCGAGGACCGTCACACGGTGCTGCGCGACTACCAGATGGCCTCGCCGATCAACGCGCTGCGTGACATCTCCTACGACCTCTGGAGCAAGGAGCCGGTGAAGCTCGTCAACGGCCGCGACCTCACCGCGCTCGAGATCCAAGAGGACCTCTGCGAGCGCGCCCAGCTCTTCGTCGAGACCCACGACGTGCCCGAAGACCAGAAGCAGGTGGTCGGACTGTGGCGAGAGGTCATCGAGCTCTACCGCAGCGACCCCATGGCGCTCGCCGATCGCGTGGACTGGATCGCCAAGCTCCAGATCATCGAGCGCGAGCGCGAGCGCCACGGCGTCGACCTGGCCGATCCCCGCGTCGGGCTCATCGACCTGCTCTACCACGACACGAACGTCGAGCGGGGCCTGTTCTACCGACGCGCCGCACGGGGCCACGTGCGCACCGTGGTGACCCCCGAGCAGGTCTTCGAGGCGACCTCGACCCCGCCGGCGACCACGCGCGCCCACATGCGCGGCACGTTCATCCGTGCCGCCAAGCGCCACCGGCGCGACTACACCGTCGACTGGGTGCACCTGAAGCTCAACGACGAGATGCAGCGAACCGTGCTCTTGAAGGACCCCTTCAAGAGCCACGACGACCGCTTCGCCAAGCTGCTGGCGAGCCTCGAGCGCCGGGCCTAGCCCGGTCCTGCGGTCGTACAATGGCCCCATGTTCGACCTGAGCCCGCTCAAGATCCTGATCATCGTGGCGGTGATCATGCTGGTCATGGGGCCCGACAAGCTCCCCGAGGTCGCCCAGCGACTCGGGGCGGGGTGGCGTGCGCTCAAGGGCATCCAGCAGCGCGTCGAGAGCGAGGTCCGCGAGGCCATCCCCGACCTGCCAACGGCCTCGGAGATCGCCCGGCTCGCCCGCAGCCCGGTGAGCCTGCTCAACCAGCTCGCCGACCGGGTGGCCGCCCCCGAGCCCGACGAGACCGCGGCTCCATCCGAGGCGTCCGCGGCGCCGGATGACGACGTGCCCCTGCTCGCCCCCGACATCCGACCGAGCCCTCCGCCCCCCTCGGCCGCCGACTGGGGCACCGCGCCGGACCCCTCGCTCAACTAGTCCGCCGTGTCCCGCTACAGCCGCGCCCAGAGTGGCATGACCCTGGCCGAGCACCTGAAGGAGCTCCGGTACCGGTTCATGGTCATGGCGACGGCGGTCTTCGTGATCGGCGTCCTCGGCTTCGTCTTCTACACCCACCTGCTCGACATCCTCCAGCACCCCTACTGCGCCGCGGTGCCCGACCACTGCAAGTTCCTCGTCACCAACCCGCTCGACGGTCTCACCCTGCGGGTGAAGATCGCCCTGTTCGCCGGATTCGTGCTCGCCTCGCCCATCATCCTCTGGCAGACCTGGCGCTTCGTCACCCCCGGGCTCAAGTCCACAGAGAAGCGCTACGTCGTGCCCTTCGTCACGGCGTCGATCGTCTTCTTCGCCGCCGGCGTCGTGGTGGCCTACTTCAGCTTCGCCCACGCCATCGCCTTCTTGAAGTCGATCGGCGGCTCCTCGCTCATCACCGAGTACAACCCCAACCAGTACCTCACGCTCTTCCTGCTCATGATGTTCATCTTCGGGCTGACCTTCCTCTTCCCGGTCGTGCTGGTCGCGCTGGAGCTGGTGAACATCGTCAATCCCCGTCAGCTCCTGAAGGGCTGGCGGATCGCGGTGATCGCGATCACCGTGGCGTCGGCCGTCTTCACCCCGAGCGGGGACCCCCTCTCGATGTTGGCCCTCGCGGTGCCGCTCGTCGTCTTCTACTTCCTCGCGATCGGCGTCGGCAAGCTGCTCAAGAAGTGACCGACTACCGCACCCACTTCGTCCAGGGCCTGGGCTTCGGCCTCGACGACTTCCAGGTCGCGGCCCTCGACGCGCTCGACACCGGCGCCACCGTCCTCGTGAGCGCCCCGACCGGCTCGGGCAAGACCCTGGTGGCCAACTACGCCATCGGCCGAGAGCTGGCCCGCCAGCGGCGTTCCTTCTACACCACGCCCCTGAAGGCCCTCTCGAACCAGAAGTTCCACGAGCTCGGCCGTCTCTACGGCCGCGACGCCGTGGGGCTGCTCACCGGGGACGTCTCGGTCAATCGCGACGCCGCGGTCGTGGTGATGACGACCGAGGTCCTGCGCAACATGCTCCTCACCGACTCGAGCCAGCTCGCGGACCTCGGCCTCGTAGTCCTCGACGAGGTCCACTACCTCCAAGACCCCTTCCGCGGCGGGGTCTGGGAGGAGGTCATCATCCTGACCCCGCCCGAGGTGCGCTTCGTCGCCCTGTCGGCCACGATCGGTAACGCGCCGGTGCTGGGGGAGTGGCTCGCCGAGGTTCGCGGCGCGACGCGCGTCGTCGTCGAGACCGAGCGGCCGATCGCCCTGCACCAGCACGTCGCCCTCGTGCGTCGGGGCCAGGCCCAGGCGGAGGTTCTCGACCTCATCGACGAGGGGCGCCTCGCCGAGGGCGCCCGGCGGGTGGACAACGCGCTGCGCGCCACGCGCAAGTTCCGGCCCGGTCCGCGCTGGCACGGCCCGCGCTCGTCGGCCCCGCCCCCGCCCTTCCGGGCCCCTCGCCGCTCCGAGCTCATGCGCGCCCTCGAGGTGGAGGACCTCCTGCCGGTGATCGTCTTCATCTTCTCCCGGGCGGCCTGCGACGACGCCGTCCACCAGCTGCGACGCGACGGACTGCGCTTCACCACCCGAGAGGAGAGCCTCCGCATCGAGGCCATCGCCGAGGCGCGACTCGCCGAGTTCAGCGACGAGGACCTCGCGGCCCTCGAGTACGGGGAGTTCCTCGACGCCCTCACCCGAGGGATCACGAGCCACCACGCCGGCATGGTGCCGGCCTTCCGAGAGATCGTGGAGGCCTGCTTCGAACAGGACCTCCTGGCGGTCGTCTTCGCGACCGAGACCCTGGCGCTCGGGATCAA
This sequence comes from Actinomycetes bacterium, assembly GCA_021831125.1. Classification (GTDB taxonomy): domain Bacteria; phylum Actinomycetota; class Acidimicrobiia; order Acidimicrobiales; family RAAP-2; genus RAAP-2. Next base: position 4,510 of record JAKBNI010000032.1, on the reverse strand, counting down.
CATGCCGGCGCGCACGGTGGCGATCGAGCGCTTCTCGAAGTACTCCGACGCGGGACGCCAGTTCCTCACGAGCGCCGAGTACGCCCAGATGACCGGGCGCGCCGGACGTCGGGGGCTGGACGAGGAGGGCCACGCGGTCGTCTGCTTCGCCACGGACCTCTCGCTGGCCGACGTGGCCCGGGTGGCCCTGGCCCCGCCCTCGGAGCTGCACTCCTCGTTCCGGCCCACCTACAACCTCACGGCCAACCTGGTCGACCACTTCGACCGCGAGACGGCCCTCGCGGTCGTGCGGCGCAGCTACGCCCAGTTCGAGAACGTGCGCCGGCCCGCGGGACGCCGCCGACCCCTCGACGAGATGCTGGCGGCCCGTCACGGGGTCCTCTGCGACCTCGGCTACGCCGAGGGCTGGTCCCTGACCGACGCGGGCCAGCTCCTGCGCTCGCTCTACCACGAGTGCGACCTGCTGATCGCCGAGACCATCGCCGCCGGGCTCCTCGACGGCCTCGAGGCCGCCCCCTTGGCGGGGGTGCTGAGCTGCTTTAGCTACGAGGGGCGTCGCGCCCCTCGGGCCCACAGCGCCGCCAAGGGCGTCGCCTCGAAGAACCGTCGCGCGACCCACGACCGTCTCGGTCCCGTCCGTCGCACCGCCATGGCCGAGAGCCTTCGCGAGGTCCAGGCCCTCTACGCCGCGACGTGCGCCGCGGAGGACCGTCACGGGGTCCCTCACGCCAAAGAGCCCGACGGCGCGTTCGCCACGGTCATCGCCGCCTGGGCCCGCGGGGTCGCCCTCGGCCCGGTCCTCGACCTCGCCGACGCCGAGCTGGGCCACACCTCGCCCGGCGACTTCGTCCGCCAGGCCAAGCAGGTCGCCGACCTCTGCGAGCAGATCGCCCGGCTCGGCCACCTCGGCGCCCTCGCCCGGGTCGCCGGCGAGGCTCGCGAGGCGCTCGTGCGCAGCGTTGTTGCCGGATCGGCCAGCGTCCACCCCTATCGAGACGACGGGCTCTAGTCTCGGTAGCCCATGCACCCCTACGTCGTCGAGGAGTTCTCCGAGGACGAGCGCGCGGTGCTGCGCCGGTACTTCACCAGCCTCGAGGGACCCGTGTTCGCCCTGGTCAACCTGCCCGAGGTGGTGATGGGGGCCCTTTTCGCGCGCTACTCGCGCTCCTCGAAGAGCCTCCGGCGGCTCTTCTTGGACGAGTTCGTCGGCGACCTCGAGCTGGCCGGGGACGCGACCGTCGACGCCACGGTGGGCCTCGCGCGCGCCGACCAGCTCTACCAGCGGATCTTCGTCGAGTACGGGGACGACTCGGTGGCCCAGCTCGGGGGGGTTCATCTGGCCTGTGAGCAGGCGAGCAACCTGCTGACCAAGGTCCTCGAGCACGGACGGCTGATGAGCTACCTCGAGCAGTCGACGCGCTACATCGGCTACGACCGCCGTCTGGCCAACGGCCACTACCGCTTCTACCGCGACCACGACCTGCTCGAGTCACGCCTCGGCGCCCGCTACGTGGGCGAGATGGACCGGATGTTCGACACCTACCGCGAGCTCCTGCCGCGGCTCACCGACTGGCTCGCCCGTCGCTACCCCAAGACCGCCGAGGACACCGACTTCGTCTACCGACAGGCCATCCGCGCCAAGGCGCTCGACGGCCTGAGGGGCCTGTTGCCGGCGAGCGCCCTGTCGAACCTGGGGATCTACGCCTCGGGCCAGGCCTACGAGGCGCTCCTGCTGCGGATGCGGGCGAACGCCCTGCCCGAGGCGCGCCACTACGCCGAGCTGATGCGCGTCGAGCTCGAGAAGGTCATCCCGTCGTTCCTGCGCCGACTCGACGTGCCCGAGCGCGGGGGGGTCTGGGTCGACTACCTCGAGGGGGCCGAGCGGGCCAGCGCGACGGCGGTCGCCGACCTCGGCCTCGAGGACCCGGGCGAGGGGCACGACGTGGTGCGCCTGGTCTCGTTCGACCCGGCCGGGGAGGACCGCGTGCTCGAGGCGATCGTCTTCGAGCGCTCCCGGGCCACCCACGCGCAGGCCGCCGCGCGCGTCGCCGCCTTGAGCCAGGGCGAGCGCGACGCCGTCTTCGAGGCCTACGTGGGCGAGCGACGCAATCGCCGCCACCGGCCGGGCCGAGCCCTCGAGCGCACCGACTACCGCTTCGAGGTGGTGAGCGACTACGGGGCCTTCCGCGACCTCCAGCGCCACCGACTGCTCACCATCGAGTGGCAGCCCCTCGGGGTCAGCCTCGGCTACGGCGTGCCCGAGGTCGTCGCCGAGGCCGGGCTCGAGGAGCCCTACCGACAGAGCCTGGACCGCTCGGGCGAGCTCTTCGGGGCCGTCGCCGCCGAACTGCCCGAACAGGCGCCGTACTGCGTGGCCCTGGCCTTCCGGATGCGCTACGCGATGCAGATGAACGCGCGCGAGGCGATGCACGTGATCGAACTGCGCTCGGGCCCCCAGGGTCACCCCAGCTACCGCCGCGTGGCCCAGGAGATGGGCCGGCTCATCGCCGACCAGGCCGGACACACCCGAATCGCCCGGGCCATGCGCTTCGTCGACTACTCCGACGTCGACCTCGAGCGCCTCGAGGCCGAGCGCGCCGCCGAGCGCGGCCGCGCCACCCGCTAGGGTCGTCCCTCCGCCCACGCCCGTCCGGGGACCAAGGTCCCCTCCGGCCAAAAGGTCCGCGGAATGGACGTCACGCGGCGGCGCCAGGCCCTACAATGCCTGCGCCTGAAGAGAGGACATATGGCCAAGGACGTAGAGAACGAGGACGCGTTCGACGAGGATGAGCTCGCTGACGGCTTCGACGAGGACGGCGAGGACACCGACGAGATCGACGACGACGACCTCGCGCTCGAGGAAGGGGACGGCGGCGGCGAAACCGCTGGCGCCGACGACGAGGACGCCGAGCCCGTCGAGGACGTCGAGGACGTCGACGAGCCCAACGAGGGGGCCGGCCCGACGGCGATCCCCGTCCACGACGAGGACGACCTGGTCGACGACACCGACGTCGAGCTCGCCCTCGACGAGGTCCTGGCCGAGACCATTCTGCGCAAGGTCGTGCCCGACGACGACGAGGACTCCGTCGTCGAGATCGACGGCACGCTCGAGAGCACCGAGGCCATCCTGCCCAAGCAGGACGACGAGTTCCGCTGCCGGTCCTGTCGGCTCTTGAAGAAGATGAGCCAGCTCGCCGACGCGACGAACATGCTCTGTCGGGACTGCGTCTAGGGGGTGACGGCCCTGGTTCGCCCCGCCTCGCCCGCCGACGCCGACGCGCTGACCGGGCTCTGGGGAGACGCGGCGCGAGAGTGCGCCCAGCACCGGGGTGGACCGGCGCTCCTGGGCGACCTGCGCGACGGCCGCGACGACGCCGCGGTCCTGCGCGACGCGCTCGCGGCCGGCCAGCTCTGGATCTCGGTCGAGGCGGGGGGCGCCGTAGGCTTCGCGTGGTGTCGCGACGGGGTCATCGCCGCCCTCTTCGTCACGCCCGGGGAGCGCCGTCGCGGACACGGACGCTCACTCGTTCAAGCGCTGCTCGACGGCACGACACCGCCGACCGACGGCTACGCCCTTCCCGGTGACCGGGCCTCGAAGTCGCTCTACGAGTCGATCGGCTGGAAGGCCCGGCTCCTCACGATGCGCGCCGGCTGACCGCCCGGCGCACGTTCTTCGCCGGTGGCGGAGGAGGGGGCACCTTCATGCCGAGGAGCTTGGCGAGCTCGGGGATGGCCCCGGCGTTGTGGACCGCGACGGCCCGGCTGGCCTCGTCGTCGGGGATGCCCGAGGGCTTCACGTTCCGACGGATCGAGGTGTCCACGGCCAGCTCCACCACGGCCCGCCACTTCTCGGGGTCCTGATCGACCCGGAGGAACTCCGAGGTCAGCGCGACGACCTTGGCGGCCACCTCGGCGCTCACGCGCGTGGACACGTCCGGGGGCCGGGCCACCAGGGCCAGCGCCTCGGCCACGTCACCGGTCCCGATGGCCCTGTCGAGCTTCTCGCCCCACTGGACCCGTAGGGCCTCGACCCGGTCGTGCAGGGCCCCCTGGAGCTCCTTCAGTTGAGCGCGCGCCTCGTCATCGAGCGACACCGTCTTGGCCGAGGTCACGATCGCCCGCAGGTCGCGCAGTCGTAGCTCCTTGCCGGCGCCGATGCCGCCCGCGGCGCGGTCCTTCCAGGTCGCCAGGTTCGTCCGAGCGAGCAGGTCCTCGGCGATGCGCTCGATCGTCGCGGGGTCGACGGTGGGACGGCCCTGGGCGGCCGCGTTCTTGTTCTGGGTCTCCACGGCCGTGCGCACCGCGGGCATCCCCCCGCGCAGGAGCTGCTCCGCGACGGGCAGCTGCTCGGGCGACAGGGTCGCGAGCAGGGCGTTGCGATGCGTCGTCGTCATGGGTGGGGTCACTGGCCCGCGCCGCTCGGTGCGGCCCTCGCGACGGGGTCCGCCCTCGCGACGGGGTCCGCCCTCGCGACGGGGTCCGCCCTCGGGTCGTCCGGCGCGCGCCGGCC
>JAKBNI010000031.1 GCA_021831125.1 Actinomycetes bacterium | reverse complement strand
GGACGCCGCCCGGGCCAAGGAACTTGACAGGTTCCTCCAGCGCTACAACACTTCTCGCTACCACACGGCCGTCGGGGGTCCTCCCATCAGCCGCGTGATGAACGTGGCTGGGAGTTACAGCTAGGGGCGCTCGAGGACGGCCCGGGTCGCCTCGAGGTCATCGTCGTAGACGTGGGCTGACTTCACGACCATGGTCAGCGCGCCGACCGGCGATCCCACGCCGTCGGCCACCCGGCGCTGGAGGTGGGCCAACTCCACCAGGTTGGCGAAGCCCTTGGTCCCGAAGTCGATCGAGTGGCAGTAGGCGACCACGCTGAGCCCCCGGGGCTCGTTGAAGAAGTCGAGCAGGCTCACGCACGGCACGTAGGCCGTGTCGGTGAGGGGCTGGAGGGTCGTGATCGCCGCCCGTCGGCTCACCGGGTCCGTCCGCAGCCGCTCGACGACGCCGTGGACCTGGTCGAGCCCGGTCCCGGCGTAGTCGAACAGTCGCGTGGCGTAGCTGTCGGCGTCACCGAGCTCGGCGACGCGCTCGCGAGAGGCGAAGTTCGCCCGCATCCACTCGAGGCGCTCGCGCGGGGCCCCGCGCTCGATCAGCTCGTCGGCGGGGTCGGGGCTCGCGACCGTGAGCGTCACCAGGAGCAGCTCGAGGGTGGCCCGCCCGTCGTAGCTCGAGGCCTCCCCGTCCGCCAGGATGCGCCGGGCGATGCCCCGCCAGGCCTCGCCGATCGTCGCCGCGTCCACCTCGGTGCGCACGGCGCGAGTCTAGGGAGCCCCGCCCGGGGCCCCCGGTGACGCCGTCACCGCGACCGGGGCGCCCGCGTCGGGCCCACGAGCCCTGGCACGGGCGCTCGGGAGCCGCGGTGTCCTCGTGGGGCCCGGCGGACGCGGGACCCGCCCGAGCGCTCGCGCCCGGTAGGGTCGTCGGCCGTGGCCCCCCTCGTCCTCGTCCTGGCGCTCGCCGGCGCCGCGTCCGTGTTCTGCTGGGTCGCCTCCCTGGTCTCGGGCGACACCTCGTGGGTCGACCGGCTCTGGTCGATCCTGCCCGTCCTCTACACCTGGATCTTCGCCTGGGCCGACCACGGCCGCGACGCGCGCCTCGACGTCCTCGCGGCCCTCGTCACCCTGTGGGGGGCGCGGCTCACCTTCAACTTCGCGCGCAAGGGCGGCTACCGCGGGGTCGAGGACTACCGCTGGGCGGTGCTGCGCGCGCGCATGACACGCTGGCAGTTCCAGCTGTTCAACCTCGGCTTCATCGTCCTCGCCCAGAACGCGCTGCTCGTGTTGATCACGATGCCCGTCTGGCGGGCCTACCAGCACCGCCGCGGCGCCCACTACACCCTGGCCGACGCGCTCGTCGCGCTCGCCTTCCTCGCCTGCCTCGCCCTCGAGACCGTGGCCGACGAACAGCAGTGGCGCTTCCAGGAGGCGAAGCGCCGCGCCCGCGAGGCCGGGCGCACCCCCGAGGCCGACTTCCTCACGACCGGCCTCTTCGCCTCCTCGCGCCACCCCAACTACTTCTTCGAGCTCGCCCAGTGGTGGCTGGTCTACGTGCTGGGGGCCCTCGCCGTGGGCCAGGCGCTCGACTGGACGATCCTCTGTCCCGCCGTCCTGACCGGGCTCTTCGTCGGCTCGACGCGCTTCACCGAGGAGATATCGGTCTCGAGGTACCCGTCGTACCGCGAGTACCAGGCCCGGGTCTCTCCGATCGTGCCCTGGCCGGCGCGCGCCCCGCGGGTCGCGGCCTCCCCAGAATAGGATGCGGCCCGGCTCAGAGAGCCGGGCCGCCTGATCGGTGGTCGGGGAAGATCACACGCCGATCAGATCCTTGGCCTCCTCGGGGGTGTGCACGACCAGCTGCTCGGTCTCAGGGGTCCGCCGCGCGTGGGCGAGGCCGATGAGCACGAGGATCAGCATGACCGCCGCCCCGATGAAGCAGGCGACCGCGCCCCACTCGGCGATCAGCGCGAACTGGCTGAAGCCGTAGGCCTCGAGCAGGAGACCGCGCAGTGTGGTCCCCTGGAAGACCGTCTGCACCTCCCCGGCGAGGGCCGTGTTGGTGGGGTTGGCCCGCGAGGCCGCCGAGACCTTGGAGTAGACGCCCCCGTAGGGCATCTCCGAGAGGTGGACCGCGATGAAGTGGTTGGCGTAGGCCTCGGCCTGCGCCCCGGTGAGCACCTGCTGGCCCGCGTACTGCAAGAGGTAGGGCTTCATCCCCGGGGTGACCTCGGTGCCGGGCTTGGCGGCGGCGAAGGCCGCCGTGGTCGGGAAGTAGATTTCCTGCTTGGCCAGCTGGTCGTGGACGTTCGAGTTCGCGAAGTTCGCACCCCACAGAAGCAGCGCGCCGCCCACGACGAGCGCCACCACGAGGACGAGGCCCACGACGCTGAGCAGCATGTCGAAGAACTTCCTCTGCATGATCACTCCTTCGCCTCTCAAGGCTCTCTCTCGAGGCTCCCGGACAGTCTCACCTCACCCCCGGCGCCGCCGACAGGGACCAAGGTCCGACCATGTCGGGACCATGGTCACTGGGGACCGGCGGGGCCGGTCGAGAACACTGGCGACGGAGGCGGACGCCGGACCGGGTCGGACGATGACCGTCGTCTCGGCCCCTGCGACCGGTCCGGCGCCCCCTCCACTCGAGGGGCGGGGAGGCGCGTCGCGGGCCACGAGAGGGGTGGGCGGGAGCGGACCGAGCGCCGCGCGCGACTACCCTCCGAGCCCACGGAGCAAGGGACGAGGGTCCCTAGACGGGACCCAATTCGCACGGGGAGGATGAACGCATGTCGATGTACGTGGAACTCCTCACCCGGGCGCTCGCCGAGTGGCCGAACGAGATCCGCGACGACACCCTGGTCGAGTACGCGCGCAACTGTCGGCGCGAGATGGTGCGTACCTCCTCGAGGCGTCAGAAGGGCGCCTACGCGGCGCTCGCCGCCGAGATCGCCTACGACCGGGCACTCGTGAAGCTCTGCCTGGCCAACGACGTCGTCGTCGAGCCCGACGACTTCAGCCACCCCGAGAAGGAGCGGCGCGAACTCGAAGAGCGCCTCGCCCAGCGCGGGCTCGACCTCGTGGGCGCCCTCTAGCGCCTAGGGCTGGTCGAGCGTCCCGTCGCGCAGGCGGGTCACGAAGACCGCGGCCTCGGTGCGGTTGGCCATGTTGAGCTTGGCGAGCAGACTCGTCACGTAGTTCTTGACGGTCTTCTCCGAGAGGAACATCACCTCGGCGATCTGGCGGTTGGTCAGACCTTCGGCGATGTGGTCGAGGAGTCGCCTCTCCTGGGGCGACAGGGCCGCGAGCTCGTCGCTCGGGCTCGGCGGGTTGGTGATGCGCTCGATCACCTTGGCGATCGCCCGGCTGTCCATGAGGGTGCCCCCACCGGCCACCTTCTTCACGTCGGCCACCAGGTCGCGCCCGCGCACCTGCTTCAAGACGTAGCCGGCCGCGCCCGCCATCACGCTCGCGTAGAGGGCCTCGTCGTCGGCGTAGCTCGTGAGCATGAGGCACGTGACGCTGGGGTCGTCGGACCGGATGTCGCGGCAGACCTCGATGCCGCTGCCGTCGGGCAGGCGCACGTCGAGGATGGCGACGTCGGGGTGGGCCAGCGGGATGCGGGTCATGGCCTCGGCGACCGTGGAGGCCTCGCCGACGACCTCGATCTCCTCGTCGTACTCGAGCAGGCTGCGGATGCCCTCGCGCACGACCTCGTGGTCGTCGAGCAGGAAGACGCGTATCGCCACCGACCCCACTATCGCACCCCGGGGCCGTTCCCGTCAAAAAGTCGAGTCGGAGGCGACGTCCGACTCCGCCGTCGGTACTGTGGGGGACGTGCCGTACCGAAAGGTCCGCGACATCGACAAGCTCCAGCGCTTGCTCGGCGCGGTCCTCATGATCGAGGCCGACGTCGAGCTCTCCGACCTGCTCGCCCACCTCGTCGAGGAGGCGTGCGCCCTGGCGGGCGCCCAGTACGGTGCCCTGGGCGTGCTCAACGAGTCGCGCACGACCCTCTCGGAGTTCATCACCTACGGCCTGTCCCGAGAGCGCGAGCACGCCATCGGGGCCCGACCCACCGGGCGGGGCGTGCTCGGGGTCGTGGTGGCCGAGGGCGAGAGCCTCCGGCTCGACCGGATCGCCCAGCACCCCCTCAGCGTGGGCTTCCCCGAGGGCCACCCGGCCATGTCGTCGTTCCTCGGGGTCCCGGTGAGGACCCCCTCGACCGTCTACGGGAACCTCTATCTCACCAACAAGCTCGACGCCGAGCGCTTCAGCGAGGACGACGAGGCGCTGGTCGAGGCGCTGGCCCAGGCGGCGGCCATCGCCATCGAGAACAACCGGCTGCGCGAGCGGCTGCGCCTGCTCTCGGTGATCGAGGACCGCGACCGCATCGCCCGCGAGCTCCACGACCGGATCATCCAGCGCATCTACGCCATCGGGCTGGCGCTGCAGGAGGCGTCGCGCTACGCGATCCGCGACGAGACCAAGGCGGCCGTCGCCAAGGGGGTCGACCAGCTCGACATCGTGATCAACGAGCTGCGCGCCACCATCCACCAGCTCGACGACGACCCCCTGCCCGGGGGCCTGCGGCGCAACGCCACCGACCTCATCGACGAGCTCGCACCCATCCTCGGGCCGCGCCCGACGCTCTCGTTCTCCGGCCCGATCGACACCACGATCCCCCCACGCGTCGCCGACCACCTCCTCGCCGTGTTGCGCGAGGCGCTGACCAACGTGGCCAAGCACGCGCGGGCCCGCGACTGCGCGGTCGAGTTCGCCCTCTCCGACGGTGAGATCACCCTCTCGGTGAGCGACGACGGGGTCGGGGTCGGGGCGGAGCGCTCGGGCGCCGGCCTCGGGCTCGCGAACCTCGCCCAGCGCGCGGCGATCCTGGGTGGCGCCTTCTCGGTCGAGGCCGTCGAGCCCCACGGGACCCGGCTCACGTGGCGGGTCCCGCTGAGCGCGACCTAGGACGACCGGTTCAACAGGCGCTGGATGGAGCGCGCCACGCCCGGGGTGATCACGCCCCGGCTGCGCACGACGTAGAGCGGCTCGGTGCGGTCGGGCTCGAGCTTGGAGCGAAACCGGTTGATCCCACTGAAGCGGTACTGGTGGTCGAAGAAGGCGAGGACCCGCCGGCCGACCACCCCCAGGTCGTGGGGGTCCTGCCAGCCCTCGTCGGGCCGCCAGAACGGCAGGGGGCCGTTGGAGACCGTCTCGAATCCCTCGTCGCGCAGGGTGTCGAGGGCGAGGGCGAGGGCGCCCTCGAGCGAGCCGCGCACCGCGTCGGCCAGTCGCACCAGGTCCTGGAGGTACCAGCTCGTGGCGTTGATCGGCGAGCACACGACGAAGCCGGTGAGCGTCCCGTCGAGCTCGGAGACGAAGTAGCGCCGGTGCGCCGCGATCTCGAGGTAGTCGGTGCGCAAGAACGAGTCGGTGCGCCGCTCGGGGCGGGCCGCCTTCCAGGCCGACTCGACCCACGCCAGCGCCGCGCGGTCCTCGGGACGCGCGAGCGGGTGGGCCTCGCGCCAGGTGACCCCGAGGCCCGCGGCGTGGTTGCGGGCCCAGCGCAGCTTCTGGCGCCGCCCCCCGGCGAGCGACCAGCCCGCGAGGTCGACGTAGCTCTCGACCCCGGTCCACAGTGCCGGCAGGCCCAGCGCCTCGCCGGCGCGCATCGTCGACTCGTTCACCTCGAGGGCGAGGAGGTACTGGCGACGGCTCGAGGCGTACCCCGCGAGCAGGGCGAGCAGGGGGCCCTCACCACCGGGCGCGCACACCGGCGAGCGCCAGGCCGCGACGACCCGACGGCCCTCCAGGAAGCCGACGAAGCCCTCGCGCTCCTCGTCGAAGAAGACGAGCCACGGGTCGGGACCGAGGACGCTGTAGTGGCCCGCCTCTCGACCGTGGCGGGCGAGGATGGCGTCCACCTCGTCGCGGACGTCGGCCACCCTCTCGGGCTCGGCCGCGGAGGGGCGCGCCAGGACTCTGCTCGTCCTCCCTGGTTACCACAGCGCCGCGCGCGCGACGCGGAGAGGCCTCTCAGCGGGCGGGGCGCTCCGAGCGAGCGTGGACCGGCTGGCCCCTACCAGCTCCCACCCGAGGACGACGAGGAGGTCGTGGTGGTCTTGCCCACCTTCTCGGGGGTCGCGGCGGAGGTCTTGGCCCACGCGTTGACGAGCACCCAGGTGCCCGCGCCGAGCTTGAGCCCCACGCCCGTGGCTTCGTGGGGCTTGGTGTCGCCGGAGAACGTGTAGAGGGGGAAGCCGTTGAAGGTGGCCTGGCGGAACTTGCCCCGCTTCACCCAGAAGACCGAACCCTTCACCCCGGCGGAGTGGCTGAGGAGCCCCACGTTGGCCGGCAGCATCACCGGTGGCCAGATGTGGGTGCACGCCTTCACGCACTTGATCTTGCCCCCGGCCTCAGAGGTCAGTATGTAGAGCGAGTGGCCCGTCGCGTCGATGAGGACGTGAGGGTGCTTGGCGACCGTCGCCGCCTGGAGGGTCGGCTGGGCCGCCCCGAGCGGGACCGACGCGACCGCGGTGCCACCGGCCACGAGCGTGGCGACGAGGGCGAGCCGTCTGAGCGTGAATCGAGCGAGCATGGCGCCTCCTTGCGATGCGGTGCCGATTGAGCAGGACCCTAGCGCCGGCCCGCGCCGTTGTCTGGTCGGGCCGGGGGCCCGCCTCAGACCACCTCGACCCAGACGCTCGCCGCGGCGGCCCGGTCGAGATCGAAGGTGCGGTCAGCGACCCGCAAAGTGAGTGAGCCGTCCTCACCGGCCCCCACGGGGGTGAGGGGCGTGCCCTCGCCGATGGCGTGGGCCGCCAGTGTGGTGAGCAGCGTCGGCGCCTCGTGCTCGGCCACCTCCGAGATCCGCCGCACCACCGCCGCGGTCCCGGCCCCGAGATCGGCGAGGGCCACCAGGGCCCCGTAGGGCGCGACCCGCCCGGGGATCACGTTCCCGTGGGGGCAGGTCGCCGGCGACCCCATCGAGTGGTCGATGCGCTCGATCACCTCCTCGGAGATCGACGAGGCGAGGCGCTCGGCCTCGACGTCGGCGCTCGCCCAGTCCAGGCCGAGCACGTCGGTCAGCCAGCGCTCGAGGATCCGGTGGCGGCGCACGAGGGCCGTCGCCGTCGACTCGCCCGAGGGGGTGAGCGACACGCTGCGGTCGGTCTCGAGCTCGACCCACCCGTCGCGGCGAAGCCGCTGCAGGGCGTTGGAGACCGTGGGGGGCGACACCGAGAGCCAGTAGGCCAGCCGGCCGGGCCGGACGACCTCGCCCTCGGCGGCGATGCAGTAGATCGCCTCGAGGTACCGGTCGACGGTGGCGGTGTGCGCGCTCGCCACGGGGCCTCCTCCGCGCCCGACGGGCGCAGCGCGAGGCTAACGGCGCCCCCGACGGCGTGTCAAAGCGCCCCGTCGTCGAGGAGCCTCGATGAGGGAGAACCCGCCGAGGCGCCCGCGCCGATCCCGTCACACTCGCGTGCGATAGTGGCCCCGTGGAGCCCCGGCTGTCCCTGGTGACCCTCGCGGTGGACGACCTCGCGCGCGCGCGAGCCTTCTACGAGTCCCTCGGCTGGACGAGCCCGTCGGGTCCCGACGAGGGCATCGCGTTCTTCCAGGTGGGAGCGGTCGTGTTCGCCCTGTGGGCGAGGTCGTCGATGGACGAGGACCCCGGTCGGCCCGACGGGTCCGGCGGCGACGGGATCACCCTCGCCCACAACGTGCGCTCCCCGGGCGAGGTCGACCGGGTGCTCGCCGAGGCCGCGCGCGCGGGGGCGAGCGTCGACCGCCCCGGGGGCCCGACCGCCTGGGGCGGCTACTCCGGGTCCTTCCTCGACCCCGACCGCCACCGCTGGGAGGTCGCCCACAACCCCCACTGGCCCCTCCTCGAGGACGGGTCGGTGCGCCTGGCGTGACGGCGCCCGCCGGGCGGGATATACTTGCTTGAGGTCAAGCAATTATCACCGGAGGACCCATGCCCCAACTCGGCGTCCGGCACGCCCACCCCGAGCGCTACAAGTGGATCGCCCTGACCAACACCACGCTCGGGGTCTTCATGGCGGTCGTGAACTCCTCGATCATCCTCATCTCGCTGCCGGCGATCTTCCGCGGCATCCACCTCAACCCGCTCACGCCCTCCAACGTGGGCTATCTCCTCTGGCTGATGATGGGCTACCTGCTCGTCACGGCCGTGCTGGTCATCAGCCTCGGACGACTCGGCGACATCGTCGGGCGCGTGCGCATCTTCAACCTCGGCTTCCTCGTCTTCTCGGCCGCCTCGGTCCTGCTCGCCCTCGACCCCTTCCACGGGGGGACCGGGGCCATCTGGCTCGTCGCCTGGCGGATCGTCCAGGGCATCGGCGGCTCCATGCTCTTCGCCAACTCCGCGGCCATCCTGGTCGACGCCTTCCCCACCGAGCAGCGCGGCATGGCCATGGGCGTCAACCAGGTCGCGGCCATCGGCGGCTCCTTCGTCGGGCTCATCGCCGGCGGCCTGCTCTCGGCCATCGACTGGCGCCTGGTCTTCTGGGTGTCGGTGCCCTTCGGGATCATCGGGACGATCTGGAGCTACGTCAGCCTCCGTGACAACGGCGTGCGCACGCCCTCGCGCATCGACTGGTGGGGCAACGCCACCTTCGCCGTCGGCCTCACCGCGCTGCTCGTGGCGATCGTCTACGGCATCGAGCCCTACGGGAGCCACTCGATGGGCTGGACCTCACCGCTCGTGCTGAGCTCGCTGGCGATCGCCGTGGTGACGCTAGCCGCCTTCTTCTGGATCGAGCTGCGCGTCGAGGCCCCGATGTTCAACCTGCGCCTGTTCAAGGTCCGGGCCTTCTTCATGGGCAGCTTCGCCGGGCTCATCTCGGCCATCGCCCGCGGCGGCCTGCAGTTCATGCTCATCATCTGGCTCCAGGGGATCTGGCTTCCCTTGCACGGCTACAGCTTCGCTTCGACCCCGCTGTGGGCCGGCATCTTCCTGCTGCCCCTCACCGTGGGCTTCCTGGTGGCCGGGCCGGTCTCGGGCTGGCTCAGTGACCGCCACGGAGCCCGCGCGCTGTCGACGGCAGGCCTCGTGGTCTTCGCCGCGAGCTTCGTCGGCCTTCTCCTCGTGCCCACCGACTTCGGCTACCCCGTCTTCGCGCTGCTGATCGCCCTCAACGGCGTCGGGGGCGGGATGTTCTCGGCCCCGAACCAGGCCGCGGTCATGAACTCGGTGCCGGCCGACCAGCGCGGCGGCGCGGCGGGCATCCAGGCGGCCTTCATGAACACCGGCATGGTCCTGTCGATGGGCATCTTCTTCTCTTTGATGATCGTCGGGCTCACCAACGCCCTGCCCCCGGCGATGCTGAAGGGCCTCACCGCCCACGGCGTCCCGGCGGCCCAGGCGACGACCGTGGCGCACCTGCCCGCCGTCGGCAGCCTCTTCTCGTCGTTCCTCGGCTACAACCCACTCAAGACCCTCCTCGTCAGCCCGGCCGTGGCCCACGTGAACGCCACCCAGTGGGCGCTGCTCACCGGCAAGCGGTTCTTCCCCGGCCTCATCCAGGACCCCTTCCACCACGGCCTGGTCATCGTCTTCACCACCGCGGTCGTGCTCGCCCTCGTCGGGGCGGCCTTCTCTGCGCTGCGCGGCCGGCGCTACGTCCACGGCGCCGAGCCCTCGACCGAGTCGCTCGTCGGCGAGCTCGCCGAGGTCGCCTCGGGCGTGCCCGGCGAGCCGGCCCTCGAGGGCGAGGTGGTCCGGTGAGCCCGGTCCTGACCGAGGCCCCCACCGCGGCGCGGCTGCGCTTCGTCGTGACCCGCCTGGTCAAGATCATGCGCCGCGACGCCGACGCCGGGCTGAGCCCGTCACTGCTCTCGGCCCTCGCCACCCTCGAGGACCACGGAGCGCTGCGGATCTCGGCGCTGGCCGCCGCGGAGTCGGTCGACCCGTCGGTGGCCACGCGGCTCGTCAGCGCCCTCGAGGAGCGCCGCTACGTCGAGCGCGGCGACGACCCCGACGACCGGCGGGCCTGCGTGGTCGCCCTGACCGCGAAGGGTCGCAAGACCCTCGAGCGGCTCTGGGTCGAGCGGGCCGCGACCCTAGCCGCACGCCTCGAGCGGCTCGACGCGCGCGACGTGCGCGCCATCGAGGCCGCCCTGCCGGCGCTCGAGAGGCTGCTCGAGGACTAGTCGAGCGCGGCGTCGAGGGTGATCTCGGTGCCGGTCAGCGCCTTGGAGACCGGGCAGCCCGCCTTGGCCGCCTCGGCGGCCGCCACGAAGGCCGCCTCGTCGATCCCCTCGACGCGCCCGCGCACCGTGAGGGCCACCCCGGTGATGCGAAAGCCCCCGGCCGGGTCGGGCCCGAGCGAGACGTCGGCGTCGACGCTGAGCCCGATCGAGGTCGCCCCGGCCCGGCCGAGTCCCCCCGAGAGGGCCATGGCGTAGCAGGAGGCGTGCGCCGCGGCGATCAGCTCCTCGGGGCTGGTGAAGCCCTCGGCCGCCTCGGCGCTGCGCCGGGGGAAGGAGACCTCGTAGGTGCCGAGGCCGCTCGAGACGAGCTCGGTGTGGCCGGAGCCGTCCTGGAGTCCCCCGGTCCAGACGGTGCGTGCGCTGCGTGTGGGCATGGGACCCCCCTGGTCGTTTCGTGCATCCTACGGCCCACTCGCGTGACGGGGGCGGGTCGGGCGCGGGACCGCGATTTCACTTTCCCCGGCCGGCCCGCGGTGCGATGCTGAGGCGATGGACACCCCCACTCACCACCCCGGCACCCCCGCGTGGGTCGACGCCACGGTCGACTCGCTCGAGGCCCACGAGGCCTGGCGCGCCTTCTTCACGGCCCTGTTCGGCTGGCGCTGGGACGTCGGCGGTTCCGACGTCTCCCACTACGCCGTCGCCCGCGACGGCGAGCGGGCGGTCTTCGGGCTGACCCTCGGCGAGGGCGCGCCCGGCCGGCTCACCACCTACTTCGCCACCGGCGACGCCGACAGTTCGCTCGCGGCCGCGGTGGCCCTCGGGGCGCGCCCCGCCTCCGCGGTGGCGGACGTGGGGGACCTCGGGCGCACGGTGCTGCTCGAGGACCCGGTGGGCGCGTCCGTCGCGCTCTGGGAGGCCGGCACCTTCGCTGGCTTCGGCGTCGTGAACGAGGCCGGCGCACCGGGCTGGTTCGACCACCACAGCGACGACCCGGCGGCGGCGGCGGTCTTCTACCGGTCCCTCCTCGGCCACGGGCTCGTCGAGACCGGCGACCCCACGATGAGCGTCATCGCCGACGGGGACCGCTGGTTCGCGAGCTTCTCGCCGACCCAGGGTCCCGAGCAGGGGCCGGCGGCGTGGAACCCGATCTACCTCGGCGACTCGCTCGAGCGCGTGCGCGAGGTGGCCGTGCGCGTGGGCGGATCGGTCCTGCTCGAGGAGATGGCCGTGCCCGGGGGCGCGATCTGCGTGGTCGCCGAGCCCACCCACCACACGCCGCTCACGGTCATGCGCGCGGGCGAGCCCGCCCCGGCCGGGGGCTAGTGGGTCGCGCCGTTGGCGCGCGCGGTCATCGGCAGGCGGTTGAGTGCCGAGAGGCTCGCACGGGACGCGGCCAGGACGTCGTTGTCGGACTGGGCGATGCCGAAGCGGTCGGCGCCGCCTTGGGTTGAGCGCAGCACCACCACGACGGGCCAGTTGCGCACCGCGATCATGTGCGAGACCGAGAGCAGCGTGAAGGGGATGTCGAAGCCGAGCTGGCGCAGCGCGGCGAGCGTCGCCTCGACCCCACCGATGAGCGGACCGCTGGGGGCCTTGCCGGTGGCCAGGCGCCCCGCGTAGTTGAGGACGACCTCGCAGACCCCCTCGGCGTCGCACTCGGCGCGCACCAGGGCGGCCCTCGCCCCCCCGCGGCCGCCCAGGGTCGCCTCGGTGAGGCGGTTGACGTCGTCGACGACCACGCGGGCCTCGGGGTAGTAGAGCGCCGAGATCTGCTGGGCCACGGTCGTGATCTCGTCGCGGTTCGGGGCGTTAGTCACCAGGGTGACCGTGGTGACCTCGCCGTCCTCGTCGCGCTCGAACCCGACGTTGAGCACGCCCGGCAGCGAGCGCAGCTCGAGCTCGAAGTCCTCCTCGATGCGCAGCATCAGTCCCGCCCGCCCTTCCTCTGGTAGAGCCGCGCGTCGGCCAACCGGAACAGCTCGCCCGGGTCGGTCGACTCCCGGGGCGCCGAGGAGGTGCCCACCGTGAAGTCGATCGGGACCCCACCGGCCTTGAGCTGCTGGCGCAGGCGGTCGGTGAAGCCGAGCGCCTCGTTGCCCTCGGCGTTGTTCAAGATGACGGCGAACTCGTCCCCGCCGACCCGGGCCGGCGTGTCGCCCGCGCGCATCGAGCGGCGCAGGGCGAAGCCGAACTGGCGAAGCAGGTAGTCGCCGAACTCGTGGCCGCTCTCGTCGTTGATCAGCTTGAAGCCGTCGAGGTCGATGAGCACGAGCGTGAAGGGCCAGCCGTAGCGCGCGGCGCGTCCCGCGGCCACCGAGAGGGACTGGTCGAAGTTGCGCCGGTTCGCGATGTTGGTGAGCGGGTCCTGGCCGGCCCGGAAGCGCGCCAGCTGCAGAGAGAGCGCCAGCTGACAGGCCGCGCGCACGGCCTCGGCTTCCGACTCGGGCACGACGTCGGGCGAGCAGTACAGCCCCGGGTCGGTCCCGAGCTGGGTCATCATGTCGACCGGCTCGACCCGCGCGCCCAGGCGGAAGGTCTGGGTGCCGAAGGCGTCGTCGGAGAGCACGACCACGGCGTCGTCGAGCTGGTGGCGCTCGGCGAGCCGGGCGAGCAGGGTATAGACGAAGTTGATGCCGAGCTCGCCCACCGCGAGTTCGGCCAGCAGGGTCCGGAAGACCCACGGCTCGTAGCCGTGGCGGTCGACCTCGTCGAGGTCGACCTCGGAGGCGTTCGGACGGGGGTCGGCGTCAAGCATCGGAGGCGTCGAGCGTACCGACGTCACCGCTGCGCAGGAGGGACTCGAGCACCGAGCCGGCCTCGAGCAGCGTCTCGAGCTCGCTCGCCGCCATCGGCATGGAGATGAGATAGCCCTGGCCGCGGTGGCAGCCCAGCTCGCGGAGCTTGTCGACGATCGTGCTCGACTCGATCCCCTCGGCGACGACCTCGAGGTTGAGGGCCTTGGAGAGGTGGATGATCGACTCGACGATCGCCTTGTCGAAGTTGTCGCGCACGATCCCGCGCACGAAGGTCATGTCGAGCTTCAAGATCTCGATCGGCAGGTTCTTGAGCTCGGTCATCGAGGCGAAGCCCGTCCCGAAGTCGTCGAGGGCGATCTTGACCCCGAGCCCCTGGAGCTCACGCAGGAGGGCCGCCGTCTCGGCCGGCTCGTCGACCACGGCGTGCTCGGTGACCTCGATGCACAGGGCGTGGCCCGGGACGTCGTTCTCGCGCAGGCACCGCTCCACGAAGCCGACCAGGTCGCCCATCTTGAAGTCGGCCGGCGACATGTTGACCCGAACCGTGAAGTCGAGCTCGGGGTAGCGGTGACGCCACACGCCGAGCTGGCGGCACGCCTCGGCGAAGACCCAGCGACCCATCTTGGTCACGAGGCCCGTCTCCTCGGCCACCTTGATGAACTCCGAGGCGGTGAGCAGTCCTCTCGTCGGGTGCTCCCAACGCACCAGGGACTCCACCGCGAGCAGCTTGCCCGTGTTGAGGTCGACCTCGGGCTGGAAGTGCAGCCGCAGCCCGTCGTACTCGATCGCCTGGCGCAGCTGGATCTCGAGCTGGCTGCGGTCGTCGACCTTCTTCGCGAGGGTGCCGTCGAAGACCACGACGTGGCCGCGACCCATCGACTTGGCCTCGAACATCGCCACGTCGGCCCGGGAGATCTGCTCCAGGGCGGTGAGCGACTCGGCCGGCGGCAGGGCCACGCCGATCGAGGCCGTGTGGTTCATGACCTGACCCATGATCTCAACCGGGCGGCCGATCACCTCGAGGATGCGGTAGGCCGAGGCGACGGCGTCGAGCTCGCTGCGGCACTTGTCGAGCAGAAAGACGAACTCGTCGCCGCCCAGGCGGGCGACGAAGTCGTTCTGGCGCACGCTCGTGCGCAGACGGTCGGCGATCACCCGCAGCAGCTCGTCGCCGTTGTCGTGGCCCAGGTAGTCGTTCATGATCTTGAACCGGTCGAGGTCGATGATCATGACCGCCGTCGAACGTCCCGCGGACCGGCGCGCCTCGAGCTCGGAGATGAGCGCGGGCCGGTTGGGCAGTCCGGTGAGGTAGTCGTGGTTCGCGCTGAAGAGGGTGCGGGCCTCGGCGTCCAGGCGGGCCTGGAGCTGGGCCAGCATCGAGGCGACCGCCTGGAGGGCGTTGATCTCCTCGGGGACCCACCGGTGCAGCCCGAAGTGCAAGAAGCCGAGGATGCCCCAGGTGGTGTCGCCGATGAGCAGCGGCACCGCGCCCCCGCCCACCTCGGACACGCCCGAGCCCTTCTCCACGCGCTCGAGGTACTCCTCGGGCGTCTCGGACTGCTCGGGCATGTAGGGCGTCTTCAGGTCCCTCATCGCGGCGAACACCGGGTCGACGTCGAAGGGGACCTCGCCGAGCGGGTCGGGGTCGGGCACGTTCTCGCGCCGCGGCCACTCGGCGACGAGGATCGACAGGTCGCGCTCGTGGTCGTTGCGGCGCAAGAAGGCGGCGTCGCTCTCGAGGTACTCGCCGAGCAGGCGCACCGTGGTGTCGAGGGTCTGCTGGAGGTTCGAGGCGTTGCCGGCCATGAGGATCTCGGCCACCTGGCGCACCAGGGTGTCGAGGCTCCGCTGGCGCAGCAGGCTGCTCTCGCGACCCGCGAGGACGGCCACCCGGCTGAGCATGCGGGCGAACGCCCGGCTGAGCGAGCTCTCGCGCCGCGACCAGCTCCGGCCGTGACGGGCGATCACGAGCGCTCCCACGACGCGCTCGTCCACCACGATCGGGTCGACCAGGACGCCCCACTCGACCCTCGAGACGACGAGGGAGAACGAGCCCACCGCGCTCGGGTCGCCCTCGAGCTCGGTGCGGACCCGCTCGACGATCTTGGCGAACGCGTCGCCCGCGGTCTTGCCGACGAGCGGCTCCATGGTGATCCCGGGCACGGCGACGCCCTCGGGGGTCACGACGGCCACGATCTCGGTGCCCGAGATAACCCGAAGCAGCGTCTCGACCACGAGACGCGTCTCGGCCGCGGTGGCCTCAGCGCTTGTCGAGATGTCGGTCGTCATACCCGTGCCCCACGTTCGGATCGGTCAGCGGATGTCGGGTGAGTCTCAGCACACGAAGTCCGCCCCCCACAGTAATTGGGCCAAACCCGCCCCCACAAGGGGCGTTTGGGCCCTGAGCGGCGCCGGGGCCCGAATTGTGCCCTCCGGGCCCTCGCCGTTGTGATTCCGTTGTGATTCGGGCCCACGAGGTCCCGTCGACTAGTTCTTCCAGGTCGCCGAGTACGCGTCGAACGGGGGGGCGTCGAAGGCCCGCGTCGAGGGGCCGCTCGAGGCGTCCTCCCCGCGGCTCAGCACCTCGGCGAGGGGTATGCGGACGCTGCGCACGCTGGGACGCGGGGCGTGCGAGACGCGCACCACCATCGCGAGGGTCTCGGTGTCGTCGAGCTCCCAGAACCGACGGAACTGCCAGTGGAGGTTGGCCATCTCCTCGACGTGACGCTCCCCGGCCAGGGCGAGGAGCTCCTCCTCGTCCTGGGCGAAGAGGAAGACGGGTGAGACGGGCTGGACGGCGAGGCCAGCCACGTCGGTCTCGAGCCAGAACCGCTCGAGGGCCCCACCCCCACGCACGTACCACGCGGGGTCGGGCCGGGGAACGGTGATCGCGGCCACCGCCGAGCTCGAGGCGATGATCGCCTGGGTTCTTAGGCCGAGGTTGCGCCCCCCGCGCCAGTGCGCCACGTGGTCGAGCACCTCGGGACGGCTCAGTACCTCGAGCAGGGCGGTGGACATCGCGTCCATCTCCAGGGTCCGCACGTCGAGGCCCTCCTCGAGCGAGTCGAGGCCGGGCCAGCGCAGCTCGCCCACCATCTCGCCGTGGAGCTCGGGCAGCAAGAAGCGCAGCCGGTCCGACTCGGCGAGGATGCGTCCGACCTCGCTGAGGGGGTCACGCTCGGTCACGATGCGCAGTCGGGCCCCCTCGCGCTCGACGCCCCGGGCGAGGGCGGTGAGCACCTCGGGCTCGATCGCCTGGGGCGACCCGGGGCGCCGGTTCGCGGTGCGGGTGGCGACCGCGCCGAGCAGCGGCGCGAGCTGGTGGTCGCGCTCGCGACCCAGCTCCAGGGTGGCCACGTGGTTCGACCGCGGACCCGCGGGGAAGAGGCGCACGGCGCCGAGCCGGGCGACCGAGGCCGCCGCGATGCGGGCGTTCATCAGCGCCGCCCCCAGGGCCAGGTAGCCCGCGCGGTGTTCGACGTCCATGCGCGTCGTGCGCTCCGGGGTGAGGTAGAAGCGCACCTCGTCTTCGTCGGCCTCGAAGCGCCACGGTTGGATGTTCCCGCCCGAGGGCGCGCGCCGCGCGGCGTCGACGATGAGCGTCACCGGGTCGTCGCTCTCAAGCGGTGGCTCCTCGGGGGCGGGCGCGTCGAGGTCGGGCGCCTCGTCGAGCTCGAGGGGTCCGAGGTCGTCGAGGAGCTCTTCGATGTCGACCCGCACGCGTCCCGAGGGCAGCTCGCCCTTGAGCCCGAGCCGGCGCACCGCCGCCGCGACCGAGACCGCACCGAGGGTGACCTCGCTCGCCAGCTGTGGCCAGCCGGTCACCGTCTGGCCGAGCTCGACGAAGGAGGCGGCGCTGCGGCTCGAGACCTCGCGGGCGCCGAGCATCCGCAGCACGATGGCTGACTTCTCGGGCAGCGGGAGGTCGGCGAGGGTGGCGTAGTCCATGTCGCCGATCAGCCCGTGGAAGAGGGGCCGGTCGGGCTCGAGGTCGAAGCGCTCCACGTCGAGCACGCCGCGGTCGCTCGTCTCCATCACGACCGGGATGCCCCGCTCGCGGGCGAGCTCGCGCACCAGGAACTTGACGTCGAGCGAGTCGCACTCTTCGACCACGAGGTCGAGGTCGTCGAGGAACGCGGGCAGGTTCTCGCGGGTGATCCCCTCGGTCTCGACCCGCACGCTGAGGTAGGGATCGACCTCGGCGATGCGCCGCGCGGCGACCACCGCCTTGTTGACCCCCAGGTCGATGACGCTCGCCGGGATCCGGTTCAGGTTGGAGAGCTCGATGGTGTCGTAGTCGGCCAGTCGCAGCTCACCCACCACACCCTCCAGGGCCAGCCCGTGGGCGATCGAGTGACCGGCGCTCACCCCGATCACCCCGACCCGCAGGCGGCGCAGTCGGCCCTGCTCCTCGGCGGTGATCTTGTTGTGGTTGCGGTCCAGGCGAAGCGTGTTGAAGGCTCGCGGCGCGAGGAGGCGCACGACGGCCCGCCGCCACGGGTAGTAGACCCACCGGCCGCCCTCGTCGAGGACCGAGTCCGCCGGACGCGGGGCGAGCCCGGCCAGCTGGTCGCGCTGCTCGGCGTAGCGGTCGATGATCTGCAACGAGGGGTCGGCCCGCAGGATGCGCAGGACCTCGCGCTCGGTCCGGCTCGCCCCGTCCATCACGAGGGGCCGCCAGGAGTGGGTACGGGTGTGGGCGGGGTCGATCGGCGAGAGGCCACCGGCGCCGGCGCCCCGGGCGAGCTCCTCGGACTCGCGGCGCAGCGCCAGCTGGTGCTCGGGCGTCGAGAGCTCGGGCGTGCGGGCCCGGCGCCAGCACACCGCGATGGTGCGGTAGCGCTCGTCGGGGTAGGGCACGGCCTCGGTGCCGATCTGACGGGTCCCGGTGGGCAGACCGACCGCGAGGAGCTGCTCGCGGATGGCCGCGACGGCGAACTCGGCGCCGAGCCAGGTCATGGCGTGGGTGACCGAGCGCGAGATGGTCTGGACGAGGCGGGTGCCCACCACCTGCTCGCCCTTGGACCAGGCGCCCTTGACCTCGATCGCGCCCAGGCGCACCTCGGCGTCGATCAGCGAGCCGATCTCGTCGATCTCGCTGGAGCCGCCCATCTCGTCGACGATCGCCGCTTGGTGGCGGCTCTCGAGGGGCCCGTGGAACCTGACCCCGGCGACGGCCTCGCCCTCGGCGTTGAACCCGAGGAAGAAGAGCGGGACCCCCACGCCGTCCTCGAGGTCGCGGCGGCTGAGCGACTGCTCGACCCCGTAGCTCTTGTAGGCGCCCTCCGCCTCGTTCAGGTAGACCCGCCAGAGGTCGGGGCGCTCGAAGGGGTGGTGTCCCTCGAAGCGGATGCCCGAGGCCTGGTCGACGAAGCTGGCGCCGTACTGGTAGCGCCTGCCGAGCGTGCTCGCCACGAGACTCCTTCCCGGCCGCGAGGGGGCGCGAAAGGACGCGCGGCCGACGCATTCGACAGTAGTGAAGCGGTTGGGCGTTCCTGGGTATTTCGCCGGGTCCGCGGCGGCGGTCCTGGACCGGTGCGGTCGGGTCGCCGGCCCGCGCGGGCGATGTTCGTAACGACTCTCCGAGGCCGGGGTGTGGCTACGCTTCGCCCATGCCCGCCCGCTTCAGCCTCGTGGCCATCGACTGTCCCGACCCGGTCGCCCTCGCCCGCTTCTACGGCGGGCTCACGGGCCTCGCCGTCGCACCCCTCGAGGGACCGGCCGAGTCGGTCGAGTGGGTCGAGCTCGACAACCACGGCGCCCCCACCCTCGCGTTCCAGCGCGTCGGGGCGCTCCCGGCGCCCACCTGGCCCGACGGCCCCCAGCCCCAGCGCCTCCACCTCGACCTCTCGGTCGAGGACCTCGACGCGGGCGAGGCCGCCGCCCTCGCGCTCGGCGCGACACGGGCCGACCACCAGCCGGGCACGACCTTCCGGGTCTTCTACGACCCGATCGGCCACCCGTTCTGCCTGGTGCTCGCCGGCGCCTCCGGCGACTGAGCCCCGGAGGGTCGTCGGGCCGGGCGATAGACTGGCCCCTCGCGCCCCGGGCTCGCCCGGACGCGCGTGGACCTGTGGTGCAGCTCGGAGTGCACGCCGCCCTGTCAAGGCGGAGGTCGCGGGTTCAAATCCCGTCAGGTCCGCTCGGCACCCTCGGGTGACGAGGTCGAGTAGCTCAGTTGGTAGA
>JAKBNI010000030.1 GCA_021831125.1 Actinomycetes bacterium | reverse complement strand
TCACCTGGATCGAGGAGTTCTTCAACATCGCCGGGCCGGGCAACCCGATGGCCACGAGCTTCATGGTGCTCGGCATCGTCGGCACGGCGGTCGTCTTCTTCCTCACCTTCGAGCGGCGCACGTTCTGTCGCTACGTCTGCCCGCTCTCGGCGCTCATCGGCACCGTCGGCTCGATGGGCTCGGTGGCGGGCTTTCGCACCCGGGACCGGTCGGTCTGTCTCAGCTGTGCGACCAAGGACTGCATGCGCGGCGACGCCGAGGGGTACGGCTGCCCGTGGTACACCTGGCCGGGCAGCGCCGACTCCAACGCGGCCTGCGGGCTGTGCACCGAGTGCTACAAGGCCTGCCCCTCGGACAACATCGGCCTCTACCTCCAGGCGCCCCTCACCTCGGTCGTGGCGCCCAGTCGCCGGCGCGCCGACGTCGCCTGGTCGGTGGCCCTGCTCTTCGGTCTCGTCCTCTTCCAGCAGGTGAACGCGCTCCCGTCCTTCGTGAGCCTCGACAACTGGCTCAACGCCCGCCTCCACTTCCCCCAGTACCCCAACCCGGTCGACTACGTCGGGGTGATCGTTCTGGTGGCGCTGGCCCTGGCGGCCATCGGGCGGCTCTTCAGCGCGGCCTTCGCCCGGCGCGACTTCGCCCCCGCGCCCGGCGGCTCGGCCTTCGTCGAGCGCACCAGCCGCTTCCGCAGCTTCTACGTGCCCCTCATGTACGGGATCATCCCGGTCATGGGCGCGGACTACTTCGCCCGCCAGCTGCCGAAGTTCCTGCGCTACGTGCCGCGGGTGCCGGTCTCGATCGGTCACCTCTTCGGGGTGGGCACGACCTCCTCGCGCCTCTACCACGCCTCGCTCATCGCCTCGAACGCCGGGATCATCGCGGTCCAGGACCTGGTGATCGCCCTGGGCACCGCGGCCGCGATGTGGGCGAGCTGGCGGATCTCCGGGCGCGACATGGCCCCCATCAGCCGCCACCCCGTCGCGGTGCGCGTCGCCGCGACGGCCCTGGCGGGCGCGCTCGGCGTCGTGGTCGCCGTGCTGTACGTGTCGATGAACGCCGCGAACTAGGAGGAGAGATGACCATCACCGAGAGCGAGCGCGTCGCCGCCACGCGCCACGTCACCGTCCTCGCCGACCGCTGCGCCGGGTGCCAGGAGTGCGTGATCCGCTGCCCGAGCGGCGCGCTGTCGATGGAGCCGGCGAGCTGGACGGCCCAGGCCGACGACGCGGCGTGCGTGGGGTGTCGCCAGTGCGAGCGCACCTGCCCGTTCAGCGCGATCGTGGTCGAGGGTCCCCTCGCCCTCGCCACGCGGGTCGACCCGCCGGTGCGCCACCCGGTCGAGCTCGTCGCGGACGTGGCCGAGACCCGCCAGGGCTACGCCACCTGGGACGAGGCGATCGCCGAGGCCAGCCGGTGCCTGGCCTGCCCCGACCCGACCTGCGTGCGGGGCTGCCCGGCCCACAACGACATCCCGGCCTTCGTCGCGGCCGTCCGGGCCCGCGACCTCGAGGGGGCCCACGCCATCCTGCGGCGCACGACGGTCCTGCCCGACGTCTGCTCGAGGGTCTGCAACCAGGCCGCCCAGTGCGAGGGCTCGTGCACGTGGTCGCTCGCCGGCGGCGAGCCCGTGGCGATCGGCCGGCTCGAGCGCTTCATCGCCGACCAGGTCGCCGTCCCGGCGCCGGAGGTCGCCGAGCCGCTCGAGACCGCCCTGTCGGTCGGGATCGTCGGCTCGGGCCCGGCCGCCATCGGCGCGGCCTACGAGTTGCTCGCCGGGGGCGCGCGGGTCACGGTCTACGAGCGCGACGAGCGGCCCGGCGGGCTGCTCGTGTGGGGGATCCCCGACTTCACCCTGCCCGACGAGGTGGCGCGCCGGCCGTGGGACGACCTGGTCGCGGCCGGGGTGGACCTGCGCCTTTCGACGAGCGTCGAGCCCGGCGACCTCGACCAGCTGCTCGAGGTCCACGACGCCCTGGTGATGGCCCACGGGGCCGGCCAGGCGATGCGCCTCTCGGTGCCCGGCGCGGACCTCGCCGGGGTGGGGACCGCGACGGGGTTCCTCCAGGGCGCCAAGGCCGCCCTCGACCCGGGCGGGGACCCCGCGGCGTTCCGCGCGTCGCTGGGCATCGCGCCCGGGCGGGGCCGGCGGGTCCTCGTCCTCGGCGCCGGCAACACCGCGATGGACGTGGCCCGCCTCGCCCGTCGCCTCGGCCTCGAGGCGACCTGCGTCGACTGGCTGGACGAGCGCTTCGCCCTCGCCCGGCCCGACGAGCTGGCCGAGGCCCGCGCCGAGGGGGTCGACGTGCGCTTCACCCGGACCCTCACGAGCCTCGAGGGGTTCGACGGGCGGGTCGTGCGCGCCGTCCTCTCCCACACGACCCAGCGCGATCGCACGAGCACGCCGGTGGTCTCGCCCGACGCCCTCGACGTCGTCGCGGTCGACCTCGTGGTGATGGCGATGGGGTACCGCATCGAGGAGGGCCTGCGCGCCCGGGTGCCCCAGACCCCGATCGCCAAGCGCCACCGGGGGTTCGCCCCGGGCCGCTGGAGCGCCTCGGGCATCCTCGCCAACCCGGCGAGCGCGGCCTGCTTCGCTCAGCCCGTGGGCGCCCTCGCGCTGGACCGCGAGGTGGGCCTCTGGGAGTCGGCGATGCCCCGGCGCGAGCGGCTCTGGGCAGCCGGCGACGCGCTGACCGGCCCCTCGACAGTCGTCGAGGCCATGGCCCAGGGCCGCCGGGCGGCGCGAGCCGTCCTCGACGCCCGCCCCTCGCGCACCGGGCGCGCGCCCGAGGAGTCGGCGGCGCCGCGAGTGCTCGTCGCCTACGCCAGCGCGGGGGGCACGACGGCGCGCCTGGCCGAGGTGGTGGGCGACGAGCTGCGCCGCTCGGGCGCGACCGTGTCGGTGCTGCCCGTCGAGCGGGTCGACGCGCTCGCCCTCGCCCAGGCCGACGCCCTGGTGCTCGGGACCTGGGTCGAGGGGCTCGTGGTCGCGCGAGTGCGCGCGGCGCGCGCCATGCGTGACTTCGTCGATCGGCTCCCGTGGCAGGGGGGCCGCCCGGTCGCCCTCTTCACCACCTACGGGGTCAACCCCCGCAGCGCCCCGGCGGAGCTGGCCCACCTGGTCGAGGCGCGCGGCGGCACCGTCGTGGCGAGCGTGGCGTTCGGACCGGGGGACCGCGCCGAGGACGCGCGCATCCGCCCCACCAAGCCCGAGGCCTTCGCCCACCGCGTGGCGGCCCAGGTGCTCGCGCCGGGCGCGCGCGCGAGCGTCGCCTAGACGCGCTCGCGGGCTGCGCCGAGCACCTCTGCGAGCACACGCTCGAGGTCGGCGCGCCGGCGCCGGTCCTCGCGGGCCAGACGGGCGACGGCGAGGGCCGACCACGCCCCCGCGACGACGAACGCAGCGAGGGCCACGAGCGACGCCGCGGCCATCGCGGCGACGAGCAGACCGATGACGATCACGCCCCCATGGTGGCGTACCGCGCCGGCCGCGCCCACCCCGATTCCGCGCCCCTCGCCCCCCTAATTCCACGCACCGAGAGAGTGCGCGGCTCGCCGAGGCGACTAGAGCTGGGCGAGCACGGTGGCGGCGGCGCGGCGCCCCGAGACGAGGGCCCCCTGGATGGACGAGGTGGTGAGGTGGTCGCCCGCGAGGACGACCCCGTCGACCACGTTGGGCCTCACCGACACCAGGGGCGGGCCCACGCGCGGCAGCGCGCGCGCCACCTCGGTCGTCGTGACGAGCTCGACGTCGGCGCTCGCGAGGCCGTAGAGGCGAGCGACGCGCTCCCGGACTCGCCCGGTGTCGGCGGCGGTGCCCTCGATCGAGGGGCTGGCCACGAGGGACCGGCCCCGGGGCGCGCGCTCGGGGGCCACCGCGGCGAAGTCGAGGGCGCTCGTGGTGAGGGGGTCGTCGAGGTCGAGGCGCAGCCGACCGGGGGCGTCGACCCGGGGCGTCGACCACCACCACGTGAACTGACGACGCCAGTTGACCCCACTCGTGCCGAGGAGCGCGGACGCGTCGTGGGCGTCGGTGGCGACGACCACCGCGCGCGCCGCCACCGTCGCGTCCTCGGTCGTGACGGCGCGCGCCGAGACGCCGGTGACTCGGGTCCCGAGGCGCAGCTCCGCGCCCGAGCGCGCGGCGAGGGCGCGGGCCAGCGCCTCGATCCCCTCGGGGTGGGTGCTCGGGCGTCCGCGCGTGAAGCTCTTCGCGAGCAGCCTGGTGAAGGCCCACGAGGTGTCGAGGGGGTCCTCGAGCAGGACCCCGCGCAGGAACGGGCGCACGACGTTCGCCACCATCCGATCGTCGAGGCCGGCCCGTCGGAGCCCCTCCGCGGTCGTCGTGTCGAGACCGGCGACGACCCGTCGCGCGGGTGCGACGCGCAGGCGCGCGAGTCCGAGGGCCAACCGGGCCCACGACGCCGGCGGGGCCAGCCGCGTGGCCGCCACGACGGCGCCGGGGTGGCGCAGGGGGTCGGCGAGGACGAGGCTCCGGCCGTCGCGGCGCACCACGACGGCGCGGGGGAAGGGTCGCAGGTCGAACCCGGTGAGGGCCCCGGTCGCGACGATCTCGGGGTAGGCGGGGTTCACCAGCTGGAAGCCCTGGTCGATGCGGTAGCCGTCGACGCTGAACGAGTGCAGTCGGCCCCCGACGTGATCGGCGCGCTCGAGCACCACCACCTCGACCCCGTGGTCGCCGAGCACCTGGGCACAGCGCAGGCCGGCGAGCCCCGCGCCAACCACGACGACCGGTGCCGAGTCCACCACGGCGTCGAGGCTACCGAGGCGCGCGCGCCTCCCCGTCGGGCCGTGGCCCTAGGGCTGGCCGGTGGCGCCCGGGACCCAGCCGCGCACGCTGAGACTCGCCACCCGGGCGCACACGCGTAGGCGGACCGGGGCCACCAGGTGCACCCCGGGGAGGGCGACCGAGAGCGCCCGAGCGCCCGTCGGCGCGCAGCGCGACGTCGGCCAGTTGGCGACGTCGCCCACGCCGAGCGCCGTGGCGACCGTGGCCCCCGGGGCGAGGGCGATCGTGGTGGCGTAACCCGATACGGCCAGTCGGCGCGCCACCGGGCCGACCGGCGCGCCGGTCGTCGTGCGCAGCGCGCGCACCACCGGTATGCCCGAGACGGCGCAGGCGGTGCGTGCCGTGTTGCGCAGGCGCAGCGGGTAGTACGAGGTGCCGGCCGCGCCGTTGGGCGGACCGAGCGAGAGCGCGAGCTGGCTGGCGCTACAGCGCGGAGGCGTCAGCCGGGTCTCGGCGACGCTCGTCCAGGCGGTCGTGCCGCCCACGCAGACCCCGATCGAGCGGGGCAGGGCGACGTCGAGCGGTGAGAGCCGGCCGGGCACCGTCACCCTCACGCGCGCGGCGCTCTGGGTGGTGCAGTTCACACCGGACATCGTCGTCACTCGCGCGACGACCGAGAAGCCGTAGGGGAGGGCGACCCAGTGGGTGACCGCGGGGCGGGGCGACGGGTAGACCACCGGGCCGATGGGCGCCCCGGTGGCGCTCTGGAACTGGTAGCCCGTCGGCACGGCCCATCGACACGAGGGGACCTCGCGCGAGGTGGTCGCGATCCGGGCGGTGGTGCCGCCCGGTCGGCTCGAGAGCGTCGCCACCGCGCTCACGTGCTCGGGCAGGCACGCGGGGGGCGGGGTCGAGGCCGAGCCCGGGGCCGGGACGGCCACGAGGCCCCCGAGCAGGGCGAGGGTCGTGACCGCCGCCGCCGCGTGGCGAATCGGTCGACGACCGGTGAGGCGAGGGCCCATGGTCTACCTCCACGCGCGAACCTAGTCAGGGATCCCGCGTCGAGAGGGGGGACCTTGGTCGCGACCCGCTCGTGGCGGACATCCCCTCGGGCGGGCTCGGCCCACTTGCGCCGGCCGACTCGAGCGGGCAGGATGCTCGCACCGTCGAGGAGGGACCGATGAGCCGGGTCAGCACCTACCTGAACTTCCCGGGCACGGCGGAGGAGGCCTTCACGTTCTACAGGGACCTCTTCGGGACGGACTTCGTCGGGCCGATCGTGCGCTTCTCCGACATGCCCGGGATCGAGGTCGCCGAGTCGGAGAGGTCGCTCGTGATGCACGCCGAGGTGGAGATCACGGCCGGCCACCTGCTCATGGCGACCGACATGCTCTCCTCGATGGGCCACGAGTGCCGCGTCGGGAACAACACCACGATCGCCCTCGAGGTCGACAGCCGCGAGGAGGTCGACCGGCTCTACGGGGCGCTCAGCGAGGGCTCGAGCGAGTACCAGGCGCCCCAGGTGATGGGCTGGGGCCAGTACTGGTCGACCTGCCTCGACCGCTTCGGCGTGCGCTGGATGGTCTCCTCGGACTGAGGGGCTCGGGGTCAGGGCCGCTCGAGCGAGCCGAGGAAGTCCCTCACGAGGTGCGCGAGGGTGCCCGGCCGGTCGAAGGGCAGCCCGTGGCCCGCGCCGGCGACCGTCTCGACGCGCAGCTCGGGGCGTAGCCGGCGCAGCTCGCCGGCGACGTCGCCCGAGACGACCGGCTCGTGGTCGCCGACGACGAGCAGCGCCGGCACGCCCAGGGCGCGGGCGAGCTCGCGGTAGTCGGGCGCGGGCGGCGCGAGGACGTCGAAGGCGTCGGGCCGGGTGGCTCGACGTGCGCGCCACACCAGATCGACCACCTCCGGGGCCCTCGAGGGGTGGCGGGCCCTCAGGTCGGCGACCCCCTCGTCGTCGGAGAGCCGTCGCGTCGCCGCGTGCCGGGCGGCGACGTCGCTCGCTCCGAGCGCGCGCTGGCGGTCCGGCGAGAGGAAGGTCGGGTCGACGAGGACCACCCCGGAGAGGGCGACCCGCGCCCGCGCGGCGACGAGGGCCGCGGTGACGCCCCCCATCGAGTGCCCGACGAGCACCGGGGAGTCGAGAGAGAGCTCCGCGATGAGGGTCTCGACGTCGCGGGCGTGCTCGTCGTAGCCCCGGCCGCGCGCGGGGGCCGTGGTCAGGCCGTGGCCCCTCGCGTCGGGCGCGACGACCTCGGCCACGTCAGCGAGGGTCAGAGCGACCGGACTCCACGTCGCCCCGTCGCCGGCGAGCCCGTGCAAGAAGACGACCGGCCGACCGGTGCCGACGCGTCGGACGTAGAGGTCGCCATCCCCGGTGGCGCACGCGCCGGTCGTCCAGCCCTCCATTGGGTCGCCTCCGGTCGACGAGCGATGAAGGGGACATTGTGCCTCGCCGCGACGCGTGGCCCGCCTCTACGGTGGCGCCGTCCTGGTAGGACTGACCCTCGACCCCCCAAGGAGAAGCGATGCCCGACCTCTTCGAGCCCGTCTCGTTCGCCCACGGCCCCTCGTCCTCGAACCGCGTGATGCTCTCGCCGCTCACCAACCAGCAGAGCCACGCCGACGGGACCCTGAGCGAGGAGGAGTTCCGCTGGCTGGTGATGCGCGCCGAGGGCGGCTTCGGGATCACCACCACGTGCGCGTCGCACGTGGCCGAGCGCGGCCAGGGCTTCCCCGGACAGCTCGGCTGCTTCTCCGACGACCACCTGGCGGGCCTCACGCGTCTCGCCGCGGCCATCCACGAGCGGGGCTCGCGGGCCCTCGTCCAGCTCCACCACGCGGGGCTGCGCTCCCCGGTCGAGCTCGTCGGCCACTCCCCGGTCGCCCCCTTCGACGACGCCGAGACCGGCGCCCGGGCCCTCACCACCGGCGAGGTCGAGGGCGTGGTCGAGGCCTTCGCCGATGCGGCGCGGCGCTGCCAGCGGGCCGGCTTCGACGGCGTCGAGATCCACGGCGCCCACGGCTACCTGCTCTGTCAGTTCCTCGACGCCGAGCGCAACCGCCGCGACGACCGCTTCGGGGGCTCCGTCGAGAACCGCGCGCGGATCTTCCTCGAGGTCGTCGAGGCGGTGCGCGAGCGCTGCGGGGAGGAGTTCCTCGTCGCGGTGCGCCTCTCGCCGGAGCGCTTCGGGGTCTCGACGGCCGAGGTCGTCGAGCTCTACCGGCGCCTGGTGGCGACCGGGGAGGTCGACCTGGTCGACCTCTCCCTCTGGGACGTCTTCAAAGAGGCGATCGACGCGGACTTCGCGGGGCGCCGCCTGCTCGAGCTCTTCACCGAGCTCGACCGTGGGACCACGCGACTCGCCGCGGCCGGCAAGCTCTACACGGGCGCGGAGCTACGCGCCGCCCTCGAGGCGGGCCTCGACCTCGTCGTGCTGGGGCGCGCCGCGATCACCAACCACGACTTCCCCCAATTGCTCGCGGCCGACCCCGACGCCGCGATGCGCGCCCTGCCGGTGAGCGTCGAGACCCTGCACGCCGAGGGCCTCTCGGACCGGTTCGTCGACTACATGCGCGGCTGGCGGGGCTTCGTGGCGGAGTAGACGGCCCCTCGCCGACCCCGTCACGAGGGCGGGGCCGGCGTCCCAGCGGGGCCCGGGCGAGACGGCGACGGCCCTCGAAGGGGGCGGACCGGTTCCCTCCCCTGGCCCGGCTCGGTGACCGTCCCTCCGCGAGGAGCCATTCCGGCGAGGCGTCGCGCCGGGACCTTCGACCCCGCGGCGACCTCGTGCTTCGCGCGGTGGCGCGACGGTGGCGCCATGGACCACGATGGGGTGGGTCGCACCGAGTGAGGAGGTGCTGTGGTCGTCGTCGCCCGTGCCGGACTCCGCCGGCTCAACCTCACCGCGGGGGTGCTGCACCTCGGCTCCGCCGTGGCCGTGATCGCACTGGCCAACGGATTCTCGCTGCCCGTCGGGGCGCGCTACATGGCGGGCCCTCCCGGATCCAACCGATACAAGAGCGTGGTCTACGGCCACGTGCCGATGGCCGTGCTGATCGGCCTCTTCTTCGCTCTATCCGCGGCGGCACACTTCATCGTGGCGGGTCCGGCTCAGTCGCGCTACCTCGAGAACCTGACGCGCCAGCGCAACCCGTATCGTTGGGTCGAGTACTCCCTCTCGGCCTCGGTCATGATCGTGGCCGTCGCGCAGCTCACCGGAATAGCGGACGTCGCGGCACTCATCAGCCTGGCGGGAGTGAACGCCTCGATGATCGGTTTCGGCTGGGCGCAGGAGTACTACGAGAGCCCGGGAGGGTCGCTGAGGCTCTTCTGGCTGGGATGTCTCGCCGGCGCCGTGCCGTGGGTGGCCATCGGCCTGTACCTGTTCAGTCCCGGCGCCGCCCAACACGCACCGGGCTTCGTCTACGGCATCTACGTCTCGATCTTCGTCATGTTCAACTGCTTCGCACTCGTGCAGTACCTCCAGTACCGGCAGGTGGGGCGCTTCGCCGACTACCTGGTTGGCGAGCGCGCCTACATCGCGCTGAGCTTCGTCGCGAAGTCACTGCTGGCGTGGCAGGTCTTCGCCTCGACCCTGGCTGGTGCGGCGAGCCGGTAGGAGCGGCGGCCGGCACCCTAGCGGTGGCGGACCCAGACGTTCGCCTCGACGTACGTGCCGAGGTCACGGTCACGATTGATGCGCAAGGGCGCCATCCCGCGCGGGATCACGTAGTCCCCCGACGTGGGGAACTCCATCGCCGTCCACCCGCGCCACTGCTCGACGGTCCCGGTCATCGTCTGCGCTCGCGGCGCGACCCGCTGGATCTCGGCGCCCATCCGTACGTGCAGGCGCAGTCACGGGTCCCACGGGAGTCCGTCGTCGCGCGTCCAGGCGGCGTAGAACTCCATGGGCATGAGGGGATAGTGGTCCTTGCGCGTAGGCCTCACCGGCGCGACGACCCGGTCGAGTCCGTGCGCGGTGGCCGCGTCGGCGAGCGAGCGCAGGAGGCTCTCGGCCAGGGCCGTCCCCTTGTGGGCCGGGTGGACGACGGCCCCGCCGATCGCCAGGTTGTCGGCGGGGCCTCCGGTGTCGTACAACTCGAGCGCCCGCTCCAGGACCTCGGCGGAGGTGTCGGGGAGGTCTCCGGGGTCGCCGGCCCAGGCCAAGGGGACGCCCCAGCCGGTCGCCACGGGCTGGTCGTCGCGGTCGACCACGGTGAGGTCGAGCGAGCCGAAGACGTCGCGCACGCGAGGGACGTGGGGGTGGACCGCCTCGTCGGCGACGATGAACGCAGGGAAGCTCTCGCCGTAGAGGGCGTGCATCTGTCCCTCGGACCAGGTCCGAGCGCTGATGGGGACGACGCGGTGCGCGGACACGGTCCTCCTAGGACTCGGCGGGTCGGGCCCCGGCGTCACTCGCCGCCCCCGAGAGGGGCCTCTGTCCGGTCTGACCAGAAACGAGGTCTGTTGTGTGGGCGGTGCGCGATCGACGCATGGGTGCACGGTGGCGCGGGGAAGTGTCAGCTCGATGGTCGAGCCGGCGAGCAGCCCCGGCAAGAACGGGCGGTGATGCTCGTGGTGGACCAGGTGCGTTGGCGCCTCGTGCGGGCACGCTCGGCTCGCGACCGCGGCCCCGATTGATCCATCCGCATCGTCGAGAATCAGACGCTGACTCCGTGGAGCTCGGCGACCTGACGATCACTCCACCGCCGAGCAGCGAGACGGCGGGCGGCGTCTATTAGGGATCAGCGGTTCGCGGGTCAAGAATCGGAGTCGAGAATCACGTGATCCCCGCACGCACGTTCGGGTCGAACGTCTTAGAAGAGGAGAGGGCTCTTTCCGTCCTCGAATCTCCTGCCGTGCAGACCCTGAACACCTGAGTCGGCGCCGCCGACACGTCGGGCCCAGGGGCGGCGGAGTTCTTTCGGGCAGCCAGATCGGAGGTGGCGCCCCTCGCCGGGCCCCGGTTCGCCAAGAGGCGGGGCCGACGAGGGGCGCCCGGCGACTCCGCGGTCCTCGTCCGGGTCGCAACCCCGAGTCCGAGGGTCACCGAACACTCGATCCTTTCATCGACCACGTGCTGGCGGAACCGTTCATTAGTTGTTAACGTCGCGCGGGGGAGCGACACATGGCCGCGCCGTCTGCCGTCCAAAGGGGAATCGCGTGTCCAGGGGTCAGGTCTCTCATGCTCGGCGCGCGTGGCGCACCATCACCGGTATCGCGGTGTGCGCCGTCATGCTGTCCACCGCTTCCAGCCTCGCGCTGTCCAGCCCGGCCGGCGCTACCGGGAACACTCCCCCGGGATCTCCGACCAACCTCACCGCGACGCCGGACAACTCCCACGCCGGGCTCGCGAACCTCAGTTGGACGGTGCCCACCAACCCGGGGACCTTCAACGGCGCCCCCGACACAATTCAGGGCTACCTGATCTACGACTACTCGGGGACGTCGGGTACGTGGCAGCCGAACGGAGAGTGCTCCGGCGCTTCTACCTCTTCATGTCTGATCACCGGCCTCACCCCCGGGGAGACGTGGACCTTCGAAGTCGCGACCTTGACGGTCAATGACCAACAGTCCACCACTTACTCGAATACGGCCACCGTCACCCTCCTTCCGGCGTCGACGATCTCCCTCCAGAGTTCCCCTGGTGCCACCTACAACACTCCGGTAACCGTGACGGCCACCACCAATACGCCGGGGTCGGTCGAGTTCAAGTACAACACGGGCGGCGACCTGCCGGGGTGCAGTTCCGTCGCGACGACGACGACGCCGACCGCGGGTCCTTTCACCGCGACCTGCTCGTGGACGCCATCCGCGGGCGGGGCGACTTACACGATCTTTGCGTACCTCTCCCCGACCTACAGCCTCTCGTACACACCCTCTGAGAATGAGATCAAGGTGAACGTCGCTCTCGGGACGTCGAGCGTGACGCTCAGTGGCTACTCCGGAGCCCTCTACGGGTCCTCGAGCGTCCTCACCGCCACGTCCAACACGGTCGGCGCCGTGGAGTTCCAGGTTGGTGGCACCGACATCCCCGGCTGTGCGAGCGTCGCTACGTCCTCGAGTAGTCCCTTCACGGCCACGTGCCCGTGGACCCCGGGGAGCACCGGCTCGGCCAGCCTGGAGGCACTCTTCACCTCCTACAACACCAACTACGGCTTGTCCAACACGGGTCCGGTCACGGTGAACGTCGGTCCCGGGACGGCGACCGTGACGCTCAGTGGCTACTCCGGAGCCGTCTACGGGTCCTCGAGCGTCCTCACCGCCACGTCCAACACGGCCGGCGCCGTGGAGTTCCAGGTCGGTGGCAGCGACATCCCCGGCTGCGCGAGCGTCGCTACGTCTTCGAGTAGTCCCTTCACGGCCACGTGCCCGTGGACCCCGGGGAGCGCCGGCGCGGCCAGCCTGGAGGCACTCTTCACCCCCTCCAACGTCAACTACGGCTTGTCCAACACGGGTCCGGTCGCCCTCTCGGTGAGGCGGGCCACCCAACCGGCGCTCACGCTCACCTCGACCTTGGGCCCAATGACCAAGCCACTCCCCCTCACCGTGTCGGGTGGCTTGGGGACGGGGGCCGTCACGTACAGTGCGACCGACGGGACGGCGACCGGCTGCACGGTGAGCGCGACGGCCCCCTACACCCTCAGCGCCACCAGCGCGGGGACGTGTCTCGTCACGGCCACCGAAGCGGGGAACGTGGACTACTACCCCGTGTCCTCGACCCCGACGGCGGTCACGATGCTCGCGCCCCCCCCTGTGCACCAGGCAACACTCGTCGTGACGTCAACCGCCGGCACGGTAACGAGTCCCTTGGACCTGGAGGTCAGCGGTGGAACGGGTTCGGGGGCGGTCACCTACAGCGCGACCGACGGGACGGCGACCGGCTGCACGGTGAGCGCGACGGCCCCCTACACCCTCAGCGCCACCAGCGCGGGGACGTGTCTCGTCACGGCCACCAAGGCCGCGGACGGTCAGTTCGTGGCCATCTCTTCGACCCCCACTCTCGTCACCTTCGCCCTGGGCCGGCAGGCGCCCCTAACGGTCACGTCCGCTGCCGGGACCGTCGGCGGCCGGTTGACGCTCACCTCGAGCGGTGGCAGTGGCACGGGCGCGGTCACCTTCGCGGTGAAGGACGGAACTGCAACGGGCTGCGCCATCGGGGGTGCCGACCACAACACCCTCACC
The DNA here is from genome assembly GCA_021831125.1 of Actinomycetes bacterium. Taxonomy (GTDB): domain Bacteria; phylum Actinomycetota; class Acidimicrobiia; order Acidimicrobiales; family RAAP-2; genus RAAP-2. The sequence goes on along the minus strand of JAKBNI010000030.1, from coordinate 6,235 downwards.
GCCGTCCGCGCGGGGACGTGTCTCGTCACGGCCACCAAGGCCGCGGACGGTCGGTACGCGCAGGCCACGTCGTCACCTCGTCCGGTGACGCTCGGACTCGACATCACGGCCGCTCACACGTCACGGCTCAGCCCGAGCGTCGACGTCACGACGTTACGCGTCCAGGGGCTTGCGCCCGGGGCCCGGGTGATGGTCGGCGCGCCGGGCCTTCAGGTACGCGTCGTGAGGAACCACGGTGAGACGCTGACGCTCAGGTTGGTCATCACGGTGAGGGCGCACCCCGGCCACTTCGTGCTTCGCGTGATCGACCCGAACGGCACACAGGCGCACGCCATCCTCACACTGCGGGCCGTGAGGAGGGCGTTGACCCTGACGCCCAGCGTCACCGTGGTGCGCTGACAAGGGGCGACCACTCGGGCCACACGACGCTCCCGGCGCGCCGGGGACGACCGACGACCAGTCGTCGGGATCGCGCCCGAGGGGCGGGGTTCAGTCTTTCTGAGGCCGCCCGAGGAGGACGCGGCGATCACGCGGCCCCTGCGAACGATCGACGGCGGCTCCTAGGGGTCGGTGCGACGCCTCGCTCAATCTCTCCCGTGGTGCCACCCAGCCGAGGGTCCTGCGGGGCCGCGCTGGTCGCTGGTGGGGAAGACGACGCTCGAAGGAGACGTGACGACTCCGGGCCCGGCTGACGCGTGGCGGCCGGCCGGTGAAGGCGACCAGTGGACTGGCCGGGAGCAGGGTGCGCGCCCCTGGCACGAGGGGATCGCACTCTGGTGAAGTGCCCACTCGGGCCGGGTGGACGGGGACGAGGCCTACACGCTCCACCCCCTCGCGTCGCAGCTGAAGGTGGCCGGTTGCAAGGGGCGGCGTGACGGTGTCGACCAGCTCCTCGGGCCGGCTGCGCAGGAGCCAGGGCCCGTCAGAGAGAGCTGGGGCACTCGGTGCGCCGGCCCAGCAGCTGCGAGAGCGGGCGGCTGCGACTGAGCTTGATGCGCCCGTCGGCGTCGGCGCTGCGAGTCGTCGGGGCGACCTCGAGCGTGGCTGTCGATGGGCGCGTCTTGTGGGAGGCGGAGGTGCCAGGGGGCTCTGCGGAGTGTGCTCGCGTCCGGGTCCGTGATGGACGAGACGTCCGATGCGACGTAGGCGGGCGTCGAGCTCGCGCTTGGTACTGATTGAGTGGGTCCGTTCCATGGGCGGGAACGTCTCGACGGGCGTCGGCGGCGCACTCGCCGCCCACTACGCCACCGAGTCTGCCTCGTCAGGCCCGAGGCGTGCCGGGCGGGGCTCGGCAGGTCGGGGGCGGCGACGCCCGGTGGCGTGGGCTCGGCGCCCACGCCCTCACCGTCAAGCCCGAGGGCGTCGTGCACCGTGAAGGGACCCGAGAGATACGTGCGCTCACCGTCAAGGACCGGAGTCTCGGGGCGAGTTACCTCGTGAAGCCCGTCAAAATCCCGCCTGATGGTGGGCGAGGCGGGACTTGAACCCGCACATCCTTTCGGACACAGGCACCTGAAGCCTGCGCGTCTGCCAATTTCGCCACTCGCCCGTGGACCCAGAGACAATAGTGCAGTTCCGAACGGTCCTTGCCTGGCCCGAGTTTGCGGCCTCCGGGCCGGTAAAGTCAAGGGGACTATGCCCCTGCGCAAGGTCGAGAACCGCCTCGAGCGGGCCTTCGAGAAGACGTTCTCGCGTCCCTTCAAGAACGCCCTACAACCGATTGAGATCGCCGCGCGCATCGTGCGTGAGGTGGACCTGACCCGTCGACTCTCGACCCAGGGGGAGATCTCGGCCAACGTCGTCACGGTCTGGCTCGGCCCCGACGACGCCGAGCGCTTCGAGGGCTTCCAGAAGGCGCTCGTGGCCGAGCTCGAAGAGACCGTGCGCCAGCACGCTCTGTCCGAGGGGTACGCCTTCGTCGGCCCGGTGCGCGTCGAGGTCTACGTCGACGACGACCTCAAGCTGGGCGAGCTCGAGGTGCGCTGCGAGTTCGAGGCCGGCGCCAGCCAGCCCCGCCTGGTCGCGAGCGACGGCCGATCCTTCGTGATCGGGGACCTGCCCCTGGTCATCGGGCGCTCCCCCGACGTCGAGGTCGTGGTCAACGACGCCAACGTCAGCCGCCAGCACGCCGAGGTCTGGCGGACCGCCGAGGGGGTCGCGATCCGCGACCTCCAGTCCACCAACGGGACCTACGTCAACGGCCACCGCATCTCCGCGGTGTCGTTGTCGCCCCGTGACGAGGTGGTGGTGGGGACCGTCCGCTTCCGGATCGAGCTGGCTTGACGAACCTCCTCGCGACGACGAACTACGCCGCGATCGTCCGTCCCCTGCAGGTCCTGGTCATGGTGGTGGCCGTCTTGTTCCTCCTGCGCGTGCTGCGCGTGGCCCAGGTCCAGGCCCGTCCCACCGAGGACCAGGGCGGGCGGCGTCGCCGGTGGCGCGGGGGGCTCGCCCTGGAGATCCTCGAGCCCGAGGAGCGCAGCGGCGAGCGGGTCGACGTCGAGGGGGTCCTGCTCATCGGGCGCGGCCCCGACTGCGACCTCAGTGTGCTCGACACCTACATCTCCTCGCGCCACGCGCGGGTCACCAACGACGAGGGCGACCTGTCCATCGAGGACCTGGGCTCGACCAACGGCACCTACGTGAACCAAGAGCCGGTCCGGGGCCGGGTCCACCTCGCCAAGGGCGACATCGTCCAGGTCGGCGGGGTGCTGCTCGAGGTCGTTCGTTGACCCGGTGGCGGTGCGCCGCGGCGACCGACATCGGACTGGTGCGCCAGAGCAACCAGGACGCCGTCTACGTCGACGGGGCCCTGGCGGTGGTGGCCGACGGGATGGGCGGTCACGCCGCCGGCGAGGTCGCCGCCCAGATCGCCGTCGCGACGGTGCGCGAGGGCTACTACGCGGACGAGTCGGTCGAGGGACTGGTCGCGGCGGTCGAGCGGGCGAACGCCGCGATCGTCCGTGACGCCAAGGAGAACCCCGAGCGTTTCGGTATGGGCACGACGCTGCTCGCGGTGGCGATCACCTACGACTACGCGGGCGCCTCGTCGCCGACGCTCGTGCACGTGGGCGACTCGCGCGCCTACCAGCTGCGTGACGGCGCGCTGCGCCAGCTCACCCAGGACCACAGCGTCGCCGAGGAGTGGGTTCGCCTCGGTCGGCTGACCCCCGAGGAGGCGGCCGTCCACCCCCGTCGCCACCAGCTGACCCGGGGGGTCGGCGTCGAGGAGGAGGTCGCCGTCGACGTCCTGTCGATCGACGCGCTGGCCGGCGACCGGATCCTCCTGTGCAGTGACGGTCTGTCCAACGAGCTCGTGCCCGACGAGCTGGCGCGCCTGGCCGGCGACCCGACCGACCTCGAGGACGCCGTCGAGGGCCTCGTGGCCGCGGCTCGGGCCTCCGGCGGCCACGACAACATCTCGGTGGTGCTGCTCGAGTTCGACGACGTCGTCCCCGCGGCGGCCCCCATCCACCGCACGGTGACGAGCGCGCCGCCCTCGGCCGAGACGATCGGGCGTCCACGCAGCCCGTCGCGACCGCGCCGCTTCACCGGGCGCGTGGTGCTCGGGGTCATCGCCTTCTTCGCGGTCGCGGCGGGGGTGGTCGCCCTCACCCACTGGTACGCGTACTCCTCGTACTACCTGGCCGACTACCAGGGCGCCGTCGTCATCTACCAGGGCCAGCCCTCGGGCGTGCTGTGGTACCGGCCGATCCTGCTCGAGGCGACGCCCTACTCCATGGGTGAGCTGCGCCCGCTCGACCAGCGCGCCGTGCGCGCGACGATCCCCGAGCCCACCCTCGACGCCGCGAAGTCCTACGCGAAGAACCTGTACCACCAGTGGCGCCTCGGGGTCACCTCGACCACGACCACCACCACGGCGTCGTCGGGGTCCACCTCGACCACGACCACCACGGGTCGGGGCTAGCCGTGGGACGGCGACTCAGCCTGCTGGCCGGGGCCATCCTCCTGCTCTTCGCCGTGGTCGTCGGCCAGAGCCTCAACCTCCAGTTCTTCCGCGCCAAGGCCCTCGACGCCTCGCCGCTCAACCCGCGCAACAACACCGTGACCGCCAACCAGGCCCGGGGCGAGATCGTCGCCGCCGACGGCACGATCCTCGCCCAGTCGGTCCCGGCGGCCAGTGGCGGCTACAAGCGGATCTACCCGTTGGGCAGCCTGATGTCGGGACTCGTGGGCTTCGTCTCGCCCTACTACGGCACCTGGGCGCTCGAGGCCCAGTACAACCGCCAGCTGACCCCCCACGCCCAGCCGGCCCAGAGCCTGGCCCAGGTGCTCGCCCCGACCCAGGCGGCCGACAACGTCGTGCTCACGCTCAACGTGGGCCTGGAGCGGGTGATCCAGCACGCCCTGGCCGGGCGCGACGGGGGTGGCGTGGTGATCGACCCCAAGACCGGGGCCGTGCTCGCGATGTACTCGAACCCCACCTACAACCCGGTGCCGTTCACGTCGTCGAGCTACGCCGTGGCGGCGGCGGCCTGGAAGAAGGACACGACCAACAACGCCTACGGCTTCCCGCCGCTCGGCGAGCTCGCGACCCAGCAGACCTTCCCCCCGGGCTCGACCTTCAAGGTCGTCACGACCTCGGCGGTGCTGCTCTCCAAGCCCCAGTTGCTCAACAAGGTCTACCCGAAGAAGACGTTCATCCACTTGCCCGACTCCAACAAGACCCTCTCGAACTACGCCTACGAGCTCTGCGGCGGCACGATCGCCGAGATGCTCCCGCCCTCGTGCGACACCGGCTACGCCCTCATCGGCCTCGACCTCGGCGGCAGCGCGCTGGCCGCCGCCGCCGACGCCTACGGTTTCAACCAGGCCCCGCCCCTCGACCTGCCCGGCGTGGTGGCGAGCAACTTCCCCTCGGCCGCCTCCTTCGTCAACGACCTGCCCCAGGCGGCCTATTCGGCGATCGGCCAGCAGAACGTGCGCACGTCGGCCCTCATGAACGCGATGGTGGCCGCGACCGTCGCGAACGGCGGGGTGGAGATGGTGCCCCACCTCTTGAAGGAGATCACCGGACCCAACGGGGCGGTGGTGAGCCGCTTCAAGGACCGCGTCTGGAAGACGCCCCTCTCGGCCGCCCAGGCCGCCCAGATCGTGCCGTTGATGGTCGACGTCGCCAAGTACGGCACGGCCGCCGGGATCTTCCCCGCGGCCGACGACGTCGGCGCGAAGACCGGCACCTCCCAGACCGGCTCGGCGGCCCAGAACACCGACGACTGGCTGATCGCCTTCGCCCCGGCGAGCGACCCGGTCGTGGCGGCGGCGGTCGTGGTGCCCAACCAGGTCACCTCGGCCACCGGCGCCAGCGTGGCCGGGCCCATCATCGCGTGCCTGATCGAGGGGGGGCTCGCCGTCCAGTCCGGCCAGCCCGCCGCCTCGAAGGCGTGCCCGGGGTGACCGGTCCGGTGAACAGGGTGACGGCGTAGGCTTTGGAGACCCATGGAAACCGTTGACGACACCCGGCTCTACTCGAACCGCTATCAGGTCACCCACCTGATCGCGCGGGGCGGGATGGCGATGGTGTACCGCGCCCACGACACCCTGTTGAACCGGGCCGTGGCCCTCAAGATCCTCTACCCCGAGCTGAGCGGGGACCCGGCCTTCGTCGAGCGGTTCCGCCGCGAGGCCCAGGCGGCCGCCAACCTGAGCCACCCCAACATCGTGCCGGTCTTCGACTGGGGTGAGGACGAGGGGACCTACTTCATCGTCATGGAGCTCGTCGACGGGACCTCGCTCGCCGAGGTGCTGCGCCACACCGGGTCGGTCTCGCCGTCGCGGGCCGCCCAGATCGGGGCCCAGGTCGCCTCGGCCCTGAGCTTCGCCCACCGGGCCGGCGTGGTGCACCGCGACGTCAAGCCCGGCAACATCCTCATCACCCGCGAGGGCCAGGTGAAGGTGACCGACTTCGGCATCGCCCAGGCCGTCGCCAGCGAGGACCACCTCGCGGCCGCGGGCTCGGTCATGGGTACGGCCACCTACTTCTCGCCCGAGCAGGCCGAGGGCGTCGCCGTCGACGGGCGCAGCGACGTCTACTCCCTCGGCGTCGTCCTGTTCGAGATGGTCGTGGGCCGACCCCCCTTCGTGGGCGACACCCCGGTCGACGTCTCGAGCCAGCACGTCCACTCGGTGGTGCCGAGCCCGACCGAGTTCAACCCCGACGTGCCCCAGGACCTCGAGGCCATCATCATGGAGGCCCTCGGCAAGTCACCGCACC
>JAKBNI010000130.1 GCA_021831125.1 Actinomycetes bacterium | reverse complement strand
GGCGGCCGTCCCCTCATCGAGCGCTACGGGAAGTACGTCCTGCTCCGTCCCCACGACCTCGACCGCGCCGAGCGCTTCTTCCAGCGCTACGGCACCCCGGCCGTCCTCATCTCGCGCATCCTGCCGGTCGTGCGCACCTTCATCAGCCTGCCGGCCGGGATCGCCGAGATGCCCCTCGGCACGTTCAGCCTCCTCACCCTCCTCGGCAGCCTGCCCTGGACCTTCGCCCTGGCGCTCGCCGGCGACGCCGTCGCGGCCAACTGGAAGAGCGTCTCGTCGGCCTTCACCCCCATCAGCATCGTCGTGGGGGCGCTCATCGTCCTCGCCATCGCCTGGTGGGCCTATCGACGCGTGGGCTCTCGGGGACGCCACGCCGCTTAGGCTCCGCACACCCGGGACGACCAACTTCCCCACGACACGATTCTCCCCCGGCATCTGGGGACCCATGAGGCACCTCGGGGATAGGGTGCGTCACGTCGAGGGGGGCTGATGAAAGGGACGTTCGAAGGCACGTTCGACGTGACCTCGTGGAGCGAGGTGCCCTCCGTGGAGCTCGAGGGCGCGCTCTCGGTCACCACGGCGCGCTTCGCCCAGAGCTTCAGTGGTGAGATCGAGGCGTCGACCCTCGCCGACATGGTGATGACGTACCGCCCCGACGGGACGGCCGCGTTCGCCGGGCTCCACCGCGTCGTCGGTCTCGTCGCCGGCCGGCGAGGGTCGATGGTGCTGTGGGCGACCGGGGAGTTCGACGGCGCCGAAGCCCGCACCGCGTTCCTGGTCGTCGAGGGGTCGGGCACCGACGAGTGGTTGGGGGTCGCCGGTTCGGGTGATGCGGCCGCCGGGCACGGCAGCACTGGGACCTACCGTCTGGAGCTTGATCTACCCGACCCCAGATAGTTGACCGTGGGGATGGCTCGCCCCCCCATCCGACCCAACGTCGCCCGCCGAGGCCACAAAGACGCGCCGGACGCCCGTGAGCCGCTCGACTCCCCTTGGGGCGAGGACGGTCCCAACCTCGGGAGAAGGTCGCGAACGGTCCGTCGACGTCAGTCGGCGTTCGCCCGCAATGCCCGCGCGTACCACGCCCAGGCGGCGGTGACCTCCTCGGGCGGGTGGCTCGGCGCCCAGCCGTTCACGATCCCGACGAGCGTCCAGTAGCGGCCGACGCGCGCATCGCTGAAGGCCTCGATCCGCTCGGCCGCGGCGAGGCGGTCCGTGCTCGAGACGGAGCCCGCCTCCTCGATCCGCGCGACGATCGCGGCCACCTCGGGCGCCGCGGGGTCGAGCCCGGCGCGCTGGGCCGGCCCGGCGAGCTCCTCGACGGCCCGTCCCTCGGCGAGGCGTGAGGGGTCCGGGGTCGGGCCCTCGGCCGTCGCGCGCTCGAACATCCTCCGACTCGCCTCCACGAAGTCGGGGTCGCTGAGGAGGTCCGCGACCTCGACCCAGGCCTCGACCCGCTCGGGGGTCGGATCCTCGGGCAGCTCGGGGGCACCGAGGCGCAGGCGCTCGGCGACCGGGCTCGCCCCGTCGCCGAAGACCGCACTGAGGTAGTCCTCGACGACGCGACGGCGCGCCTCGCCCGAGAGGGCGGAGTAGTTGGTCATGAGGGGGGTCTCCTTGTCTTCGGTGACGCGGGTGAGGACGGTGAGGAAGGTGCGCTGGAGGCGCAGCAGGCGAATCTCGGCGTCGAGGGCCCGAGCGTGGCGCTCGGCGAGCTCGGCGACCGTGAGGTCGCCCGCGAGGACTCGGCGTACGTCGTCGAGTCCGACTCCGAGCTCGCGCAGGGTGCGGATGAGCCGGGCGCGCGCGAGGGCCTCGGGAGCGAACTCCCGGTAGCCCGCGGGCGTGCGCGACGCCTCGGGGAGGAGTCCCTCGTCGGCGTAGAAGCGCAGCGTGCGCACCGATAGCCCCGAGGCGCGGGCGAGCTCTCCGATGTACACGACTCGATTATCGGGCCTCCAGCCACTGGAGGGTCAAGGCGGGCCCACCGGGCCCCGCTAGCCTCCCGGTCGTGAGCGGACCCCTCGACGCGAGCCTCTCGCCGACGACCCGCCAGAGGCTCACCCGCCGGGGCCTCGCCCTCGAGTACACGACGCTCGCCTGGAACGTGGTCGGGGTCGTCGTGCTCGCCGTCGCGGCGCTCTCGGCCCGGTCGGTGGCGATTGCGGGGTTCGGCCTCGACAGCCTGATCGAGATCGGCGCCTCGACGGTCGTCGTCTGGGAGCTCACCGGCGCCGACGAGCGCCGCCGTCACCGGGCGCTGCGACTCATCGCCGTCGCCTTCGCCCTCCTCGCCCTCTACCTCCTCGTCCAGGGCGTCGTCGTCCTCGCGACGGGCCACCACGCCGGCCACAGTCCCCTCGGGATCGCCTGGACGGCCGTCACCGCCCTCGCGATGTTCCTCCTCGCGGCCGGCAAGGACCGGACCGGCCGGGCTCTGGCAAACCCGGTCCTTCTCACCGAAGGGCGCGTGACCCTCGTCGACGGGATCCTCGCGACCTCGGTCCTCGTCGGGCTCGTCCTCAACGCCGCCCTCGGATGGTGGTGGGCCGACCCCGCGGCCGGCTTCGTGCTCGTCTACTACGCGACGCGCGAGTGCGTCGAGATACTGCGCCACGGTGACGCGTGAGCGCCGACACCATCTACGGGGTGTGCGCCGTGACCTTCATGATGGTGATGTACGCCCTCGAGCGGCGCGGGCCCCGCTTCGTCCTCGCCTTCGCGCTTGGGTGTGTGCTCTCGTCGATCTACGGCTTCCTCTCGGGGGCGTGGCCCTTCGGGGTCGTCGAGCTCGTCTGGTCGGGGGTGGCCCTTCGGCGCTTCGCCTCGGCGGGTCGCCCCTGAGGGTCGCGTCCTAGGCCAGGCCCAGCTCCACCTCGTCGCCGTGGCTCACGGTCGGGTCCGAGTAGTAGTCGGCCTTGCCCGTGCGCGACGAGACAACCGAGAGGACGAGCCCGAGGGCTGCGAAGCCGAAGCCGAAGGTCATCTGCACCCCGTTGAGGGCGTTGGTCGCGAGCTCGTAGATGATCACGAAGGCCATGAAGGCGGCACCCAGGGCCGGTAGCACGCCGCCCAGCACGAAGTTCGAGGCGCTCGAGGTGATCGAGCGCCGGTAGCACCAGATGGCGGTGACCGCGGTGAGCAGGTAGAACATCGCGGCCATCAGCCCGAGCGTGCTCACGACGTCCGAGAGGGCCG
>JAKBNI010000129.1 GCA_021831125.1 Actinomycetes bacterium | reverse complement strand
CCGCCTCGTCGACGTGGGCGACGAGCGCCTCGCAGAGCCGCTCGGAGCCCCCGCGCACCCAGTCCTCGGCGGTGAAGCCCAGCCGGGCCCAGTTGCTCCGGTAGTTGGCGAGCCCGGTGTAGAAGTCCAGGTGGGCGTGGGCCCGCTCGAGGTAGGTGGCGCGGTCGCCCCCGAGGACGACCGCCTGCTCCACGACGAGGAAGGCCTCCCCGAGGGCCGCCCGGGCGAGGGCCGTGTGCGCGGGGGTCACGAGGTAGGTGAAGGCGCCCGCCGTCCGTTCGGCCGCGAGCGCGAGCATGCGCGGCCCGAGGGCGGCCAGCACGACCGGCACGGGGGTCTCGGCCTCGGCGGCGTGCATGGGGACCGCGTCCATCGCCTCGAGGTAGTCGCGCAGGTGGGCGAGCGGCGTGGCGTAGGCGTGGCCCCGGAGGCGCTCGACGAGGGGCTGGTGGCTCACCCCGAGGCCGAGCACGAAGCGGTCGCGCGAGGCCGCCGCCAGCGTGCGCGCGGCGTTGCGCGACGCCACCGCGTCGCGGGCCCAGACGCTGGCGATCCCGGTGGCGACGCTCATCCGGGTCGTCGCCGAGAGCAGCAGGGCCGCCTGAGTGAAGGCCTCGCGGCCCCAGGCCTCGGGGAACCAGAGGGAGGGGTAGCCCAGGTCCTCGATCTCCTGGGCCAGCTGGATGGCCCGCACCGGGGAGACCGCGTCCAGGGTGGCCGTCCAGAGGCCGACCGTCCCGCGCAGCCCCGAGAGCGCCGTCGACTCCACGCCCCGACCCTACCCACCGCGCCCCCGGGCCGGCGGGGCCCGCCGGCCCTAAGAATGGGGGGATGGCCTACCTCGTCCTCGCCCTGAGCGCCTTCCTCGCGCTCTCGGCGGCGACGGCGCTGCGGCCCGGGCGCCGGGGGGTCTTCGCGGCCCTCGCCTTCCCGGTCGGCTGGGCCGCCGGCGAGCTCGCCGGCCAGGCCCTCGTGGTCGAGGCCGCCCTGGTGGCCCTGCTGCACTGGTGGGGCTGGCCGCGCACCGACGGCCTCGGTGAGGTCGTGATCGCCCTCGCGGTGCTCGTCGGGGCGGAGAACCTGGCGCTGCTCGCCATCTCGTTCCGGGCCCGCTCGGTGGTACGTCGGGCGATCGAGGGCGCGCCGGACCGCGCCCTCGCCCTCGCGGACCCCGGCGAGGAGGCCTTCGGCACCTGGTGGCGCACGGCCCTGCAGTTCTCGGCCCACCCCCGGGGGATGGAGATCCACCGCGACCTCGTCTACGGCGAGCACCCCCGCAACCGCCTCGACGTGTGGCGACGGCCCGACGCGGGCCCCGGCGCGCCCGTCGTCCTCTACCTCCACGGGGGGGCCTGGACCTTCGGCGACAAGCGCGAGCAGGGACGGCCGATGCTCCACGAGTTCGTGGCCCGGGGCTGGGTGGCCGTCACCCCCAACTACCGCCTCGCCCCGCGCGACCCCTGGCCCGCGCCGATGGTCGACGCGGTCGCCGCGCTCGCCTGGGTGAAGCGCGAGATCGCGACCTACGGCGGCGACCCCGAGCGGGTCGTCGTCTCGGGCGGCTCGGCCGGGGGGCACCTCGCCGCCCTCGTGGGCCTCGCGGGCGGCGACCCGGCCTGGCGGCCCGAGGGGCTCGGCGACGAGGTCGACCTCTCGGTGCGCGCCGTCCTCTCCTACTACGGGGTCCTCGAGATGACCGGGGACGAGGACCACTGGAACGGCCTGGGCGAGGGCCTCGTCCACCTCCTCGAGCGCCGCGTCGTCCAGCTGCCCTACGAGGGTCACGAGGCGCTCTACCGCTCCCTCTCGCCCCTCGAGCGGATCACCCGCGACGCGCCGACCTTCCTCGTCGTCCAGGGCACCAACGACACCCTCGTCGACTACCGGGTGGCAAGGGCCTTCGTCGCGCGCTTCCGCGCCACCGCCTTCGCCCCCTGCTACCACGTGGAGCTGCCCTTCACCCAGCACGCCTTCGACGTCACGGCGAGCCCGCGCACCTCGGCGACGACCCGGGCGGCCCTCGCGGTGGCGACGGCCGCCGCGGCCGTGCGCGCCCCGACCCCGCCCGAGCTCGCGGCCAGCTACCAGGCGCCCCCCACCCGTCTCGAGGTCGACCTCGAGGGCCGCTACGTCGGCGCCCTCGAGGCGGCGGGCGCTCTCGGCCCCTACGTCGTCGTGACCCCCGACAACCCCCTCTCGGTGGCGACCCCGCCCGCGGCGAACGCCCGTCGGCGCGCCGAGATGGCGGCCGCCCTCGCGGTGCTCGGGCTCCGCGCGCGAGCGACGCGCGCGAGCGACCCCACCGGCGACTGGCCGAGCGAGGAGGGCTTCGCGATCGCCGGGCTCTCGCGCGACGACGCCGTCGCCCTCTCGCGGGCCTGGGGCCAGTACGCGTTCTACGAGGTGACCGGCGAGGGCGTCGCCGTGCGCGACGCCTTGACCGGCGCGCGGATCTAGTCGGCGGGGGCGAGCGCCACCGCGACCGACAGCTCGGGCCCCTCGGCGTACTCGATCGCCTCGATCGAGCCGGCGGCCTGGAGATCGGCCTCGGCGCGGCGCAGCGCCTCGAGCACCTCGGCGGGGGCGCTGAGCGCCAGGGCCGCCACCCTCGCGCGCTGGGAGACCCGCGCGGTGCTCTTCTCGCGGCGCACCGCCTCGAGGACCTCGCGCACCGCGTCGTAGGTCGGCTCGGTCGGGGCGACGGCGAGGGGCGCGGGCCAGGGGGCCCGGTGGATCGAGCCCTCGTGCCACCACCGCCAGACCTCCTCGGTGACGTAGGGGAGGAAGGGGGCGAAGAGGCGCTGGAGGCTCGAGAGGGCGAGGGCGAGCGTCGCGCGGGCCGAGCGGACCTCGTCGTCGGTGCCCTCGCCGTAGGCGCGCAGCTTCACGAGCTCGAGGTAGTCGTCGCAGAACCCCCAGAAGAACGCCTCGGTGCGCTCGAGGACCCGGGCGTAGTCGTAGCGCTCGAAGAGGCCGGTCGCCTCGACGATGAGCTCGTCGAGCTGGGCCGCGAGGTCCCGGTCGAGGGCCGCGGTGACGTCGGAGGCCGCGTACTCGACGCCGGGCTCGAGCCGGCCGAGGACGAACTTGCTGGCGTTGAGGACCTTGATCGCGAGGCGTCGGCCGACCTTCATCTGGCCCTCGTCGACGGCGGTGTCGGTGCCGGGCCGCCCGAGGGCCGCCCAGTAGCGCACCGCGTCGGCGCCGTGGCGCTCGAGCAGCGGCAGCGGGGTCACCGCGTTGCCCTTGGACTTGGACATCTTCTTGCGCTCGGGGTCGAGCACCCAGCCCGAGACGAGCACGTT
>JAKBNI010000029.1 GCA_021831125.1 Actinomycetes bacterium | reverse complement strand
CCGCGCCCGCCGGCCCGGTCGAGGGCCGCCTGGTCGCGCCGCCGCCCTCGCCGTACGAGACCTCTCGGGGCTTCCGGCTGCTCGAGCCCGGCGAGTCGCCCCACCCGCGCGCGCCCACGGCCCGCCCGCGCCTCGACCCCGAGCGCAGCTACGTCTTCGGCGACGCGCTCGCCCCTGAGGAGGTGGTGCCGACCGCGCGGCGCCACGACGAGGCCTGGTTCCTCGCCCACTCCTCGCGTCGCTCGGGGATCGTGCGCTGGGCTACGGCGCTGCTCGCGCTCGTCGTCGTCGCGGCCCTCGTCGCGGCGGTCGTGGCGTACTACCTGCACCACGGGGCGAGCGGCTCGCCCCAGGGCCTCGCGCTCGCGCGCGCCGCCTTACTCCTCTAGCGCCGCCGGGGCGATCCTCGAGAGGACCCACGCGAGGACCTGGGCCTCGTCGCGCCAGGCGTCGTAGCGGCCCGACGGCCCGCCGTGGCCCGCCCCCATCTCGGTCTTGAGCACGGCGTGGTTCTCGGGGTTGGCGTCGCGCAGGCGCAGCACCCACTTGGCCGGCTCCCAGAAGCCCACGCGCGAGTCGTTGAGGCCCCCCGTCGCGTAGAGGTCGGGGTAGCGCACGGGCCGCCCCTCGGCGTCGCGCTCGCGCACGTTGTCGTAGGGGGAGTAGCCCCTCATCGTCCGGTAGGCCGTGGCGCTGGCGTCGGGGTTGCCCCACTCCTCCCACTCGCCGACGGTGAGCGGCAGCGAGGCGTCGAGCATGGTGGTGAGCACGTCCACGAAGGGCACCTCGGCGACGACGGCCCGAAAGAGCTCGGGCGCCGCGTTCACGGCCGCGCCCATGAGGAGCCCCCCGGCCGAGCCCCCGCGGATGGCCAGGGTCGCGGGGGTGGTGAACCCGCGCGCGACGAGGTCGCGGGCGACGGCCACGAAGTCGCTGAAGGTCGTCGGCTTCTGGGCGAGCCGGCCCATCTCGTACCAGGAGCGGCCCATCTCGCCCCCGCCGCGCACGTGGGCGACGGCGAAGACGACCCCGCGGTCGAGCAGGCTGAGCCGCAGCGATGAGAAGCCCGGCTCGATCGAGATCTCGTAGCTGCCGTAGCCGTAGAGCAGGAGCGGTGAGGGGCCGACGGGGGCCAGGGTGCCGTCGTCGCCGAGCGCCACCCGGTCGCGCCGGGCGACCACCGAGACCGGGACCGCGACGCCGTCGCTCGCGTTGACCCAGAGGCGGCCGGTGACGTAGCGGGCGGGGTCGAAGTCGCCGAGCACCCGCTGCTGCTTGAGCACGCTGAGGTGCCGGGTCGCGACGTCGACGTCGGCGACGAGGTAGGGGGTGACCATCGAGGTCAGCACCACGCGCACCAGCGGCGTGTCGCTGTTGGGGTTGGCCGAGAGGCCGACCGTGCGCGGGAAGACGTCGCCCTCGACGAGCCAGCTGCGCGCGAGGAGGTCGTCGCCGAAGGGGTCGTCGCCTTCGAGCAGGGGCACGACCCGCACCGCGGCGCAGCCGTCGTCGCGCTCGCTCAGGGCGAGGAAGCCCGCGAAGGCGTCGACCGAGTCGATCCGCTGGCCGGGCCGCTCGGCCACGAGCTCGCGCCACTCGCCGCCCTCGACGGGGCGCGCCAGCAGCCGGAAGTCGGTCGCCCCCTCGTTGGTCACCTTCAGCCACCACGCCCGCCCCACCCGGTCGACGAGGTGCTCGACGCCGTACTCGATCCCGTGGCGTCGGGGCTCGAGCACCTCGAGGCCATCGGTCGGCCGGTCGGCCGCGACGACGCGGACCTCGCTCGTCATGGACGAGCCCAGCGCCACCACGATCACCCGGTCGTCGCGGCTGCGTCCGACCGAGACCGTGAACTGGGCGTCGTCCTCCTGGAGGACCAGCACGTCCTCGGACTGGGCCGTGCCCAGCTCGTGGCGCCACAGCTGCCATGGCCTCATCGCCTCGTCGACGCGCGTGTAGAAGACGTGGCGACTGTCGCCGGCCCAGGCGAAGCCGTAGTAGACGTCCTCGAGCCGGTCGGCGAGGGGGGCCTGGCCGGCCAGGGGCCGCACGGTCACGCTGTGGCGCTCGCTGCCCTCGAAGTCGGTGCCGACGGCGACCCAGGTCGCGTCGGGGCTGACGGCGAGCACGCCCACCGAGAGGAAGTCGCTCTCGCCGGCCTCGACGTTCTCGTCGAGGACGACCTGCTCGCCGGGCAGGGTGGTCGCGGGGTCGACGACGGGCGGGGTGAGGCCGTCGCCCACGACGGGCGCGCGCACGTTGATGGGGTAGTTGAGGCCCTCGCGCGTGCGCTCGAAGTACCACCACGGGCCCTTGCGCACCGGCACCGAGATGTCGGTCTCTTCGATGCGACTCTTGATCTCCTCGAACAGACGCCCCTCGAGGGCGGCCAGGGGCGCCATCTCGGCGGCGTGGTAGGCGTTCTCGGCGCGCAGGTGGGCGAGCACCTCCTCGCTGTCGCGCTCCATCAGCCAGTAGTACGGGTCGACCCGCTCCTCGCCGTGGCGGGCGATGACCGTGGGGCGTCTTGGGGCGCGGGGGGCGTCGGGCATCCCCACACTCTGCCAGTCGCGGCGGTCGCGCCGGGCGGGTCCGTTACTACTATTGACGTAGGGATAACCCGACGAGGGGGCACGATGGCGATCGACAACCTGGACTTCAGCCGCTACCAGCTGGGCTGGTCGGACGACGTCCTGCCCACGTTCAAGCCCAAGAAGGGGCTGAACGAGGAGATCGTGCGCGAGATGTCGGCGATGAAGGGCGAGGAGCCCTGGATGCTGAAGTTCCGCCTCGACGCGCTGCGCCGCTTCGAGCGCAAGCCGATGCTGCCGTGGTTCGCCGACCGCATGCCCGACCTCGACTTCAACGACATCTACTACTACATCAAGCCCACCGAGCGACAGGTCGACACCTGGGAGGAGCTGCCCGACGCGATCAAGTCGACCTACGAGAAGCTCGGCATCCCCGAGGCCGAGCGGCGCTACCTGGCCGGGGTCACGGCCCAGTACGAGTCCGAGGTCGTCTTCCACCGCAACCGGGTCGAGCTCGAGGCCCAGGGCGTCCTCTTCTGCGACATGGACACCGCGGTGCGCGAGTACCCCGAGCTCGTGCGCAAGTACTTCGGCACGGTGATCCCGCCCAACGACAACAAGTTCGCGGCGCTCAACTCGGCCGTGTGGAGCGGCGGTTCGTTCATCTACGTCCCACCCGGGGTCAAGGTCGACCAGCCCCTGCAGGCCTACTTCCGCATCAACACCGAGAACATGGGCCAGTTCGAGCGGACCCTCATCATCGCCGACGAGGGCTCCCAGGTCCACTACGTCGAGGGCTGCTCGGCGCCCGTCTACTCGACCGACTCGTTGCACTCGGCCGTTGTCGAGCTGGTCGCCCTGCCGGGGTCGCGTATCACCTACACGACCATCCAGAACTGGTCGACCAACGTCTACAACCTCGTGACCAAGCGGGCCCGGGCCGAGGCCGAGGCCCACGTCGAGTGGATCGACGGCAACATCGGCTCGCGCTTGACCATGAAGTACCCCAGCGTCTACCTGATGGGCCCCAAGGCCTCCGGCGAGGTGCTCTCGGTCGCCTACGCCGGCGCCGGCCAGATCCAGGACGCCGGCGCGAAGATGATCCACTGCGCGCCCGAGACGACCTCGACCATCGTGTCCAAGTCGATCTCCAAAGACGGCGGCACCGCGGCCTACCGGGGCCTCGTGCGCGTGGAGGAGGGCGCGACGGGCGCGAAGAGCTTCGTGCGCTGTGACGCGCTCTTGCTCGACGAGCGCTCCGTCTCCGAGACCCGCCCCTACATGGAGGTCGGCGAGCAGGACGCCTCGATCGGCCACGAGGCGACCGTCTCGAAGATCGGCGACGACCAGCTCTTCTACCTCATGAGCCGGGGTCTCAGCGAGAGTCAGGCCATGGGGATGATCGTCAACGGCTTCATCGAGCCGGTGACCCGTACGCTGCCTATGGAGTACGCGGTCGAGTGGTCGCGTCTCATCGAGCTCCAGATGGAGGGCTCGATCGGCTGAGCCGGCGACGGGCGCGGGAGGAACGACAGCGGTGGGCATGCGCGAGGAGTGCAAGCACTTCCAGAGCCGCACCTACGCCTCGGGCGAGGTGGCGCGGTTCTGCGTCTTGGGCAACGCCCCGGATCAGCCCTGGTCCTGCCCGGAGACGTGCGTCACCTACGAACGGCGCTTGGCCGACGTGGGCTGGGTCCACGGCACGCTCGTCGACGCTCCCGTCGAGTCGGCGCCCGAGGGGGGCGTCTCGCCCGACGACCGGCGAGCGCTGCTCGCGGCCGCCGACGAGATCGTCGGGGCCGTCGCGCCGGGGATGGTCGAGGAGCGCCGCCGCGAGCTCGACGAGGCCGAGCGGCGACGTCGCGGCTGGCGCTTCTGGCGGCGCTAGGGCTCGGGGTCGGCGAACTCCGGTGCCCGGCGCTCGGCGAAGGCGCTGAGCGCCTCTTTGAGGTCCGGACCGAACAGGTTCTCCGCGTTCCAGCGCGCCACGTAGACCAGGCCCTCGTCCACGTCGCCCTCGTCGTTGAAGCGCAGCACCGCCTTGGTGCCGCGCACGGCCCGGGGCGAGAGGGCGGCGATCTCCCCGGCCATGGCGCGCGCGGCGGCGAGGACCTCGTCGGCGCCGCCCTCGACGCGGTGGTTGACCAGACCGATGGCCGCGGCCCGCTCGGCGTCGATGTCGCGCCCGGTCAGGGCGAGCTCGGCCGCGTGGCCCGGCCCCACGATGCGCGGCAGGCGCTGGAGGGTGCCGAGGTCGGCGACGATCGCCACGCGCGTCTCGCGCACCGAGAAGGTGGCGTCGCCCGCCGCCAGTCGCACGTCGCAGGCGCAGACGAGGTCGACGCCCCCGCCCAGGCAGTACCCGTGGACGGCGGCGATGACCGGCACGGGCGCCTCGGCGAGCGAGGAGACCGAGGCCTGCATCGTGCGGATCGACTCGTAGAGGCTCTCGTGCGCGCTCGCGCCCGACGGGCTGAGCGTGCCGCCGACCTCCTTGAGGTCCAGACCCACCGTGAAGTCGCGGCCCCGGGCGGCGAGCACCAGGCAGCGCACGCCCGGCTCGGCGATGGCGGCCGCGACGGCCCGGGGGAGGTCCCGCCAGAACGCTCGTCCCAGCGCGTTGCGCGCGTCGGGTCGGTCGAGCCACAGCGTCGTGACGCGGCCGTCACGCTCGAGGTCGATCACGTCAGAGCTGAAGGTCACCGACCCATCGTCGCACGTCGCGCCGGTCGGGGCGAGGGGGAGGGACCGGTACACTGCCCGAGGCCCTCGGGCCGCCTATGACGACCTTCGCCGACTCCGCCGCCGCCGTGATCGACGCGCACCCCGGCGCCGGGCGGCTCGAGGCGTGGCGGGCCTTCGAGGAGGTGGGCCTGCCCTCGTCGAGCGACGAGGTCTGGCGCTACACCCCGCTCAGCGCGCTGGGCCTCGAGGACCGCGCCGTGCCGGCCGGTCCTTCGACGGTGGCGCCCACCGACGCGGCCCGTCGCCTGGGCGCCGGCGCGGGGGTCGTGCTCACGGTCGTCGACGGCTACCTCGCCCCGGTGGGCGAGCTCCCCGACGGGCTCGAGGTCGTCGCGGACGAGTCCGGGCGCTCCCACACGGGCCAGGCCCTCTACGAGCGCTACGCCCGTGACGCCTTCTCGCTGCTCAACGCGGCCCTCGCCCCGGCCACGACCGTGGTGCGCGTGGCGCCCGGCGCCGTCCTCCCCGGGCCCGTGGTCGTCCTCGGCCTGGCCGGGACCGGCGCGTCCTTCCCGCGCCTGCGCGTCGAGATCGGGCGCGGCGCCGAGGCGGTGGTGGTCGAGTACC
Organism: Actinomycetes bacterium; assembly: GCA_021831125.1. Lineage (GTDB taxonomy): Bacteria > Actinomycetota > Acidimicrobiia > Acidimicrobiales > RAAP-2 > RAAP-2. Next base: position 14,199 of record JAKBNI010000029.1, on the reverse strand, counting down.
TCGAAGGCGGCCGGGACGGCCTGGTGGTGCCGGTGAGCGAGTACGCGCTCGACGACGACGGGTCGCTCACCCTGGTCACCTACCAGCGCCTCGACGAGACCGCCTGGCAGGTCGCGCGCACCACCGGCTTCTTAGAGCGCGACGCACGGCTGCGCCAGGCGGTCATCGGTCTCGGGGCCCACTACGACCGCGCGCGCAACGACGCCGAGCTGCGCGGCGCCGGGAGCGCCAACGAGCTGCGCACGACCTACCTTGGCCGCGGCGACCAGGTCCACGACTTTCGCACCCGCCAGCTCCACCTCGCGCCGCGCACGACCTCGCGGCTCCTCTCGAAGGGCGCGGTCGCCGAGCGGTCGCGCTCGGTCTACACCGGGCTGATCGAGATCGAGAAGGGCGCCACGCGCACCGACGCCCGTCAGACCAACCACAACCTCCTGCTCTCCTCGAGCGCCCACGCCGACTCCGTGCCCAACCTCGACATCCGCGAGAACGACGTCCTGTGCGCCCACGCCTCGAGCGTCGGCCCCCTCGACGCCCTCCAGCGCTGGTACCTCGAGTCGCGCGGCGTCGGGCGCGTCGACGCCCAGCGCCTGATGATCCAGGGCTTCTTCTACGAGATGCTCGAGGCCCTGCCCGCCACCCTCGCCGCGCCGATCGAGGCCGACGTCGCCGCGGCGGTCGGTGAGGTGGCCCGGGCCGCGGAGGTCGGGTCGTGACGACGGTCGCCCTCGGCCGGCTCGCCGACTACGAGGTCGGCGTCGCGCGCCGGGTCCCCGCGCCCGGTCGGACCCTGGTGGTGGTGCGCGTCGAGGGGTCGCTGTACGTGCTCGAGGACCGATGCAGCCACGAGGACTTCCCCCTCTCGGAGGGCTACGTCGACGTCGAGGCCGCCGAGATCGAGTGCGCCCGCCACGGCGCCCTCTTCAGCCTCGTCGACGGCGAGCCCCTCTCGCTGCCCGCGACCCGGCCCGTCGCCCACTACGAGGTGCGCGAGGCCGACGGGCAGCTGGTGGTGGAGGTGCCGTGACCTCGACCCTCTCGATCCAGGGGCTGCGCGTCGCGGTCGGGGACCGCGAGGTCCTCAAGGGCTTCGACCTCACGATGTCCACCGGCGAGGTCCACGCCCTCATGGGGCCCAACGGCTCGGGCAAGTCGACCCTCGCCCACGCGCTCACCGGCCACCCGGGGTACCGGGTGCTCGAGGGGTCGGTGTCGATCGACGGCCACGAGCTGCTCGGCCTCTCGGCCACGGAGCGCGCCCGCGCCGGCCTCTTCCTCGCCCTCCAGCAGCCCCTCGAGGTCCCGGGTGTGCGCCCGCTCGACATGCTGGTCGCCGCCGGCGCGAATCCCGCGACGGCCGCCGCGCGCGTGCGCGAGGAGGCGGCGCGGGTGGGGCTGCGCCCCGAGCTGCTCGAGCGCTTCGTCAACGTCGACCTCTCGGGCGGGGAGCGCAAGCGGGCCGAGATGGTCCAGCTGGGGGTGCTGCGCCCGCGGTTCTGCCTGCTCGACGAGGTCGACTCGGGACTCGACGTCGACGCCCTGGCCGCGGTCGCGCGCCGTCTCTCGTCGGCGGTGAGCGAGTGGGAGTGCGGGGTGCTCGCGATCACCCACTTCCGCCGCCTGCTGGTGGAGCTCGTGCCCACGACGATCCACGTCGTGCGCGACGGCCGGGTCGTGGCCACCGGCGGACCCGAGATCGCCGAGCGGCTCGAGCGCGAGGGCTACGACGGCTTCCGCGCGCCGCGGGCGTGACCCGGTCGCGAACGCGCCGGCGGTAGAATCGACCGATGCCCAGGGGACGTGACGGGGGCGACCGCGAGCCGTCCCGGCGCCCCGAGGGGATCGCCAACGAGGACCGACTGCGCGCGCTCGGTGACGCCGTCGAGGGGCGTACCCCGGCGCCGGCGCCGCGCCGGCCGCGCCGTCGGAGGCGCCGCGCGGGACGCATCGCGCTCATCAGCCTGGCGAGCGTCGTCGCTCTGATCGTGGTCGTCGTCGGCGGGGGGTACCTCTACGCCAACTGGCGCTTCTCCCAGATCCACAAGATCAACGTCACGAGCGAGGTCAAGCCCATCTCGGGCAAGCCCTTCAACATCCTGGTGGTGGGGTCGGACTCGCGCGCGGGCCTCTCGGGCCTCGTGGGCAAGCAGACCGGCGCGAGCGCCGGACTGGTGGCGGGCCAGCGCAGCGACGTGGTCAAGATCGTCCACGTCGACCCCCAGGCCGGCACGATCGGCGTGATCTCGATCCCGCGCGACACGATGGTGACCCTGCTCGCCAACCAGAACCTCTACGGCCAGGCGAATCGGATCAACGTGAACTTCGGCAACGGGCCGTCCCTGCTCGCCCAGACGATCACGGCGAACTTCGGCATCCCCATCAACGACACGGTCGTGGTGAGCTTCGCCGGGCTGATCAACGCGGCCGACGCCCTGGGCGGGGTCTACCTGGACTTCCCCTACCCGGCGGCCGACCCCTACTCGGGGCTGCGCATCCGCCACCCGGGCTGCCAGCTGATCAAGGGCTTCGAGGCGCTCGCGGTGGTGCGCAGCCGCCACTACTACTACAACGTCAAAGGACACGGCGTCTGGCCGGGGAACAACACCCCGCCCGCGACCCTCTACGCCGACGGCTGGCTCTACGACGGGACGAGCGACTTCGGGCGCATCGAGCGCCAGAGCGCGTTCCTGCGCGCGATGGTCGACCGGGGCAAGACCCTCTACAACCCCCTCACCATCAACAACTTCCTCTCCAAGATCCCCCAGGGGATCACCCTCGACCAGAACTTCAGCCTGAACGAGCTGGTCGGATTGGCCGTGCGCTTCCACAGCCTGAACGCCAACGCCATCTCGACCTACACCCTGCCCGTCTACTCGGCGACCAACCCGGTGCTCGGCGACGTGCTCTACGTCCAGCAACCCGAGACCCAGCAGCTCTTCGTCAACGTCTTCGGCTCGGGGCTCGAGACGCCGACCAACCCGCCGCCCAACTCCTCGGGCCAGACGCCGCTGCCCCCGACGATCGCGCCCACGACCACCACGAGCGCGGGGTCCATCCCCGCGACGCGGACCGGGTCGGCGTCGGGCCACGCCAAGCGGGCGAGCGCGACGACCACGACCAGCCCGACGTCGACCTACGCGTCGTACAACCCCCGGCCCTGCGCGCCCTAGGGGGCGTCGGCCGCGGCCTCGTCGAGCCCCTGGGCGAGCGTCGTCCAGGCGAGCATGGCGCACTTGATGCGCACCGGGAACTTCACCACGCCGGCGAGGGCCGCCAGCTCGCCCAGGGAGCGCACGTCGAGCGGCTCGGGCTCGCCGCCGTCGTCGAGGCGGGTCTCGGTGACCGTCATGAGCCGGCGGAACCGCTCGAGGGCGGCCTCCACCTCCTCGAGGGACTTGCCCTTGACCGCCGCGCCCATGAGCGAGGCCGAGGCCTGGGAGATCGAGCAGCCCCGGCCGGTCATCTTGAGGTCGGCGAGCCGTCCGTCGCGCAGCTCGAGGTAGAGGGTCACCTCGTCCCCGCACAGCGGGTTGAAGCCCTCGACGCGGTGGGCCGGCGGGGTGGGGAGCTCCCCGCGGTTGCGCGGGGTGCGGTAGTGGTCGAGGATGATCTCGCGGTAGAGGTCGTCGAGGGGGGCCACGGCTAGGCGAAGAGGGAGAGGGCGTGGCCGAGCCCCTCGATGAGGGCGTCGGTGTCGCGGGTGAGCGAGTAGGGACCGAAGGAGGCCCGGGCGGTGGCGGCGAGCCCGAAGCGGTGCATGAGGGGCTTGGCGCAGTGGTGGCCCGGGCGCACGCACACCCCGTGCTGGTCGAGGACCTGGGCCACGTCGTGGGGATGGACGCCCTCGACGTCGAGGCTGAGCACGCCGCCGCGATCGACGACGTCACGCGGGCCGACCACGCGCACCCGACCGTCGAAGTCGCCCTCGAGGCGCTCGAGGGCGTCGCGGGTGAGCTCGCGCTCGTGGGCCTCGACGGCGTCGGGGCCGAGCCCCTCGAGGTAGCGGATGGCGGCGTGGAGCCCGACGGCCTCGGCGATGGGCGGGGTGCCCGCCTCGAAGCGGGCGACCCCGGTCGCCGGGGTGAAGCCGTCGGTGCGCACGTCGGCGATCATCCCGCCGCCCCCGAGGAAGGGGGGCATGGCCTCGAGCAGCGAGCGCCGGGCGAAGAAGACCCCGATCCCGGTCGGCCCGAGCATCTTGTGGCCGCTGAAGGCGAGGAAGTCGATCCCGTCGCGCGCGACGTCGGTCGAGCCGTGGGCGACCGACTGCGCGCCGTCCACGGCGAACAGCGCCCCGTGGTCGTGGGCGAGCCGGGCGAGGGCCGCGAGGTCGTTACGGGTGCCCAACACGTTGGACATGCCGGTCACGCTCAGCAGCTTCGCCCCCTCGAGCAGCTGGTCGACGTGGGAGAGGTCGAGGCGGTAGTCGTCGCCGACGGGGATGAAGCGGACCTCGACCCCGTGGCTGTCGCGCAGTTGGAACCAGGGGACGACGTTGGCGTGGTGCTCCATCTCGGTGACGACCACGACGTCGCCGGGCGAGAGCCGCGACGCCCCCCAGCTGCGCGCGAGCAGGTTGAACGACTCGGTGGTGTTCTTGGTGAAGACCACCTCCTCGGCGCCCCCGGGGGCGTTGATGTAGCGCGCGACCGCGGCCCGGGCGCCCTCGTAGTCGGCGGTCGCCTCCTCGGCGGTCTGGTAGACGCCCCGGTGGACGTTGGCGTGGTGGCGCTCGTAGTAGCGGTCCATCGCCTCGATCACCGCGCGTGGCGGCAGGGTGCTCGACGCCGAGTCGAGGTAGGCGATCGGCCGACCGTGGACCTGGCGGTGCAGCAGCGGCACGTCGGCTCGCACGCGCGTCGGGTTGAAGCTGCTCACCCGCTCACCGTGCGCCAGGCGTCGTAGCCCCGCCGGTCGATCGTCCGGGCGACGTCGGCGTCGCCGCTCTCGACGATGCGCCCGTCGACGAGCACGTGGACGCGGTCGGGCGCGATCTCGTCGAGCAGCTTCACGTAGTGGGTCACGAGGACCACGCCCATCTCGGGGTGGCGCTCGCGCACCGTCGTGACCCCACGCGCGACGACCCGCAGGGCGTCGATGTCGAGGCCCGAGTCGGTCTCATCGAGCAGCGCCACCACGGGCTCGAGCAGCGCCATCTGGAGGACCTCGTTGCGCTTGCGCTCCCCACCGGAGAAGCCGTCGTTGAGGTGGCGCTCGGCGAAGGCGTCGTCGATGCCCAGGCGCTCCATCCACTCGGCGAGCTCGAGGCGGACCTCGAGCACGCTGAGCTCCTCGAGTCCGCGACGCGCGGCGATGGCCTGGCGCAGGAACTGCACGACCGAGACCCCGCTGATCGCCTCGGGGTACTGGAAGGCCATGAACAGCCCCGCCCGGGCCCGCTCGTCGGGGCTCCAGTCGGTGACGTCCTGGCCGGCGAGGACGATCCGCCCGCGTGTGACGCGGTAGCCCGGGTGCCCCATGACGACGCTGGCGAGCGTGGACTTGCCGGCTCCGTTGGGCCCCATGAGGGCGTGCACCTCGCCCGGGCGCACCACGAGGTCGACCCCGCGCAGGATAGGGGCCCCGTCGGCCTCGACGTGGAGGTCGGTCAGCTCGAGCAGGGCGTCGGACACGTCACGAGCCTAATGGGGTCGACCCCGGGGCTCACCAGCCGCGCGCGACCCACTCGTCGAGGTGGGGCGACTCCGCGCCGAGGGTCGACGGGGCGCCGTGGCCGGGCCAGAAGGTCGTCGTCGCGTCGAAGCCGCGGAAGAGGCGGTCCTCGATCGAGGTGATGATCGTGGCGAAGTCGCCGCCCTCGAAGCTGGTGTTGCCGGGTCCGCCCGGGAAGAGCGTGTCGCCGGTGAGGAGCACCGGGCGCCCCTCGAGGGCCACACAGACGCTCCCCGGGGTGTGGCCCGGGGTGTGGATGACCCGGAGACGCACCTCGCCCACCGCGACCAGCTCGCCGTCGTCGAGAAGGCGGTCGTAGCCCGAGAGGTGGGGGGCGTCCTCGGAGTGGACCCCCACCGGCACGCCGGCGTCGCGCATCGCCTCGACGGCCCCCACGTGGTCCCAGTGGCCGTGGGTCGTGAGCACGAGCTCGACGCCGAGCTCGGTGGCGAGCGGCACGAGGCGCTCGGGCTCGTTGGCGGCGTCGATCAGGGCCGAGCGCCCGCTGCGCCGACAGCGCACGACGTAGACGTTGTTCTCGACCGGCCCGACGACGAGCCGGTGGAGCTCGCAGGAGGAGTCGGACCAGACGGTCTCGGTGGAAGCCATGGCCGCAGTGTGCCACGGAACCGGGCCCGGTGGGACTTGGCTAGTCTCGTTGGGGCGCCGAAGAGAGGGGTCGGGCGATGAATTTCGGCTTTAGCGAGGAGCAGGACGAGCTGCGCAAGATGGTGCGCCGATTCCTCGAGGAGAAGTCCCCCGAGACCGAGGTGCGCCGCCTGATGGCGACGGCCGAGGGGTACGACCCGGCGGTCTGGGAGCAGATGGCCCGCGAGCTCGCCCTCCAGGGGCTCGGCATCCCCGAGGCCTACGGCGGCCAGGGCTTCGGCCCGGTGGAGCTCTACGTCGTCTTCGAGGAGATGGGGGCGGCCCTGCTGTGCGCGCCGTACTTCTCCACCGTGGCCCTCGCGGCCAACGCCGTCGCCTTCGTGGGCGGGCCCGAGGACCACGCGCGCTACCTGCCGGGTATCGCGAGCGGCGAGACCGTCGCCACCGTGGCCCTCACCGACGACTCGGGCTCGTGGGACCTCCTGGCCAGCGCGGCGAGCGCCCGTCGCGAGGGTGACGGCTGGCGGGTGAGCGGCGTGCGCAACTACGTCACCGACGGCTCGACGGCGAGTCTCATCCTCGTGCCGGCGATGACCGAGTCGGGACTCTCCCTCTTCGCGCTCGAGGGTGACGCCCCCGGCCTCTCACGTGAGGCGCTGGCGACGATGGACCAGACGAGAAAGCAGAGCCGACTCGTCCTCGAGGACGTCCCCGCGACGCTGGTGGGCGCGGAGGGCGCGGCGGGCGAGGGGCTCGCCACGACCGTCCAGGTCGCCGCGGCGATGCTCGCCGCCGAGCAGGTGGGCGGAGCCCAGCGGGTCCTCGACAGTTCGGTCGAGTACGCCAAGACCCGTGTCCAGTTCGGGCGGCCCATCGGCTCGTTCCAAGCGATCAAGCACAAGTGCGCCGACATGCTCCTCGACGTCGAGTCGGCCAAGTCGGCCGCCTACTACGCCGCGTGGGCGGCCCAGGAGCGCAACGAGGAGCTGCCCATCGCCGCGAGCCTCGCCCAGTCGTTCTGCTCGGAGGCCTACTTCCACTGCGCCGCGGAGAACATCCAGATCCACGGCGGCATCGGCTTCACCTGGGAGCACCCGGCCCACCTCTACTTCAAGCGCGCGAAGAGCTCCGAGCTCTTCCTCGGCGACCCCAGCTACCACCGCGAGCTCCTCGCCCAGCGCCTGGGCATCTAGCGCGGTGCTCGTCACCGAGCAGCTGGCGAGCGCCTCGTCGACGCTCGAACTGCGCGTGTGCACCTCGGGATCGCGCCCGGTGGTCGGCCACGTCCTGGTCCTCGCCCACGGCCTGCCCCGTCTGATGGGCATGGGCCGCCAGGCCGCGGGCCTGCTGCCCGAGCTGGCCGAGCACGTCGCCAACGAGTCGGGCTGGACCGTCGCCACCGGCACCCTCTCGGGGGTCGGGGCGAGCACCGGGACCTTCAGCGCCAGCCAGTGGCGTCACGACCTGGCGGCCATCGTCGAGCGGGTCGCCGAGGGGGAGGGCCGCGTCTCGATCGCCGGCTTCGGCTTCGGCGGGTCGCTCGCCCTCGCGGTGGGGGCGGCCGACGACCGGGTGCGCGGGGTGGCGACGTTCGCCGCGCCGGCCCACCTCGAGCGCTGGATCGGCTCGCCGAGCGAGTTCCACCACTCGGTCCAGGTCGCCGGGGTCGTCGGGGACCCCGCCGACCTGCTCGCCCCCGACGCCCTGGCGGCCGACGTGCTCCTGGTCGACCCCCTCGGCTCGATCGCCGCGGTGGCGCCGCGCCGGCTCCTGGTGGGCCACGGCACCGACGACGTGGAGGTTCCCGCGAGCGACGCCCGCGACCTCGTCGCCGCGGCCGAGGGACGAGCGGAGCTCCGACTCATCCAGGGCGCGGGCCACCAGCTCCGGGCCGACCCGCGGATGGTGGCGACGCTACTGGGCTGGCTCGACCGGCACCGTTGAGAGGGCCTCGTCGAGCGCCCGACGCAGCGCGCGCGCCGCGGCGCTCGGGTCGGCGGCCTCGGTGAGGGCGCGCACGACGACGAAGTGGCGCAGCCCCTCGGCCACGAGGGCGCCCACCGTCGCGGCGCTCACCCCGCCGGTGACAAAGACCGGCCGGTCGCTGCGGCGCTGGGCGCGCACCGCGTAGCCCACGCCGGTGCCCGCGCGCCCGGCCTTGGTGGGGGTCGGCACGATCGGCCCGGCGCTGAGGTAGGTCGCCGGGGTCGCGAGGGCGGCCTCGAGCTCGGCCTCGGCGTGGGTCGAGAGCCCGACGATCGCCGCGTCGCCCAGGAGGTCGCGGCAGCGGGCCACCGAGACGTCGTCCTGGCCGACGTGGACGCCGTCGGCGGCGACCTCGAGGGCGAGCTCGGGGGAGTCGTTGACGATGAAGGGCACCCCCAGGTCCGAGCAGAGCCGGGCCAGCTCGCCGGCGGGGCCGCGCTGGGCGCTCGTCGGGGCCACCTTCTCTCGCAGCTGGACGACGTCGACCCCGCCCTCGACGACGGCCGCCACGAAGTCGCAGAGGTCCTCGCGCAGGCCCACGCAGAGGTAGAGGCGGCGTCCCGCCAGGCTGGGCACGGGTCCACGTTAGGGGGCTCGCGCGGCCCCGGTGGGGCAGAATGGGCCGGTGCAGATCCCCGCGAAGGCCGAGTACGCGATCCGCGCGCTGCTCAGCCTCGCCGCGAGCGGCGTCTCGGTCAGCGCGGAGCACCTCGCCCACGAGCAGGACCTGCCGGCGAAGTTCCTCGGCGCGATCCTCTCGGACCTGCGCCGCGGCGGCCTCGTGACCAGTCAGCGCGGGCCCGAGGGCGGCTTCCGGCTCGCGAAGGACCCCGACACGATCATGATCGCCGACATCTTGCGCGTGGTGAGCGGCCCGATGGCCGGGGTACGCGGGATGAGGCCCGAGACCCTCGTCTACGAGGGCTCGGCCCAGCACCTGCGCGACGTCTGGGTGGCGGTGCGCGCCGCGCTGCGCGAGGTGCTCGAGCACGTGACCCTGGGCCAGGTCCTGCGCGGCGAGCTCCCGGTGGCGGTGACCCGCTTCACCGACGACCCGGACGCCTGGATCACCCGGGTCATATGACGGTCGTGCACACCGACGGGGCCTGCCGCGGCAACCCCGGCCCCGGGGGCTGGGCGTGGGCGGCGGGCCGGACCCGCTACGCGAGTGGCGCCGAGGCCCACACCACCAACCAGCGTATGGAGCTCACGGCCGTCCTCGAGGCGCTGCGCGCGAACCCCGAGGGTCCCCTCGAGGTGGTGAGCGACTCGAACTACGTCGTGCGCTGCTTCCACGACCGCTGGTACCTCGGGTGGCGCCGGCGCGGCTGGCGCAACAGCCAGAACCAGCCCGTGGCCAACCGGGACCTCTGGGAGGCGCTCTTGCCCCTGGCGCTCGACGCGGGCCGCGAGGTGCGCTTCTCGTGGGTGCGCGGGCACGCCGGGGACCCCATGAACGAGTTCGTTGACCGTCTCGCCACCGCGGCGGCCGACGCGCAGCACGGTCAGAGCGCCTGATCGCGTCGGGGACTTCGCCCGGGGAACATTAGGATTCCCCGGGGGGTTGGTCGGGACGACGGAAAGGTGTGACCGTGGCTGACGGGGTCCAGCAGTACGACGTGGTCGTGATCGGCGGAGGGCCCGGTGGCTACGCCGCCGCCCTCTACGGGGCCTCCGCGGGCCTGTCGATCGCCCTCGTGGAACGCGACAAGGTCGGCGGCACCTGCCTCCACCGGGGCTGCGTGCCGGCCAAGGAGTTCCTCGAGACGGCCCACGTGCGCCGCACCCTCGAGCACGCCCCGGCCTTCGGCTTCACCACCAAGGGCCTCACGGTCGACTTCGCGGTGAGCCAGGCCCGCAAGAACGAGGTCGTCGACAAGCTGCACAAGGGGCTCTCGGGCCTGCTCAAGGGGCGCTCGGTCACCGTGCTCAACGGCACGGCGCGCCTCGAGTCCGATCACCGGGTCGTCGTGGTCGACGGGGCCGACGCGGGCGCCGAGCTCGTGGGCGCGAGCGTGATCATCGCCGCCGGCTCGGTCCCGCGCACGCTGCCCGGGCTCGAGCCCGACGGCAAGTTCGTGCACACCTCCGACGAGTTCTTGGACCTCACTTCGCTGCCGGCGCGCGCGGTCGTGGTCGGTGGCGGGGCCATCGGCTGCGAGTTCGCCTCGATGCTCGCCGACATGGGCACGGCGGTCACGATCCTCGAGTTCCTGCCCTCGATCCTCGCGGGCTGTGACGGCGAGGTGGCCGGGGTCGTCCAGCGAGCCTTCAAGAAGCGCGGGATCGACGTGCGCACCGGGGTGAGCGTGACCGGCCACGCCCCGAAGAAGTCCTCGACGGCCGTCACCCTCGAGGGCGGCGAGGCCGTCGAGACCGACCTCATCGTCGTCTCGGTGGGACGTCGCCCGCGCACCGAGGACCTGCTCGGCGAGGGGACCGGCGTGGTGATCGACGAGCGGGGCTTCGTCGTCGCCGACGGGCTCCAGCGCACCGCGGCCGCCGGGGTCTACGCCGTGGGTGACGTGGTGGCCGGGTCGCCCCAGCTCGCCCACGTGGGCTTCGCCGAGGCGATCGTGGCGATCAAGACCATCCTGGGCGAGGCCACCGTGCCGGTCGACTACGACCGGGTGCCCTGGGCCATCTACTCGAACCCCGAGGTCGCCTTCGTCGGGCTGACCGAGGCCGCGGCCAAGGAGCGCGGGATCGAGGTCGTGGTGAAGAAGGACCCCTTCGGCGGCAACAGCCGCGCCCAGATCATCGGGGAGACCGACGGGGTCGTCAAGGTCATCGCCGAGAAGCGGCCCGACGGCTCGGCCGGCCAGCTCCTCGGGGTCCACATGGCCGGCCCCTGGGTGACCGAGCAGCTCGGGGCGGGCTACTACGCGGTCAACTGGGAGGCGACGGCCGAGGAGGCCGCCGCCTTGATCCAGCCGCACCCCTCGCTGTCGGAGACCTTCGGCGAGACCCTGATCGCGCTGGCCGGGCGGGGGCTGCACGTTGGTTGAGGTCACGCTGCCCTCGCTGGGGGAGTCGGTCACCGAGGGGACCATCACCCAGTGGTTCAAGAGGGTCGGCGACCTCGTCGCGCGCGACGAGCCGCTCTTCGAGGTGTCGACCGACAAGGTCGACTCCGAGATGCCCTCCCCGGCCGCGGGCGTGCTCACCGAGATCCTGGCCGGCGAGGGCGACACGGTGATGACGGGCTCGCGGGTGGCCGTCATCGACGAGACCCAGACCGCCGCGACCCCGGCCCCCGCGGCCACGCCCGCACCCGAGGCGCCCGGCCCCGAGGCCGCCGGGCCGTCCCCGAGCGGGCGCGCGCCCGCGATGCTGCGGCCCGACGAGGCGGTGGGCGGAGTGGTGCTCTCGCCGGTGGTGCGCCGGATCCTCGCCGACGGCGGCGTCGCCCCCTCGAGCCTCGTGGGCAGCGGCCCCGGCGGGACGATCACGCGCCGTGACGCCGAGCGGGCCGTCGCCCTCGGTCCGACCGAGGAGGTGGCCGTCGCCCTGAGCCACGGGCAGCGGCGCATGGGCCAGCACCTGGCCTACTCGGCCCAGGTCTGCCCGCAGGGCTTCGTCGCCCTCGAGGTCGACGGGTCCGTCTTCGCGCGACTCGACGCGCTCGGGCGAACGACCCGCGAGGGCGTCGAGGTCTCCGACGAGACGGTCGTCGCGCTGGCCGCGGTGAGGGCGCTCGGCGAATTCGAGTTCCTCAACGCCTCCTTAGAGGGCGACCAGCTCGTGCTGCACCGCAGTGTGAACCTCGGGCTCGTGCGCCCCCTGGCCGGTGAGGGGATGCTCGTGCCGGTCGTCCACGCGGCGGCCGGTCTGACCCTGCGCTCGCTGGCCCGCCGGGTCGCCGACCTCGACGAGCGGCTGGCCTCGCGCGAGCTCACCGCCGACGACCTCATGGGCGGCACCTTCACGGTGGCCGGCGCGCCGAGCCCTCAGGCCCTCTTCACCCAGCCCATCGTCATCCAGCCCGAGGTCGCGGCCCTCTCGATCGGCGCGGTGCGCGAGGCCCCGGTCGTGGTCGAGGGGACCCTCGGCGTCGGCCGTCGGCTCGTCCTCGGGCTCAGCTTCGACCACCGGGTGTGCGAGTCGTCCGCCGCCGCGCGTTACCTCGAGCGCGTGGCCGAGCTCCTCGGGGGCCTCGACCTCGAGAGCGAGCGCTAGTGCTGCGCCGGCGCCACCTGGGCCGGGTGACCTTCCTCGAGGCGAACGACCTCCAGCGGGCCCTCGTGGAGGCCGAGGACGACTACGTCCTGCTCTTCGAGCACCCCCCGACCTACACGCTCGGGGTGCGCGCGCGGCCCGAGCACATCCTGGTTCCCCGCGACGAGCTCGACGCCGTCGTCGTCGAGGCCGACCGGGGCGGCGACGTCACGTACCACGGACCCGGCCAGGTCGTGGCCTGGGCGATCGTCACCGTGGCCGACGACCCCGCCGCGGGCCGCGACCACGTGAGGGCGCTCGAGGACGCGGTCGTCGCCACCGTCGAGCGCCTCGACGAGGGGGGGCGCCTCGGGCGGGTGGGTCGCCTCGAGGGCTACCCCGGGGTCTGGGCCGACCTGGAAGGCCGCCCCACCAAGATCGCGGCCGTCGGGGTGCGCACCGAGCGCGACGCGCGCGGACGGCGCCGGACCCTTCACGGGATCGCCCTCAACGTCGACGTGGACCTCGCGCGCTTCGCGCTCATCGTGCCCTGCGGCATCCCCGACAGGCCGGTCGGCTCGCTCGCCTCGCTCGGGCTCGACGCGCCGCCGGCCCGGGTGGAGGACGCCCTCGGCGAGGAGCTCGACCGGTGCCTCGGCGCGCGCGCGCGCGTGGCGCGCGTCGACCGTCCCGCCCCCGTGGCCGCGACGAGTGCGGAGCGGCCCCTGATCCGCCGGCTACGCCAGGCCGGCGTCGACCCCGAGGCCGGCCTGGACATCCGTGACCGCAAGCCCGAGTGGCTGCGCATCCCCGCCCACATGGGCGGCGAGTACCGCTCGCTGCGCGCCCTCACCGAGGACCTGCGCCTGGTCACGGTGTGCGAGGAGGCGGGCTGCCCCAACATCTTCGAGTGCTGGGCCGAGGGCACCGCGACCTTCATGGTCAACGGCGAGCGCTGCACTCGGGCCTGCGGCTTCTGCCTCGTCGACACGAGCAAGCCCCTGCCCCTGGACCCGACCGAGCCGGCCCGCGTCGCCGAGGCGGTGGACCGCCTGGGGCTCAGCCACGCGGTGATCACCTGCGTGGCGCGCGACGACCTGGCCGACGGCGGGGCCGGCGCGATGGCCGCGACGGTGCGCGCCGTCCGCGAGGCCCGGCCCACCACGACGGTGGAAGTGCTCACGAGCGACCTGCGCGGCGACCGGCGGTCGCTCGAGGTCCTGCTCGAGGCGCGCCCCGACGTGCTCAACCACAACCTCGAGACCGTGGCCCGGCTCCAGCGCGCCGTGCGCCCGAGCGCGGGGTACCTGCGCTCGCTCACGGTGCTCGCGCGCGCGGCGCGGGCCGGGCTCACGACCAAGTCGGGGCTCATGGTCGGCCTCGGCGAGACGCCCGAGGAGGTCGACGAGGCGCTCGCCGACCTGGCGGCGGTCGGGGTGAGCATCGTGACGATCGGTCAGTACCTGCGACCGAGCGCCGACCACCTGCCCGTGGCGCGCTACTGGACGCCCCGGGAGTTCGAGGAGCTGGCCGAGCGGGGCCGGGCTCTCGGCCTCGCGCACGTGCAGTCCTCGCCGCTCACGCGCTCGAGCTACCACGCGCGCACCGCGCTCGAAGAGGCCGCCCCCGTCGCGCTCGGGGCACCGACCCTGCGGCGCTGACGGGCGCGCCGGGCCGACCGGTGCGTGCGAGACTCGACCCATGACCGTCGTGCCCGAGCGCGCCCGCGCCCTCCGCCGTCGGGCGACCCCCCTCGCGCTGGCGGCCGCGGCC
>JAKBNI010000128.1 GCA_021831125.1 Actinomycetes bacterium | reverse complement strand
GGTCGGCCACGTACGACCACTGGACGGCCGCCTCGACGAGGACGGCGACACAGGTGGCGAGCACGACGCCGAGCGAGGCGCCGGGGCGCAGGGGCCGCGGGGCGAGGGCGCTCATCACCATCAGCACCACGGCGGCGCCGAAGGTCGTGAGCACCGGCAGCAGGGCCAGGTAGTGGATGGAGGGGATCGTCAGGCTCACTTGTGCACCGCCGCGATCTCGTGGGCCACCAGTTGGTTCACCGAGGGCGCGATCCGGTTGAGCACCGGCTGGGGGAAGACCCCGAGCGCCACGACGAGCACCACGACCGGGACCATCACCCAGCGCTCGGCGAGGCGCGCGTCCTCGAGGTGCTCGTTGGGGCCCTGCGCGCGACCGTGGAAGACGCGCTGGAAGGCCCAGAGCAGGTACGCGGCCGAGGCCAGGACGCCCAGGGTCGCGAACGCCGCCCACCAGGCGTGGGTGGCGAACGTGCCGATCAGGATGAGGTACTCGCTCACGAAGCCCGAGAGCCCGGGGAGTCCGATCGAGGCCATCATCACCACGGTGAAGAGCGCCGCGAGGACGGGGGCGGGCCCCTGCAGGCCGGCGAGGTCGCCGATCCGGTAGCTGGCGCGACGCCGCTCGATGAACCCGATGAGCAGGAAGAACCCGGCGGTGATCACGCCGTGGTTGAACATCAGGAGGATCGCCCCCTCGGTGGCGATGGCCGAGCCGCTCATCACCCCCAGGGTGATGAAGCCCATCTGGGCGAGCGAGGAGTAGGCGACGAGCCGCTTGAGGTCGGGGGTGGCACACGCCACGAACGACCCGTAGAGCACGCCCACGACCGCGAGGGTCAACAGCACCGGGCGCACGTCGACGAGCGCCAGCGGCACCAGCCCGACGGCGAGGCGCAACAGACCGTACGAGCCCAGCTTGGCGAGCAGCGCCGAGAGCTCGATCGACCCCCCCGTCGGGGCCTCGGCGTAGGCGAGGGGCGACCAGGTGTGCAGCGGCCAGATCGGGCTCTTCACCGCGAAGGCGACCGCGAAGGCGACGAACAGCCAGACGGCCGTCCCGTGGCTCAGGG
Source organism: Actinomycetes bacterium (assembly GCA_021831125.1). Taxonomy (GTDB): domain Bacteria; phylum Actinomycetota; class Acidimicrobiia; order Acidimicrobiales; family RAAP-2; genus RAAP-2. Next base: position 2,295 of record JAKBNI010000128.1, on the reverse strand, counting down.
TCGTCGCCGCCAGCGCCGAGAAGGCGAAGCTAAGAGGGCCCCCGACCTGGTTCTGGTGGGCGACGGCGAGGTAGATCAAACCGACCAACAGGGCGGCTGAGCCCGTGAAGGTGTAGACGAAGAACTTGAGGGCGGCGCGGGCCCGCTCGGCCCCACCCCACTCGGCCACGATGAAGTAGCTCGGCACGAGGGTCAGCTCGAAGAAGACGAAGAACTCGAGGCCGTCCTGGGCGAGGAAGCTGCCCATCGTGCAGGCCGTGAGCACGAGCAGCCAGGCCACGAAGGCCGGCTCGCGTCGGCGCTCGCGCGCGCCGGCCAGCGCGAGGACGAGCACCAGGCTCGTCAGCACCACCAGCAGCAGGCTGATCCCGTCGAGGCCGACGTCGTAGGCCAGCCCGAAGGGCACCGCCAGCACGTGACGGGTCGCGAAGTCGAGCGTATGGGCGCCCGGGACGTGCGGGTCGTAGAGGAAGGCCACCACCAAGGTGAGGGCCAGCTCGACGATCGAGGTCCCCACCGCGACGCGGTAGGCGCCGTCGCGGGCGCGCCCGGCGGCGAGGGCCCCGAGCGCCCCGAGGAGGGGCACGACGAGCAGGGCGGCGAGGTACCAGGAGGAGTGCACGGCTAGCCGACCCTCGCCACCAGGTAGACGACGATGACGCACAGCCCGAGGGCGGTGGCGAGCGCGTAGTGGCGCACGAAGCCCGACTGGGCCTTGCGCAGCCCGAGGGCGCTGCGCCGGGCGGCCCCGGCCACCGCGCCGACCGCCCCGTCGATCACGCGGGGCTCGACGACGGCCTCGGCCACCCCGGCCACGCGGGTGAGGGGTCGGCCGATCACCGTGTCGTAGGCGTCGTCCCAGTGCCAGACGCGCGCGAGGAACGGCCACTCGTAGCGCGGATCGCTCGTGCGCGCGCTCCAGACGCTGAAGGCCGCCGCGAGTCCCACCACGGCCGCGGCGACGTCGACCGCGGCGAGCGTCCACTGCGCCGTCGTCGTCGCGCCGGCCACCGGGGCGACGTAGCCGAGCACCGGGTGCAAGAAGGTGGCCAGCGAGCGGCCGTGGGCCCAGGGCAGGTCGATGACCCCACCGAGCGCGGCGAGCGCGGCGAGCACGACGAGCGGCAGGGTCATCACCCAGGGCGACTCGTGGGGGTCGGCGCCGTGGGTCACCTCGCGGAAGCGCTCGTCGCCGCGGAAGCACAGCACGAACAGCCGGCTCATGTAGTAGGCGGTGAGGACCGCGGTCACCACCCCGAGGGCCCAAAGCGCCTTGTCGTGGAGGTAGGCGTTCGTGAGCACGTCGCCCTTGGCGAAGAAGCCGGCGAACGGGGGGATGCCGGAGATCGCGAGCCACGCCACGAGGAACGTCGGGAAGGTCAGCGGCAAGAAGCGGGCCAGCCCGCCCATGCGCCCGAGGTCCTGCTCGCCGTGGAGCGAGTGGATCACCGACCCGGCGCCGAGGAAGAGCAGGGCCTTGTAGAAGGCGTGGGCGACCATGAGGAAGATCGCCGCGCTGTAGGCGCCCACCCCCACCGCGAGCACCATGTAGCCGATCTGGGAGACGGTCGAGAAGGCGAGCACCTTCTTGATGTCGCGCTGGGCGGTGGCGATCGTCGCCGCCACGAAGGCGGTGAGCCCGCCGATGATCGCGATGGTGAGCCGGCCCGACGAGGAGAGGGCCAGCACCGGCGACATCCGCACCAGCAGGTAGACCCCGGCCGTCACCATGGTCGCGGCGTGGATGAGCGCCGACACCGGGGTCGGGCCCTCCATCGCGTCGGGCAGCCAGTTGAAGAGCGGGATCTGCGCGCTCTTGCCGGTCGCCGCCAGCAGCAGGGCCAGCACGACCAGGGTGGCGACCGTGGGCGAGAGCTGACCGGCGCGCGCGAAGACGCTGAGGTAGCTGAGCGTGTGGAGCCGGCTGAAGAGCAGGAACATGGCGAGCAGCAGCCCGACGTCGCCCACGCGGTTGTAGAGGAAGGCCTTCTTGCCCGCGCTGGCCGCGCTGTCGCGGTCGAAGTAGTAGCTGACCAGCCAGTAGGAGCAGGCGCCCACGCCCTCCCACCCGACGAAGGTCATCACGAGCGTCCCCGAGAGCACCAGGACCAGCATGGAGAAGACGAAGAGGTTCAGGTAGACGAAGAACTTGCGGAAGTCGCGCTCGGCGTGCATGTAGCCGATCGAGTACAGGTGGATCAGCGCCGAGATCCCGGTGACGAAGAGCGCCATGGTGATCGAGAGCGGGTCCACCAGCAGCGAGGCCGGCACGTGGAGGCTCCCCACCGAGATCCA
>JAKBNI010000127.1 GCA_021831125.1 Actinomycetes bacterium | reverse complement strand
TCAACGACTCGTTCATCATCCTCGACGAGGCCCAGAACACCACGCCCGAGCAGATGAAGATGTTCCTCACGCGCATCGGCTTCAACTCCAAGGCCGTCGTCAACGGCGACGTGACCCAGGTCGACCTCAACGGCAAGCGCAGCGGCATGGGCGACGTCGAGCGGATCCTCACCGGCATCGAGGGGATCGCCTTCGTCCACCTCACCAACCGCGACGTCGTGCGCCACCGCATCGTGGCCGACATCGTGGCCGCCTACGAGCGGCCATGACGATCGACATCTACGCCGCCGACGAGCAGCACGCCGAGCCGGTCGACCTCGAGCGCTGGGTGGCGCTGGCGCGCGCGGCCCTGGCCGAGGAGGGCGTGCGCCCCCCGGCCGAGGTGTCGCTCATCTTCACCGACGAGGCGACCATCGCCGACCTCAACCAGCGCTTCATGGGCAAGGCGGGGCCGACCGACGTGCTGAGCTTTCCGATCGACGTCGAGCCCGAGCCCGGCGGCCGCTCGCCCGACGGGGGGACGACCGGGCCCGGCGACGAGCCGACCGAGGAGATCCCCACCATGGTGGGCGACGTCGTGATCTGCCCCGCGGTCGCGGCGCGCAACGCCCCCGAGCACGGAGTGAGCCTCGAGGACGAGACGGCCCTGCTGGTGGTGCACGGGGTGCTGCACCTGCTCGGCTGGGACCACGAGCTCGACGAGGAGGCCGAGAGGATGGAGGCGCGCGAGCGCGAGCTGCTCGCGCGCCACCACCGCTCGAGCGGGCCGTGATCGCGGCCGTCTGGGGCGCCGGCGACACCTGGATGGTGGTCGCCGTCGTCTGCCTGCTCGCCCTCTCGGGCTTCTTCGCCCTGGCCGAGACCTCCCTCACGCGGATGAACCGCTCGCGGGCGCGGGCCCTCGCCGACGAGGGGCGCCGCGGGGCGCGGGCCCTCGCCGGGCTCACCGAGGCGCCCGAGCAGTTCTTGAACCCCCTGTTGCTGCTCGTGCTCATCTGCCAGCTCGTCTCGGCGACGCTGGTGGGCGTGCTCGCGGGCCACCTCTTCGGCGCGGCCGGGGTGCTCGTCGCCACCGTGGTCGAGGTCGTGGTGATCTTCGTGGCCTTCGAGGCGATCCCGAAGAACTTCGCCCTGGCGCACCTCGACGAGGCGGCCCTGCTCACCGCGCCGGTCGTCGGGCGCCTTCTGCGCTGGTGGCCGGTGCGCTTCGTCTCTACGGCCCTCAACGCGGTGGCGCTCGCGGCCAACCGCCTGATCGCCCCGGGCCGGGCGACGCGCACGCGCATCACCGAGTCCGAGGTCCTCGCCATGGCCGACGTCGCCCACGAGGACCGGGCCATCGAGTCGACCGAGCGCGAGTTCATCCACTCGGTGATCGAGTTCGGCGACACGGTGGTGCGCGAGATCATGGTCCCGCGACCCGACATCGTCCACGTCGACGACGTCGCCGCGGTGCGCGAAGCGCTGGACCTCGCCGTCGACTCGGGCCGCTCGCGCCTGCCGGTGATCGGCGAGGGGGTGGACGACGTGGTGGGGATGGTCAACCTGCGCCACCTGGCGGCCCTCGTCGCCGAGGGGCTCGGCGAGGAGCCGGTCGCCGCGCGCATGGGCGAGGCCCGCTTCGTCCCCGAGACCAAGCGGGTGGCGACGCTCCTCACTCAGATGCGCCGGGAGAAGACCCACCTCTACGTCGTGGTCGACGAGTACGGCGGGACCGCGGGGCTCGTGACCCTCGAGGACGTGCTCGAGGAGCTCGTCGGGGAGATCGCCGACGAGTCCGACGTCGACGAGCCCGTCGCCCCCGCCCCCGAGCCGGGCGCCGGGGTCGAGGTGTCGGGCCGGCTCAACATCGACGACGCCAACGAGGAGTACGCGCTCGACCTGCCCAAGGACGGCTGGGACACGGTGGGCGGGCTGGTGCTCGACCTCGCCGGCGGGGTGCCCGCCGAGGGGGACGTCTTTTCGACCGAGCACTACCGGCTCACCGTCACCCGGGTCGAGGGGCGCCGGGTCGAGCTGGTGCGCGTCGAGGTCGTGGCCGAGTGACCCGCGCCGGCTTCGTCGCGGTCCTCGGGCGGCCCAACGTGGGCAAGTCGACGCTCGTGAACCAGCTCGTCGGCACCAAGGTGACGATCACCGCGCGCACCCCCAACACCACCCGCCAGGCGGTGCGCGGGGTCCTCACCGAGGGTGAGGTCCAGGTCGTGCTCGTCGACACCCCGGGGCTGCACCGGCCCCGCACCGCCCTCGGGGGGCGCCTGAACGAGTCGGCGCGCGCGGCCGCCGAGGACGTGGACGCCATCCTCGTCGTCCTCGACGCCGCGGCCGCCCTGGGGACCGGGGACCGCCAGGTGGTCGAGGCCCTCGTCGCGCGCACGCGCCCCGCGGGCGCGCCGGCGCCGATCGTGGTCCTCAACAAGGTCGACCGCGCCGACCGCGCGGGGGTCGCCGAGCACCTGGCGGGGGCCGCGGCCCTCGTCGCCGAGGCCGCGGCCGGGCGGCCCGAAGTGGCGGGGAGGGTCGAGTACTTCCCGGTCTCGGCGCGCACCGGGCGCGGGGTCGACGCGCTGCGCGACCACCTGCTCGCCCTCGTGCCCGAGGGGCCCTTCTTCTTCCCCGACGAGGAGGTCTCGGACGTCTCCGAGGAGCGCTGGGTGGCCGAGCTCGTGCGCGAGCAGCTCCTGCGGCGCACCCGCGAGGAGCTGCCCCACTCGATCCACTGCCGGGTCGTCGAGTTCGAGTGGCCCCACGTCGTCGTCGAGATCCTCGTCGAGCGCGAGAGCCAGAAGGGGATCGTCATCGGCGCCGGCGGCCAGGTCCTCAAGGAGGTCGGCACGGCCGCCCGTCGCGAACTGCCCGAGGGCACCTACCTCGAGCTACGGGTGCGTGTCGAGCCGGGCTGGCAGCGCCGCGCCGAGATCCTCGACCGGCTCGGCTACTGAGCGGCGCCCGCGCACGGCGGCCGCCACGAGGACGACGGCCTCGAGGGCGGCGACGACCCCGAGGGCGCCCGTCGCGAGTCCCAGGTACTTGAGCCCGCTCAGCACGACCGCGGCCGCGATCACCCGGCGCAGCCCCGGCCCGCGGGCCCGCGAAGATAGGAGCGCCCCGACGACGACGGCCGGCACCGAGCCCACCACGACCGAGGCGGTGAGGGCGAAGGCGACGTGGTTGAAGAGCAGCGTGCCGAGAGTGGCGGCGAGGGTGAGGGGGATCGACTGGGCGAGGTCGGTGCCGACGAGCTCGTCGCTGGCGAGCCCCGGGTAGAGCGCGACGAGCAGCACGAGCACCAGGCTGCCGGCCCCCACCGAGGTGAGCCCGACCATGAAGCCCCCGAGGACGCCCACGGCGACCGTGAGGGCGCGCCGCGGCGCGGGCCGGCCCGCGCCGGCGCGCGGGGCGCC
>JAKBNI010000001.1 GCA_021831125.1 Actinomycetes bacterium | reverse complement strand
GCTCTTCCTCGAGCGGGTGGCCCGCGAGGACGTGACCGGGCTGGTGGCCGCCGGTGCCCAGGTCCAGCGCCCCTTGTGGGCGTCGACCTCCACGAAGAACCCCGCGTACGACGACCTGCTCTACGTGAACGACCTGGTCGCACCGGAGACGGTGAACACCATGCCCGACGCGACCCTCGAGGCCTACCTCGACCACGGCGACCCCGCCGCGAGCCTGCTCGTGGACCCGGCGGAGCGCGCGCGCGCGGCCGGGGTGCTGGCCACCCTGGCGCCCGGTGTCGACCTCGACGAGGTGACCCGGCGCCTGGAGGACGAGGGCGTGGCCGCCTTCGCCGCCTCCTACCACGAGCTCCTGGCCACGCTGCGGGCGAAGGTCGCGGCGACCCGCTGAGGGTCCCGCGGCTCCCTCGTAGGATGCGTCGCATGGGTCGCGCCGACACCTCGCTCGAGGGGCTCCTCGCCGCGAGCGCCGCCGACCTCGCCCCGCTCGCGCGCGGGCGGGCCCGTGAGCTCTTCGGCGAGACCGTCACCTACTCGCCCAAGGTCTTCATCCCGCTGACCCAGCTCTGCCGCGACCGCTGTGGCTACTGCACGTTCGCCCAGGCGCCGGCCCACCTGAAGGCGCCCTACCTCGACCTCGAAGAGGTGATGGACGTCGCCCGGGCGGGCGAGGCGGCCGGCTGCACCGAGGCCCTCTTCACCCTCGGCGAGCGGCCCGAACTGCGCTACGACGAGGCCGCGCGGTGGCTCGGCGCGCGGGGATATCGCTCGACGGTCGACTACGTCGCGACGGCGGCCCAGATGGTGCTCGAGTCCACGGGACTGCTGCCCCACGCCAACGCCGGCGCGCTCTACCCCCACGAGCTGGCCCAGCTGCGCACGGCGAGCGCCTCTCAAGGCATGATGCTCGAGGCGCTCGCCGACCTTGACGCCCATCGCCTGGCCCCCGACAAGACGCCCGAGCGGCGCCTCGCCACCCTCGAGGCCGCCGGTGAGCTGAGGATCCCCTTCACGACCGGGCTGCTCGTCGGCATCGGTGAGAGCCGGGCCGATCGCCTCGCCACCCTCGAGGCGATCGCCGAGAGCCACCAGCGCCACGGCCACGTCCAGGAGGTGATCGTCCAGAACTTCCTGCCCAAGCCCCGCACCGCCATGGCGAACCACCCGCCGGCGGACACCGAGGAGTTCCACTGGACGATCGCCGTGGCCCGCCTCGTGCTGCCCGACGAGGTCCACCTCCAGGCGCCGCCCAACCTGAGCGACGACCCCGCGGGGCTCCTCGACTACGGCATCGACGACTTCGGGGGGATCTCACCGGTCACCGCGGACCACGTGAACCCCGAGCGCGCCTGGCCCGCGGTCGAGGCCCTCGCCGCCCAGTGCGCCTCGAGGGGCCTGGTGCTCGCCCCGCGACTGACCGTCTACCCCCGCTACGCCTTCGACGCGACGTTCGTCGACGAGGCGGTGCGCCCCGCGGTGCTGGCCGCGGCCGACGCCGCGGGGCTCGCCCGCGACGACGCCTGGCACTCCGGCGGCGAAACGCCCCCACCACCCCCGCCCGTGCGGCGTACGACGACCTCGGCCGTCTCGTCGATCCTCGCGCGCTACGAGCCCGGCTACGACTTCTCCGAGGCCGAGCTGGTGACCCTGTTCGGCGCGCGTGACGGCGACTTCGTGGCGGTGTGTGAGGCCGCGGACGCGACGCGGCACGCCCTCGTGGGCGACGAGGTGAGCTTCGTCGTCAACCGCAACATCAACTACACCAACGTCTGCACCTTCAAGTGCCGGTTCTGCGCCTTCTCCAAGGGCCCCCTCTCGCTCAACCTGCGCGGCGACCCGTACCTCTTGAGCCTGGACGAGATCAGCGAGCGGGTGCGCGAGGCCGAGGCCCGCGGCGCCACCGAGGTCTGCCTGCAGGGCGGGATCCACCCGAACTTCGACGGGGACTACTACGTCGACGTGGTGGCCGCGGTGCGGGCCGGGTCGCCGCGGATCCACATCCACGCCTTCAGCGCGCTCGAAGTCCACGAAGGGGCCCGCCGGCTCGGGGTGGACCTCGCGACCTACCTGACGCGGTTGAAGGACGCCGGGCTGAAGACCCTCCCGGGCACGGCCGCCGAGATCCTCGACGACCCCGTGCGCGCCATCCTCTGCCCGGACAAGATCTCGAGCGAGCAGTGGCTCGAGGTGCACCGCACGGCCCACCGGGTGGGGCTCGGCTCGAACATCACGATCATGTTCGGCGCGGTCGAGGGTCCCGAGAGCTGGGCGCGCCACCTGACGCGTACCCGCGACCTCCAGCGCGAGACCGGCGGGTTCAGCGAGTTCGTGCCCCTGCCCTTCGTCCACATGGCGACCCCCTTGTACCTGCGGGGCCGGGCCCGCCGGGGCCCGACCTTCCGCGAGGCCGTGCTGATGCACGCCGTGGGCCGGCTGCACTACGCCACCCTCATCGACAACATCCAGGTCAGCTGGGTGAAGATGGGCGCAGAGGGCGTGCGGCGGATTCTGGCCGCGGGGGCGAACGACCTCGGGGGGACCCTGATGGACGAGAACATCTCGCGCGCGGCCGGCGCGACCCACGGCCAGGAGATGGACGCGGCCGGCTTCGCCGACCTCGTGGCGCCGCTCGGGCGCACCCTCGTCCAGCGCACGACGGCGTACCAGATCCTGGCCCGATGAGCCTGGCCGAGCGGCTCACCGAGGTCGTCAACGCCGACACGGCTCTCTCCTCGGAGCGCCGGGCGCTGGTGCGCGAGCTGCTGGCCCGGGCCGTGGCCGTCGCCGAGTCCGACGCGAACACCAAGGACCTGCGCGTCGCGGTCCGGGCGATCGACGAGCTCCTGGAGGCCTTCCTCCTGTTCGACCGGTTCGCGGACCGACCGAAGCTGACCGTCTTCGGCTCGGCGAGGACCCGCCCGGGCCACCCCCACTACGAGCTGGCCGCGGAGCTCGCCCGGGTGATGGCGGCGCGGGGCTGGATCGTCGTCTCGGGCGGGGGCCCGGGGATCATGGAGGCGGCGGCGCGCGGGGGCGGACGCGACGCGACCATCGGGGTGAACATCGACCTGCCCTTCGAGCAGAGCCCGAACCCCTTCATCGACGTGGCGACGATGCTCGTGACGATGCGCTACTTCTTCACCCGCAAGGTGGCCCTCACGCGCTCGTCGATCGCCTTCGTGATCCTGCCCGGTGGGCTCGGGACGATGGACGAGCTCTTCGAGATCATCACCCTGCTCGACACCGGCAAGACGACGCCGGCGCCGGTGGTGCTGCTCGACACGCCCGACGGGACCTACTGGGACGAGTGGCGCGCCTTCGTCGACGGCACCCTCATAGAGGGCGGCTACGTCTCGGCCGTCGACCTCAACCTGGTGCGCCCGGCTCGGGGCGTGGACGAGGCCCTCGCCGAGATCGACGGCTTCTACGCCAACTACGAGGGGTTCTCCCTGGACGGCTCGCGCGCGACGCTGCACCTGCGCCTCCCGCCCCGCCCCGAGGATCTGGCGCGGCTCAAGGCGCTCGTGCCCCAGTTCGACCTCGGGGAGGGGCTGCGCGTCGAGCCCGACGGGACGCTGGCCTTCGACTTCGACGGGCGCAGTTACGTTGCCCTGCGCACCGTGATCGACGAGGTGAACCGCTGGGTGGCGCCCGCCCCGGCCGACTAGTCCTCGCCGTCGTCGGCTCGGCGCAGGACCGCGATGGCCCTGGCCAGGTGGCGGCGGACCTTGGCCAGGTCGCGTTCGGTGGCGCGGGCCGCCTCCTCGTCCCCGTCGCGCATCTGGTGACGCACGGCCTCGAAGATCGCGTCGGTCACCCTCGCCTCGAGGGCGCCGAGCTCCTCGGCCAGCTCGTCGAAGGGGCCCACTAGGGCACGACCTCGACGTCGAGGTCGCCCTGGGCGAACTCGGCGCGCAGCACCTTCTTGTCGAACTTGCCGACGCTCGTCTTGGGGACCGACTCGACGAAGGCCCAGCGCTCGGGCAGCCACCACTTGGCGACTCGCTCGGCGAGGAAGGCCTTCAGGTCGGCCGCCGAGACCGTCGAGCCGGGCTGGCGCACGACACAGCAGAGCGGGCGCTCCTGCCACTTGTCGTCGGGCACGGCCACCACGACGGCCTCGAAGACCTCGGGGTGAGCCATGACCTCGGACTCGAGCGCGACCGAACTGATCCACTCGCCACCGGACTTGATGACGTCCTTGGTACGGTCGGTCACGACCATGAACCCCTCGGCGTCGAGGGTCCCGATGTCCCCGGTGCGCAGCCAGCCGTCGTGGAACTTCTCGGGGTCGTCGACCCCGAAGTAGGAGCCAGTGATCCACGGGCCGCGGATCTCGAACTCGCCCACCGTCTTGCCGTCGCGCGCGAGCACCGCGCCGTCGTCGCCGGTGATGCGCATCTCGACCCCCGCGACCACGCGTCCGGACTTCACCCGGTAGTCGATCTCCTGATCGCGGGGGGTGCCCGAAGGCGGAATGGCCACGGCCGCCAGGGGGCTGGTCTCGGTCATCCCCCAGCCCTGGACGACGTCGATGCCGTAGCGGTCTCGGAACTGCTCGATCATGTGGCGCGGCACGGCCGAGCCGCCCATGAGGATCCCCCGCAGGCTGGAGAAGTCGACGTCGGGCTCGGTCTCGGCGACGCGCAGCACGTCGTTCCAGACGCTCGGCACCGCGAGCGAGATGGTGGGGCGCAACTCACGGCACATCTTGATGATCGGTCCGCCCTGGAGGAACATCTGGGGCAGGATGAGCTCGACCCCGCCGAAGAAGGCCGTGTAGACGCTCCCCCACGCGTTGACGTGGAACATCGGCACGATGGTGAGGCAGCGGTCGCGCTCGCACAGGCCGATTGAGTTGGCGGTCATCGAGGCGAGCGAGTGGAGCCAGATCGAGCGGTGGCTGTAGACGACGCCCTTGGGGTTGCCCGTGGTGCCCGAGGTGTAGCACATGATCGCGGCGTCGCGCTCGTCGAGCGCGGGCCAGGCGAACCCGGGCTGCTCGGCGGCGAGGAGGCTCTCGTAGTCGAGGGTCTCGCCCAGCGCGTCGGTGGGCTCGGGGCCGTTGAGGATGATCGTCTCGACGGTGGGGATCTGGTCGCGGATCTTGGCGAAGAGCGGCGCGAGGGTCGCGTCGACGATGACGACCTTGTCGGCCGCGTGGTTTACGATGTAGGCGAGCTGGTCGGGGAAGAGTCGGATGTTGAGGGTGTGCAGCACCGCGCCCATCGAGGGCACCGCGAGGTAGGCCTCGACGTGGGCCTGGTTGTTCCACATGAACGTGCCCACCCGGTCCCCCGGGCCCACCCCCAGGCGCGCCAGCGCGGCCGCCAGGCGCTCGGCGCGCCGGGAGACCTGGAGGAAGGTCCCCTCGTCCACGCCCTCGGGCGTGACGGTGAAGATCCTCTTGTCCGCGTACAGGTACTCGCCGTGTCGGATGATGCCGCTGATCAGCAGCGGCGCCTCCTGCATGGTGCTCTTCATCTCTTCCCCCTTCGCCTCGATAGTACCGAGCGGCCCGCCGACTACCAGCTCTGGGCGTAGGGCTCGAGGGGGGCCGGCAGGACCGTCGCGCCGCCGGAGAGGTGCCGGTCCACGGCCGCCGCGGCCGAGCGGCCCTCGGCGATGGCCCAGACGATCAGGCTCTGGCCCCGCACGGCGTCCCCGCAGGCGAACACCGGGGCCTCGCCGGTCACGGGCACGCGCCAGTCTCGGTCCACGCGCAAGGTGGCGCGCTCGGTGGTGAACTGCGGCCCGGCGAGCCCGAGGCCCCCGAGCTCGGGTCCGACGAAGCCCGCCGCGATCAAGACCAGGTCGGTGGCCATCTCGAGCGTCGCGCCCGTGAGGTGGTCGCGGGCGCGTAGCGCCCGGACCCGCCCCTCCCCCACGAAGGCGAGGGTCTCGGTCGAGAAGAGCCGCTCGCCGCCCTCGGCGTGGGACGTGGAGGTCTTGAAGACCCGGGGCATCGTCGGCCAGGGCTGGTCGGCGGGGCGCTCGTCGGGCGGGCGGTCCATGATCTCGACCTGGGTGACCGAGGCCGCGCCCTGGCGGTGCGCCGTCCCGAGGCAGTCGGCGCCGGTGTCGCCCCCGCCCAGGATCACGACGTGCCGGCCGGCGGCCTCGTACGCGGACGGCCCGCCGTCGACGAGGGACCTCGTCGCCGCCTCGAGGTACGCCATCGCCGTCACCACGCCCGAGAGGTCGGCCCCCGGCACCTCGACCATCCGGGGTCGGGTCGAGCCCAGGGCGAGCACCACCGCGTCGGCGCCCACGGACAGCGCCTCGAGGCTCGGACCCCGCCCGCCGACCTCGACTCCGCAGGTGAAGACCACCCCGGCGGCGCGCATCGCCTCCAGCCGGCGGTCGAGGACGCGCTTCTCCAGCTTGAACTCGGGGATGCCGTAGCGCAGGAGCCCGCCGGGAGCGTCGGCGCGCTCGAGGACCTCGACCGCGTGGCCGGCGGCGCGCAGCTGGGCGGCCGCGGCGAGCCCCGCCGGGCCCGAGCCGACCACCACGACGCGCCGGCCCGACGCGGCGCGCGGGACCGCCGAGACGGGCAGCCCGCGGGCGAAGGCGTGCTCGGCGACCTCGTACTCGAGGCGCTCGATGGTGACCGGGTCGTCGCCGATGCCGAGCACGCACGCCGACTCGCACGGCGCCGGGCAGAGCCGTCCGGTGAACTCGGGGAAGTTGTTGGTCGCGAAGAGCTGTTCGGCCGCGCGAGTCCAGTCGCCCCGGAAGGCGCCGTCGTTGAAGACCGGGATCCGATTTCCGAGCGGGCAGCCCTGGGTGCAGAAGGGTATGCCGCAGTCCATGCACCGAGAGGCTTGGGCCGCGACGTCCTCGTCGCTCTGGGGCTCGTACACCTCGTGCCAGTCGCGCACGCGCACCGGGATCGGCCGGGTGCGCGGCCCCTGGCGGGGGTGCTCGAGGAAGCCGGTCGGACTACCCACCGCGCGCCCCGTCCCGGGCTCGCTGGTACTCCGAGGTCTCCACCCGCACGAAGTCGAGGCGGGCGCGGCGCCACTCGGTGACGAGTGCCGCCGCGAGGCTCGAGCCGGTCTCGTCGCGGTAGCGCTCGAGCAGGGCGTGCACGAGGGCGTCGTCGTCGGCCTCGAGCGGGTCGATCTCGTAGACCCCGGCGGCCAGGTGGTCGTGGACGGTGCCGTCGGGGTCGTAGAAGTAGAGCGTGCCCCCCGACATGCCGGCCGCGAGGTTGCGGCCCGTGGGGCCCAGGATCACCACGATCCCGCCGGTCATGTACTCGCAGGCGTGGTCCCCGGTGCCCTCGACGACGATGGTGGCCCCGGAGTTGCGCACGCCGAGTCGCTCGCCGACCACCCCGCGCACGAAGACCTCGCCGGCGGTGGCCCCGTAGGCGATGACGTTGCCGGCGATGACGTTGGCCTCCGCGAGGAAGGGGGCGCGCGGGTCGGGCCGCACGACGACCCGTCCGCCCGAGAGGCCCTTGGCGACGTAGTCGTTGGCGTCGCCCGTGAGCCGCAGTGTCAGCCCGGGTGGCATGAACGCCCCGAGGCTCTGGCCGGCCGAGCCGGTGAGCTCGATCGCTACGTGGTCGTCGTCGAGGGTCCGCGCGCCGAGCGCGCGCGTCAGGGCGCTGCCGGTCAGGGTCCCGACGGCCCGATCGACGTTGCGCACCTCGAGCTCGAGGGTGAGCGGGGTGCCCGCGAGGGCGGCGTCCACCGCCGACGAGAGGAACCGCCAGTCGAGGGCGCCGTCGAGGCCGTGGTCCTGCTTCAGGCTCTGACGGCGCTGCTCGGGGTCGACCGGCACCAGCAGCGCCGAGAGGTCGAGGTCGACCGTGGGGTCGGCCGGGGCCAGCGCGCGCAGTCGGGAGACGTCGCCGATCACCTCGTCGAGGGTCCGCGCGCCCAGCATCGCCAGGTACTCGCGGACCTCCTCGGCGATGAACTCGAAGAAGTTCTCGACGAACTCGGGCTGACCGGTGAAGCGCTCGCGCAGCGTGGGGTTCTGGGTCGCGATGCCCACCGGGCAGGTGTCGAGGTGACAGACCCTCATCATCACGCAGCCGGCGACGACGAGCGGAGCGGTGGCGAAGCCGAACTCCTCCGCGCCGAGGAGGGCGGCCACGACGACGTCGCGGCCGGTCTTGAGCTGGCCGTCGGCTTGGAGGACGACGCGGCTGCGCAGGCCGTTCGCGGCGAGGGTCTGGTGGGCCTCGGCGAGCCCGAGCTCCCAGGGCGTGCCGGCGTGCTTGAGCGAGGTCAGCGGGGCGGCCCCGGTGCCCCCGTCATGGCCGGAGATCAAGATGACGTCGGCGTGGGCCTTGGCGACACCGGCCGCGATCGTGCCCACGCCCTGCTCACTCACGAGCTTGACGTGGATGCGCGCCTCGTCGTTGGCGCACTTGAGGTCGTAGATCAGCTGGGCCAGGTCCTCGATCGAGTAGATGTCGTGATGCGGCGGGGGCGAGATGAGTCCGACCCCGGGCGTCGAGTGGCGGGTACGGGCGATCCAGGGGTAGACCTTGGAGCCCGGGAGCTGTCCCCCCTCGCCGGGCTTGGCGCCCTGGGCCATCTTGATCTGGATGTCGTCGGCGTTCACGAGGAAGCGGCTCGTCACCCCGAAGCGGCCCGAGGCGACCTGCTTGATGGCCGAGCGGGTGTTGTGACGGGAGTCGGTGACCTCGAAGCGCTCCTCATCCTCGCCGCCCTCACCGGTGTTGGAGCGTCCCCCGAGGCGGTTCATCGCGACGGCGAGCGTCTCGTGGGCCTCCTGGGAGATCGAGCCGTAGGACATCGCCCCGGTCGAGAAGCGCGCGAGGATCGACGCGACGCTCTCGACCTCCTCGAGCGGGACGGGCGTAGCGCTCGGGACGAGCTCGAGCAGCCCGCGCAGGGTGAGCTGTTCGCGGCTCTGGTCGTCGACGAGGCCGGTGTACTCCTTGAAGATGTCGTAGCGCTTGGCCCGCGTGGCGTGCTGCAGCCGTTGGACCGTGCGGGGGTTGAACAGGTGGAGCTCGCCGTCACGGCGCCACTGGTACTCGCCGTTGTTGACGAGGGGTTGGTCCACCGGGACCTCGAAGGCCGCGGCGTGGTTCGCGAGGACGGCACGCGCGAGGTGCTCGAGGGTCGCCCCGCCGACTCGCGAGGGAAGCCCCGGGAAGTAGCGCTCGAGGAGCTCGGCGGAGAGCCCGACCGGCTCGAAGAGCTGGGCGCCGACGTAGCTCGTGACCGTCGAGACGCCCATCTTGGACATGACCTTCACCACACCCTTGGTGAGCGCCTTGGCGTAGCGGTAGCGGGCCTCGCGCGCCCCGGTCCCGTCGATCTCGCCCGCGGCGACGAGCGTGTCGATCGACTCGTAGGCCAGGTACGGGCAGACCGCCGACGCCCCGAAGCCGAGCAGGAGGGCCACGTGGTGGACCTCGCGGACGTCGCCGGCCTCGAGCACGAGGGCCGCCGACGTGCGCAGCCGCTCGTCGACGAGACGGCGGTGCACTGCCGAGGCCAGCAGCAGGCTCGGGATGGCGGCCTGCTCGGCGCTCGTGCCCCGATCCGAGAGGAGCAGCACGGTGGCCCCGGCGCGCACCTGGGCGACGGCCTCGTCGCAGACGCGCTCGAGGGCGGCCGCGAGCCGCTCGTCGGCGGGGCCCTCCCCCTGGGCCGGGAAGAGCCCATCGAGGGCCGCGGTGCGCATGTCGTGCGCACGGGGGTGGTGCTCGATGTAGCGGATCTTCTCGAGCTCCTCGCCCGAGAGCACCGGGGAGGCCAACACGATCTGGTGGCAGTGGGCCGGCGACTCGGTGAGGAGGTTGCCCTCGCCGCCGATCACCACGCGCGTCGAAGTGACCAGCTCCTCGCGGATCGCGTCGAGCGGCGGGTTGGTCACCTGGGCGAAGAGCTGGGTGAAGTAGTCGAAGATGCTCCGAGGCCGCGTCGAGAGCACCGGGAGCCGGGTGTCGGAGCCCATCGATCCGATCGGCTCTTCCCCGGTGAGGGCCATCGGGCGCACGATGAGCCTCAGGTCCTCCTCGGAGTAGCCGAAGGAGCGCTGGAGCTGGCGCACCGAGTCGAAGCTCGGGGTGAGCGCCGGTGTCGGCGCGACCTCGTCCAGGGAGACCTGCTCTCGCTCGAGCCATTCGCCGTAGGGCGCGCGACCGGCGAGTTCGGACTTGATCTCCTCGTCCCCGACCACTCGTCCGCGCTCGAGGTCGACGAGGAACATCCGACCGGGTTGGAGTCGACCCTTGGCCACGACCTCGCCGGGATCGATCGGCAAGACGCCGACCTCGCTCGCGAAGACGACCCGTCCGTCGCGGGTGATCCAGTAGCGTGCCGGTCGCAGGCCGTTGCGGTCGAGGACCGCGCCGGCGACCCGTCCGTCGCTGAAGGTGATCGAGGCCGGCCCGTCCCAGGGCTCCATCAGCCCGGCGTGGAACCGGTAGAAGTCGCGCCGCGCGGGATCCATGGCGCTATGGCGCTCCCAGGCCTCGGGGATCATCATCAAGACGGCGTGGGGCAGGCTGCGCCCGGCGCGCACGAGGAGCTCCACCACCTCGTCGAAGGAGGCCGAGTCGCTCATGTTCTCGGTCACGATCGGCGTGAGGTCGGCGACCGGCACCGCCAGCGCCTCGCTCTCGAGGGTGGACTCGCGAGCGCGCATCCAGTTGCGGTTGCCCCGCACGGTGTTGATCTCCCCGTTGTGGGCGATCAGCCGGAACGGCTGGGCGAGGTCCCAGCGGGGCAGGACGTTGGTCGAGAACCGGCTGTGGACGATCGCGATGCCCGTCTCGAGCCGGGCGTCGGAGAGGTCGGCGAAGTACGCGCGCAGCTGGGGGGCGGAGAGCATCCCCTTGTAGATCACGACCGACGAGGAGCACGACGCGGCGTAGACCCCCCGTCCGCGCTCGATGAGCCGACGGGCGCAGTAGAGGGCGCCCTCGAGGTCGGCTCCGGGGCCGTCAGCCCAGCCGAGGAGCTGCTGGACGAAACGGGGCTCGCTCGCGCCGGAGGTCGCGCCCAGGATCGAGGAGTCGACCGGCACGTCGCGCCAGGCGAGCGAGCGCAGCCCGACCGAGGCGAGGTCGGGCTCCATGGCCATGAGAAGGTCGGTTGGTGGCGTATCACGCGGGAGCATCCACTGGGCGATCCCGTAGTCGCCGCGCGCGGGCACGGCGTCGCCGAACACGGCGCGGACGAACCCGTCGGGCATCTGCACCAGGATCCCCGCCCCGTCGCCCGAGCCGACGTCCGAGCCGGTGGCCCCACGGTGCTCGAGGTTCTCGAGGATGGTCAGGGCGTCGGCGACGGTCTGGTGGCGCGCGCGGCCGCTCAGCTCGGCGACCATACCGACGCCGCAGGCGTCGTGGTCGAACTGAGGGTCGTAGAGTCCTTGGGCCATGGCGTCGTCTCGGGGCAACGCTGACCCGCCGTCATCATAGCGACGGGTCAGCGGGCGGCCGCGTCCGTCGTACGCTGGAGACGTGACCAGACCGTCGCGGCGCGCCGTCGTGGTCGGCGGCGGCGTCATCGGGCAGGTGAGCGCCCTCGCGCTGGCCCGCGCACGCTGGCGCGTCACGGTCGTGGACCCCTCCCCCGGTCGGGGGGCGACGGTGGCGGCGGCGGGCATGCTCGCACCCGGCGGCGAGGCCGCACCGGGTGAGGAGGAGAACCACCGGCTGCACCAGTCGGCCCTCGACGCGTGGCGTGACCTCGTCGACGAGGTCGCCGAGGCGACCGGCGAGGCGATCGCGGTCCACCGGGTCGGCACGCTGGTGGTCGGGCTCGACTCGGGCGACCGGCGCCAGGTCGAGCAGTACGCGGGCGTGGCACGCGGCTACGGCGTCGCCCTTCGCGCGCTGGCTCGCCGAGAGGAGCCCGCGCCCTTCGAGGGGCTGAGCGCCCGGGTGACCCAAGGCGTGTTCGCCGAGGGCGACGCCTGGGTCGACCCCGACGAGGTCATGGCGCGGGTCCGGGGTGCGAACGAGGCGCTGGGGGTCGAGTACCGCGAGGCGGTCGTGCGACGGTGTTCGCGCGGCGCCGCCGGCGTTCTCGCCCAGACCGACGACGGTCCTGTCGAGGCCGAGATCGGGCTCGTCGCGACGGGCGCGGCCGGCCTCCCCGAGGGCGTCGAGGCGCCCGCCGCGGTGACGGTGCGCCCCGTGAGGGGCATGACCTTGCGGGTCATCGGGCCCGACCGCTACCACCTGCCGATGGTGCGGGCGTACGTCCGCGGGCGGCCCTTCTACGCCGTGGGCCGCGCCGGAGGCTACAACGTGCTGGGGGCGAGCTCCGAGGAGTCGCCGGTGCGTGCCGTCGAACTCGGCGAGCTCCAGCGACTCCTGCGCGACGGACTCGAGGTCATCCCCGAGCTCGAGACGGCCGACCTGCTCGAGACCCGCGTCGGGCTGCGCCCGGCGAGCGGCGACCTGCGCCCCTTCCTCGTCGATCTCGGCGGGGGCTGGTGGTGGTCGTCGGGCCACTACCGTCACGGCGTGACGCTCGCCCCGGTGGCCGCCCGGCGCCTGGTCGACACGGTCGGCCCGGCGTGATCCGGGTCAACGGCGACGACCGACCGTGGTCAGGCGGCACGGTGGCCGACCTGGTCTCGGAGATCGGTGTCTCGCCGCGAGGCATCGCGGTGGCGCTCGACGGGTCCGTCGTGGCCCGTTCGCTCTGGGCGACGACGGAGGTCACCGAAGGGGCCGTCGTCGAAGTCGTGACCGCCGCCGCCGGCGGCTGAGGGGAGGACCATGTCGGTGAGCGAGATCGTGGAGGCGTTGGACCGGCGCATCCTCGACGCGATCGAGGCGAAGGCGACGGGTGAGACCATCGCGTACCTCTGTGAGGCGCGGGCCTGGCTGACCCATCCCGACCAGCCCCACGGGGCCCATCGCTCGGCACCCTAGCCAGCGACTAAAATCATCCGGCTACGGGCTGTGGCTTAGTTTGGTCTAGAGCGCTCGGCTGGGGGCCGAGAGATCGGGAGTTCGAATCTCCCCAGCCCGACTCACGGGGCCGCGTGGAGCGGCCAGTCGTAGCGACCAGGGTCCACGGGAGCCTCGCCGCGGCGCTTGAGGTAGCGGCTGAATCCGGCGAGCCACTCCCGGTGCCAGCCGGCGAGGGTCTCGGTGAGCCGCTCGACGGGCGTCGCGGCGAGTTCGGGGTAGCGCTCGCAGAGTCGCTCGAAGAGAACCAGGCTGGCCGTGGCGTCCCCGGCCGCGCTGTGAGCGCCGTCGAGCACGACCCCGTAGTGGGCGCACAGGTCGATGAGGGTCCGCTTGCCGCGCCGATAGCGGTCCACGTGGCGGTCGAGCACCAGCACGTCGGCCACGGCCCCGACGCCGCGTTCGCCCAGGCGCGCGAGGCCGAGACGGCCGCACAGGGCGTCGACCATGGTGAGGTCGTAGGCGACGTTCATGCCGACCACGACGCCGCCCCCGCGCCACGTGGCCTCGAGGCGCTCCACGATCGCCGGGACGGCCGTCGTGAGACCGGGGGCGCCCGCCACCATGGCGTCGGTGATGCCGTGGACCCGAGTGGCCCCGGCGGGGATGGCGCGGCCCGGATCGACTAGGCCGGTCTCGGTGGCGGTCTGACCCGACGCGTCGCGCCAGGCGAAGGCGAAGGAGACCGGTGCGTCGTTGAAGGGGTCGACGCCGGTCGTCTCGAGGTCGAAGGCGACCGCCGGGGCCCCGCTCACCGGACGCGTCCGGGCGTGGAGCGGGCGCCTCGGGGCGCCCGAGCGGGTTCTGCGGGTGGTGTCGGGATTCTCATCAGGGCCACTGCAGTGTACGCCGGCGCGCCAAGAGCCCGGCGGCGGCGTTCGGGCCCGGTAGGCTGAGGGGGCAAGAGGCCGGCCTGACCACCGGCGTTCGACGGGCTACGGGCCCGCGAAAGACGCGTCGAGAGTGGGTGATTCCAACCTTCGGTTGGACGTATGCAGAAGAAGGACCCCTTCGTCCTCCGCCATCTCAGCGAGGTGCAGCCCCTGCTCTGGTGGCTTGACGAGGACCCCCTGGAGCCCGAGTCGCGGCCCGCGCTCATCGGCGAGGTCGGGGCCGACCTGTGCGTGGTCGGCGCCGGCTACACCGGTCTGTGGACGGCGCTGCTCGCCAAGGAGCGCGACCCCGAGCGTGAGGTCGTGGTCGTCGAGCAGTACGAGACCGGGGCCGGGGCCTCGGGACGCAACGGGGGCTTCTGTTCGGCGTCGCTGACCCACGGTTTCTTCAACGGCCTGCGGCGCTTCCCGCGCGAGATGGAGACCATCGAGCGACTGGCGCGCGAGAACCTCGACGAGATCGAGCGCACGATCGAGCGCTACGGGATCGAGTGCGACTGGGAGCGCACCGGAGAGCTCACCGTCGCCGTCGCCCCCTGGCAGATGAAGGAGCTCGAGGAGCAGGCTCGGCTGCGCAACGAGATGGGCGACAGCGTCGTGGTGCTCGACGCCGAGGCGGTGCGCCAGCGGATCCACTCCCCCTCCTACCTCGGGGGTCTCTACGACCACGACGGGACGGCCCTGGTGGACCCGGCGCGCCTCGTCTGGGGTCTCGAGCGGGCCTGCGTCTCGCTCGGGGTGCACATCTATGAGAACTCGCGGGTCGAGTGGCTCGAGGACGTCGACGAGGCCGTGCGCGTGCACACCCCCTTCGGCGCGGTCACGGCGGCCAAAGTGGCGCTCGCGACCAACGTCTTCCCGTCGCTGGTGCGCGCGGCGCGCAAGTACGTCGTGCCGGTCTACGACTACGCCCTGGTCACCGAGCCGCTCACTCCTGAGCAGATGGAGAGCATCGGCTGGGCCGGTCGCGAGGGCGTGAGCGACGCCGGCAACCAGTTCCACTACTACCGGCTCACCAAGGACAACTCGATCCTCTGGGGCGGCTACGACGCGATCTACCGGTTCCGGGGCAAGGCCCAGCGCGAGTTCGAGTTCAACCCCGAGACCTTCTACCGCCTGGCGCGCCACTTCCTCACGACCTTCCCCCAGCTCGCCGGGATCAAGTTCACCCACTCCTGGGGCGGGTCGATCGACACCTGCACGCGCTACTCCCCCTTCTGGGGCACCGCGCACGCGGGCAAGGTGGCCTACGTGATGGGCTTCACGGGGCTCGGGGTCGCCTCGACCCGCTTCGGCGCCACCACCATGCTCGACCTGCTCGACGGGCTCGACACCGAACGCACCCGGCTCTCGATGGTGCGCAAGAAGCCCTGGCCGTTCCCGCCCGAGCCGCTGCGTTGGGTGTTCATCAGGCTCACCCAGCGCGCCATCCGGCGCGCCGACGAGAACGCCGGGAGGCGCAACCTGTGGCTGCGCCTCCTCGACGCTCTCAAGATGGGCTTCGACTCCTAGCCCCGCTACTCCTCGACGCCCTTGGCCATGAGGTCGGCGATCGAGTTCACGACCGAGGGGTCGGTGAGGGTCGTCACGTCGCCCAGCGGCCGGTTCTCGGCCACGTCGCGCAGCAGGCGCCGCATGATCTTGCCCGAGCGGGTCTTGGGGAGCTCGGGGGTGAGGATGATCTGGCGGGGCTTGGCGATCGGGCTGATCACCTTGGCCACGTGGTCGCGCAGGGCGTCGATCACCCCGGCCTGGTCCTTCTGGGCCTCGTCGGCCGAGAGCTTCAGGGTCACGAAGGCGACGATCGCCTGGCCGGTGGTGGCGTCGCTGGCCCCCACGACGGCGGCCTCGGCGACGAGCGGGTAGCCCACCAGGGCGTGCTCGACCTCGGTCGTCGAGAGGCGGTGGCCGGAGATGTTCATCACGTCGTCCACGCGCCCGAGCAGCCACAGGTCGCCGTCCTCGTCCTTCTTCGCCCCGTCGCCGGCGAAGTAGACGCCCGGGAATCGCTTCCAGTAGACGTCGACGAAGCGCTCGGGGTCGCCGTAGATCCCCCGGGTCATCGACGGCCACGGCTGGGTGATCACGATGTAGCCGCCCTCGCCGTTGCCCACGGAGTTGCCCTCGTTGTCGACGACGTCGATCGAGACCCCGGGGATGGCGCGCATCGCCGCGCCCGGCTTGGTGGCCGTGATGCCGGGCAGCGGCGAGGCCAGGATGGCGCCCGTCTCGGTCTGCCACCAGGTGTCGACGATCGGGCAGCGGTTGCCCCCCACGTGCTCGCGGTACCACATCCAGGCCTCGGGGTTGATCGGCTCTCCCACCGAGCCGATGAGCCGCAGGCTCGTGAGGTCGTGGCTCGCCGGGTGCTCGGGCCCCCACTTCATCAGGGTGCGGATGGTCGTGGGCGCCGTGTAGAGGATCGAGACCTTGAACTCCTCGATGATCTTCCACCAGCGGTCGCGCCCGCCCGAGTCGGGCAGCCCCTCGTAGAGGACCTGGGTCACCCCGTTCACGAGGGGGCCGTAGACGATGTAGCTGTGACCGGTGATCCAGCCGATGTCGGCCGCCGTCCAGCAGACGTCGGTGTCGGCCTTGACGTCGAAGATCTGCCAGTGGGTGGTCGCGCACTGGGTGAGGTACCCACCGGTCGTGTGGTAGATGCCCTTGGGCTTGGCGGTGGTGCCCGAGGTGTACATGATGAGCAGCGTCTGCTCGGCCGGGAACGACTGGCACTCGTGGGTCGTGCTCTGGCGCTCGACGAGCTCGTGCCACCAGTGGTCACGCCCCTCGACCCAGTCGACGTCGCCGCCGGTGCGACGAACGACGAGCACGGCGCGCACGTTGGGACAGCTCTTGAGCGCCTCGTCGACGGCCGGCTTGAGCGGGCTCGCCGCGCCTCGCCGGAACGCCCCGTCGGCGGTGACGACGACCTGGCAGTCCGAGTCCAGGATGCGACTCGACAGCGCCTCGGCCGAGAAGCCGGCGAAGACGACCGAGTGGGCCGCCCCCAGGCGCGCGCAGGCCAGCATGGCGACCACGGCCTCGGGGATCATCGGCATGTAGATCGCGACACGGTCGCCCGCTGTCACCCCGAGCTCGATGAGCGCGTGAGCCGCCTGGGCGACCATCTTCTGGAGGTCGGCGTAGGTGATGGTGCGGGTCTCGCCCTCGGCGTCGGCCACCCAGTGGTAGGCGACCTTGTCACCCCGGCCGGCCTCGACGTGGCGGTCGACGCAGTTGTAGGCGGCGTTGAGCTCACCGTCGCTGAACCACTTGGCAAAGGGCAGCTCCCACTCGAGGGTCTTGGTCGGTGCCTTGGTCCAGGTCAGCCGGTCGGCCTGACGGCGCCAGTAGGCGACGGGGTCGGCGTCGGCCTCGGCGTAGACCTCGGGTCCGACGTTGGCCTGGGCGGTGAACTCCGCGGACGGCGCGAAGCTTCGCGTCTCGGCGAGCCAAGCTTCCAGTCGTGCTTCGGTCATCGTTCCCCCTAGTCGTTGGTGTCCCTCTCGACCGAACCCTCGTCGGCGACTTTCCTGACAGTACCCCTCATTCGCCCGAAAATGCCAACAGCGCCCGACTCCTCGCGGAGCGGGCGCTGTTGGCGGTTGGGTCCGGTGGCAAGCCACCAGTGACCCCTAGGTTAGCCGCGCGGACCGACCGGGAACACCACTTTTCCGTGGGTCTCGTTCACGACCCCCGCCATCGAGGCGTACCAGGCTCCGGCCGCCGTGGCGAGGCCGATGTAGCCGCCCCAGTGCGTCGCGGTGGCGTGCCCGGCGCCCCAGGCGCCGATGGTCAGGAGGATGAAGGTCACCGACAGGAGGATGAAGACGACGAAGACCGCCATGTTGGTCTTGGCGGCCGCAATCGTCATGTACAGGGTAAAGATGGTCCAACCCAATAGGAAGATCCCGACGGTGTCGGTCCCCGCCCCTACGTTGAACTTGATCAGGGCGTAGAAGGCCAGCCAGAAGGCACCGTACGACGTGAACGCGACCGCGCCGAAGGTGTTCTTGCGGATGAACTCCCACATCCCAGCCAAGAGCTGGGCCAGGCCGCCGTAGAAGAAGGCCAGGGCCAGCGCCGCTGCCACACCGCCGCCGTGCCAGATGTTGGCGTTAGCGCTGCTGAGGCAGAAGGTGGTCATTGCGAACCCGGCAAGCCCCAAAGGGCCCGGGTCCGCGACTTTGTGTTCCATTAATTCCCCCCACACGTGTGTGTCGGGCCGTCGGGGTGACGGCCCACAGTGATTACACACCATCCGGGCCACCCGGCGTGGGATGTCCACAACGCGCTTGCGGGAGAACGGCTGTGGGACCCGCGCCAGGGACCAAAGTCCCTACGGGTGGTCGATCGCCTCGCGCAGCCCACGCACGAAGGACTGGACCTCTTCGGGACTCGACCCGTCGAGGACCCGGCGCACGAGGGCAGAGCCGACGATCGCCCCGTCGGCCACTCGCGTGGCCGCCCGGGCCTGCTCGGGGCTCGCGATGCCGATGCCCACGTAGGCCGGGGTCCGCGAGACCGCGCGGATCCGCGCAACGACCGCCGCGCCGTCGCCGAGGCCGTCGGCCGCGCCCGTGACGGCCATGCGCGCCGCGGCGTAGACGAATCCCCGGGAGCGCTCGACGACCGCGGCGACGCGCTCCGGCGGCGTCGCGGGCGCGACCATGAGCACGGTCGCGAGGTCGGCGTCGTCGCCCGCCGCGGACCACTCGCCGAGCTCCTCGAGCGCGAGGTCGGGCAGGATCGCCCCGAGCACCCCAGCCTCGCGCAGTCGCCCGGCGGCCCGTTCGAGGCCGTAGTGGTAGACGACGTTGCAGTAGGTCATCGCCACGAGCGGCACCCCGAGGTCGAGCGAGGCCAGCTCGGCGACCACCGAGTCGAAGGTGGTACCGGCCGCCAGGGCCGCGAGGGCGGCCTCTTGGATCACCGGGCCGTCCATCATGGGGTCCGAGAAGGGCAGGCCCACCTCGATCGCGTCGGCGCCGCCGGCCACGAGCGCCTCGAGGAGGCGACCCCAGTCCGGTCGGACCCCCGCCATCAGGTAGGGGACGAGGGCGCGCCGCCCCCCGTCACGCAGGGCGCCCAGGCGCTCGTCGAGGGTCGTCACCGCTCGCCTCGCAGGAGCGCCCGGACCTGGGCCACGTCCTTGTCGCCCCGGCCCGACAGGTTGATCAGGACCGTCGTCCCCGCGGCCAGCTCGTTGCCGGCGGCGCCGGCGAGCCAGGCGACGGCGTGGGCCGTCTCGAGCGCGGGGATGATCCCCTCGGTCTCGCTCAAGAGGGTGAGCCCGGCGAGGACCTCGTCGTCCGAGACCCCGACGTAGTTCGCGCGCCCCGTGGCGGCGAGGTGGGCGTGCTCGGGCCCGATGCCCGGGTAGTCGAGCCCGGCCGAGATCGACTGGGCCTCCTCGATCTGGCCGTACTCGTCCTGGAGGAGCATCGAGCGCATCCCGTGCAGGACCCCGGGCGCGCCGTGACCGATGGCCGACCCGCCGGCCGCCTCGACACCCACGAGCCGCGCCGGGGTGTCGGCGAAGCCGGCGAAGACCCCGGCCGCGTTCGAGCCCCCGCCGACGCAGGCGACGACGACGTCGGGCACGCCGACACCGAGCTCCTCGAGCTGGGTGCGGGCCTCGTCGCCGATGACGCGCTGGAACTCGCGCACCATCCACGGGAACGGGTGGGGCCCCATCACCGAGCCGATGCAGTAGTGGGTGTCCTCGACACAGGTGACCCACTCGCGCAGCGCCTCGTTGACGGCATCTTTCAGGGTGCGGCTCCCCGAGGTCACGGGCACGACCCTCGCCCCGAGCAGCTCCATCCGAAAGACGTTCAGCTCCTGGCGTCGGGTGTCGACCTCGCCCATGAAGACCGTGCACTCGAGGCCGAGACGGGCCGCGGCGGTCGCGGTGGCGACCCCGTGCTGGCCGGCCCCCGTCTCGGCGATCACCCGTCCCTTGCCCATGCGTCGGGTGAGCAGCGTCTGGCCGACGACGTTGTTGATCTTGTGCGAGCCGGTGTGGGCGAGGTCCTCGCGCTTGGCGTAGACGCGCAGTCCGAGCCGCTCGGAGAGCCGCGGCAGGGGCGTCACCGGGGTCGGTCGCCCACCGAAGAGGCGCAGCGTCTCGTGGAACTCGGCCACGAAGGCCGGGTCGGCCCAGGCCGCGGCGAAGGCCGCCTCGAGCTCGAGGCAGGCCGGCACGAGGGCCTCGGGCACGAAGCGCCCCCCGAAGTCGCCGAAGCGGCCGCGTCCGTCGGGCGGCCCCATCACGCTCATCGCTCCGCCCTCGTGCGCTCCAGCGCGCCGCGCGCCGCCGCGACGAACGCGCGGACCCGGGCCGGGTCCTTGCGCCCGGGGGCGTACTCGACGCCGGTCGCGCAGTCCACGCCGTCGGCGCCGGTCACCCGGACCACCTCGGCGACGTTGGTCGCGTCGAGCCCGCCCGCGACGATCACCGGCACCGCGAAGGGCCGCTCGGCGCGCCCGCGGTAGCCGTGGCGCCGGCCCGAGCCCGGCACGGAGCCGTCGACGAGCACCGCGTCGACGCGACGGTCGTCGAAGCTCGACCACTCCCCCTCACCGACGCTGAGGGCCTTGATCACTCGGACCCCGCGGGCGCGCAGGTCGTCGAGCAGCGCGTCCTCGAGGGGGCCGTGCACCTGGACGGCGTCGATCTCGAGCCCCGCCAGGGCCGCGCGGACCTCGTCGCTGGGCTGGTCCTTGAACACCGCCACGCGCGTCGCGCGTCCCGCGAGCGCGGCGGCGATTTCGCGGGCCCGCTCCGGGGAGACGCGGCGAGACGACGGGGCGAGGATCAGGCCGACGGCGTCGGCACCGGCCTCAGCGCACACCAGCGCGTCCTCGACGCTGGTCACCCCGCAGATCTTGACCGCACCGTCGAGGGGGTGGCGCCGGGCGACCGTGGCGAAGGCCCCCACGGTCGCGGCCGGGTCGTCGGCCGTGACGAAGGCCTCGCCCACGAGCACCGCGTCGAAGCCCGCGTCGGCGGCCCGGCGCACGTCCGCGGGCGTGGCGAGACCGGACTCGCACACCCTCACACACCCTGCGGGCAGCGACGCCGCCACGCGCGCGGCCCGCTCGGGATCGACGGCGAAGGTGCGCAGGTCCCGCTGGTTCACCCCGACGAGGGTCGCGCCGAGGTCGCGCGCGCGCGCCGCTTCGCCCTCGTCGTGCACCTCCACGAGGGCGTCGAGGCCGAACCGGTGAGCGAGGGAGTGGAGGCGCGAGAGCTCGTCGTCGTCGAGGGCCGCCACGATGAGCAGGACCGCCGCGGCCCCGGCGTCGCGCGCGTCGAGCACGTCGTTCTCCGCCACGGTGAAGTCCTTGCGCAACAGGGGCACGTCCACGGCGGCGCCCACCGCGACCAGGTCCTCGAGGGAGCCCGCGAAGTGGGGCCCGTCGGTGAGGACCGAGACCATGGCCGCGCCACCCGCCACGTACGCACGGGCCTGGTCAGCGGCGTCGAGCTCGGCTCGAAGGGCCCCTCGCGACGGGGAGCGGCGCTTGACCTCGGCGATGACGCGCACGTGCGGGCCCGCGGCCAGCGCCGCGCGGGCCGACGGGCCGACGTGACGCGGCGACTCGAGTCGGGCGCGCCAGTCACGCTCGTCGGCGCGAGCCCGCTCCCGGTGCCACGCGACGATGTCGTCGAGGTACGTGGCGCCCATCACGGCATGGTACCCGGGTCGGCCCTCGGGACGACCACGGGTATCGTTGCGAGATGTTGCGTCGGGCCCTCGCGTGATCGCGTCGTTCGCCCTGGAGGTCTTGAACCCCCTCGTGCGCGGCACCGACATGGAGCGCGTCGCGGCGCGCGACGCCCTGGCCGAGATCCTGGCCGGGCGGGTCGAGGGCGTGCAGATCGCGAGCTTCCTCACGGCCCTCACGGTCAAGGGCGAGACCGTCGAGGAGATGACCGGTTTCGTCGACGCGATGATCGACGCGGCGACGACCTTCGACGTCGGGCCCGCCGCCATCGACATCGTGGGGACGGGGGGCGACCAGCTCCACTCCGTGAACGTCTCGACCATGGCCGCGCTCGCGGTCGCGGGGTGCGGGGTGCCCGTCGCCAAGCACGGCAATCGCGCCGCCTCCTCCTCGGTGGGCGCCGCCGACGTGCTCGAGGCGCTCGGAGTGCGCCTCGACGTGCCCCCCGAGGTCGCCGCCGCCTGCGTCGCCGAGGCCGGGATCGGCTTCCTCTTCGCCCCCGCGTACCACCAGGGCCTGGGCTACCTCGGGCCGATCCGCCGGGCCCTCAACTTTCGCACCGTGTTCAACGTCCTCGGCCCGCTGGCCAACCCCGCCCTCGTGCGCCGCGCGCTGATCGGGGTCGCCCACGAGCCCCAGCTCGAGCGCATGGCGAGGGTCCTGCACGCGCGCGGGACGGACCACTCGATCCTGGTGCACGGCGGCGACGGCCTCGACGAGCTCACCTTGGCCACGCCCTCGCGGCTCATGGTGGTCACGCCCCTCGCGGTCGTGCCCGAGACGCTCGACGCACCCGGCGAGCTCGGGCTGCGTCACGAGACCGAGGCGATTCGCGGCGGCGACCTCGCCCACAACGTGGCCGTGGTGCGGGCCTTCCTCGAGGGCCGTCAGGGCCCCGTCTTCGACGTGGTGTGCGCCAACGCCGCCCTGGCGCTACGGGTCGCGGGCCGGGCCGAGACGCTGGTGCAGGGCTTCGCGCTGGCGAGCGCCGCCGTCGTCGAGGGCCACGCCGCGCGCGCCCTGGAGCGGCTCGTGGCGCTCACCAACGCCTAGAGCGCGCGCAGCTGCTCGCGGTAGCGCCGGGCGTTGGCGACGTAGAGCTCCGCCGAGCGGCGGATGAGCTCGCGGTCGCTCGCCCCCTCGCGCACGCTCGCGGGCACCCCCACCGCGAGTGCCCCCTCGGGCACGTCGGTGCGGTTGCGCACCACCGCGCCCGCCGCGACGGTCGCGCCCGAGTGGACGGTCGCCTGGTGAAGGACGATCGACCCGCTCCCCACGAGGGCGCCGTCGTCGATCACGCAGCCCTCGAGATGGGCGAGGTGGCCGACCACGCAGTCGCTGCCGATGACGGTCGGGAACTCGGCGACGGCGTGCACGACCGTGCCGTCCTGGATCGAGGTGCGCTCGCCCACGATGACGGTCCCGTAGTCGCCGCGCAGCACGGCCCCGGGCCAGACCGAGGAGTCGGCGCCGACGCGCACGTCGCCTATCACCACCGCGTCGGGGTGGACGAAGGCGTCGGGGTGGATGGTCGGGGTGCGCTCACCAAGGGCGTAGATCGGCACGGTGTCTCCTTCGAACGCTGGCCACACTACCGAGGCTCAGTGGGCGAGCCAGTGGATCAGCTGGTAGATCCGGTAACCCAGGTAGATGACCGAGGCGACGATGAAGAGCCGCCAGCGCCACGGGACCGGCTCGTGGGTCGGCTCGGGGACCGGCTCGCCGCAGACCTCGCAGACCTCGCCCTCGACGGGGCGGTCGCACGTCTCACACCAGCGCTCCACTACTCCGCGCGCACCCTGACCCTGATCGGGGACGTCCCCAGCCCGAAGCGCTCGCGCAGGCTGCGCTCGACGTAGCGCAGGTAGGTCGCGGGCAGGCGGCCCGCCACGAAGAGCGTGAAGGTCGGGGGCTCACTCGCCCCCTGGACCGCGTAGCGGATCTTGCCCGTGGGCGCCGGCTGGCGCTGCTGGAGGTCGCGGATCGCCCGGTTGAGGGCGCCGGTGGGCACGCGCTTGGCGTAGTCCTCGGCGGCCGTGACGAGCGCCGGCCACAGCCGGTGCACCCCGCGTCCCGAGGTGGCGGTGGTCTTGAGCACGGGCGCGTCGCCCAAGAAGGCGAGGCGCTCGCCCACCGTCGCGAGCACGCCCGGTCGGGCCTCGGTGGGGACGAGCTCCCACTTGTTGAGCACGACCACCGCGGGGCAGCCCGCGCCGGCGATCCGCTCGGCGAGGCGCTGGTCCTGCCCGGTGGCCCCCACGGTCGCGTCGATCACGAGGATCGCGAGGTCGGCGCCGTCGAGGGCCTTCAGGCTGCGCAGCGTCGCGTAGGTGTCGACCCCCGCCTCGGTCTTCGCGCGACGACGCAGTCCGGCGGTGTCGATGAAGCGCACGGGCCCGTCGTCGGTCTCGACCACGGTGTCCACCGCGTCGCGGGTCGTGCCCGGCAGGTCGTGCACGACCGAGCGCTCCTCGCCGATGAGCCGGTTGAAGAGAGTGGACTTGCCCACGTTGGGCCGGCCCACGATCGCCACCCGCAGCTCCTCGCCCGACGTCGCCGTCGCCTCGGCCGGCTCATCGGGGGGGTCCACGTCCCCCTCCGGAAGCCGGGCGACGATCGCGTCGAGCAGCTCCCCGGCCCCGCGGCCGTGCAGGGCGCTCACGGGATGGGGGTCGCCCAGGCCGAGCCCCACGAACTCCCAGGCCGCCGCCTCGCGGGTCGCGTCGTCGACCTTGTTCGCCACCAGCAGCACGGGGCGGTGGCTGCGGCGGATCCAGCGCGCGGCGCGCGCGTCCTCCTCGACCGGCCCGGTCTCGGCGTCGACGACGACGAGGACGAGGTCGGCCCCGGCGACGGCGGCCTCGGCCTGGCGCGAGACCTTCTCCTCGAGGGCGTCGCCGGCCTCGAGCCAGCCACCGGTGTCCACCACGTCGAAGGCGTGCCCGGCCCACTCGACCTCGACGCTCGTGCGGTCGCGGGTGACCCCGCGTTGGTGCTCGACGACGGTGGCGCGCCGGGCGGCCAGCCGGTTCACGAGGGAGCTCTTGCCCACGTTGGGCCGGCCCACGACGGCGACCTGCGGGCGGCTCACGCGGGCACGAGCGGGCTGAGGGCGTCGTCGAGCGCCCGGCGCAGGTCGACCCCGGTCGTGGCCACCGGTGTCACGGGCCGCACGAGGTCGGCGAGGGTGGAGCCGTCGAGGAAGCGCCCCTCGTTGAGGCAGACGTCGGGCAGGAGGCACGTCCGTCCGGGGGCCACCCCGGCGAGCGCACGGTTGAGGTCGGGGGCGGTGAGCAGTCCCGCCACCTTGATGTTGCCACCGAAGTAGCGGTTCTCGACGACGGTGACCTCGACGGCCCCGTAGCCGTGGGCGTCGAGTAGCTCGCGCAGGATCGGTCCGGCGTAGGCGCCGGTCAGGACCGTCACGCCACGGCCGGTGTCGGGGCCCGCCGGCGTCGCGGGGCCCACCCGCGACGCGCGGTACCCCAGGGCCGGCGCCCCGTCCACGGACTGGAAGAAGCCCGAACCGAGGCGCGCCATGGCGCGGCGCTCGACGAAGCTCTGGCGGAACGAGGCGACCATGCCCACCCCGTTCTCCGCCTCGTCCAGACTGGCGAAGGCCTCGGGCCCGGGGGGGTCGAGGCCGGCGACGAGGTAGAACTCGTCGCTCGCGAAGACCCGGGCCGACCCGAAGAGGTCGCGGGTGAGCACCTGGTAGCGCTCGGCCAGCGCCACGACCTGTGCGGCCTCGGTGGCGGTGTGCGGGCGCATCGTCTCCTCGTTCGAGAGGTCGCTCACCCCGACCGGCACGAGCGAGAGCGACGCCAGCTCGGGGTAGAGGGTCACGACGTCATCGAGCGTGCGCACCAGCTCCGCCCCGTCGTTGACCCCCGGGCAGACCACCACCTGGCCGTGGACGGCCACGCCGGCCGCCAGCAGCTCGCGCAGCCACCGCAGGCTGGTGGCGCCCCGGGGGTTGCGCAGCATGGCGGCGCGCAGCTCGGGGTTCGTCGTGTGGATCGAGACGTAGATCGGCGAGAGCCGCTCCTCGAGCACCCGCTCCAGGTCGAGCTCGGTGAAGCGCGTCAGCGTCGTGTAGTTGCCGTAGAGGAACGAGAGCCGGTAGTCGTCGTCCTTGACGTAGAGCGACCGGCGCAGCCCCTTGGGCAGCTGGTAGATGAAACAGAAGGTGCAGTGGTTGTCGCACGTGCGGATTCGGTCGAAGACGGCCGAGTCGATGGCCAGGCCCACGGGCTCCCCGGCGGCCTTGTCGACGACCACCTTGCGGGCCAGGAGCTCCCCGGGACGGCGCACGACCAGGGTCGGCGAGGGGCCGTCCACGAGCTGCTGGTAGGCGATGATGTCGGTCGGGGCGACCCCCTCGACGCTCACCAGCTCGTCGCCGACCGCGAGGCCGCACCGCGAGGCCGGCGAGCCCGGCGTGATCGCGGAAATGCGGGCGCCGGACACCCCTCCAGCCTAGGCAGCCGCCCCGGGGACCGAAACTAGGCTGAGCCCGTGGACGTCGAGAAGGTCGTGCTCGCGGCTCCCCGGGGGTTCTGCGCCGGGGTCGAGAAGGCGATAAAGGCCCTCGACTGGATGACGCGGGTCTTCGAGCCGCCGGTCTACTGCTACCACGAGATCGTCCACAACCGCGTGGTCGTCGAGCACTTCCGGCGCCGGGGCGTCGTCTTCGTCGACGACGTGGCCCTGGTGCCCCCCGGGTCCCCGGTCATGCTGAGCGCCCACGGCTCGCCCCCCGAGGTCGTCGAGCGGGCCCGGGCCCGCGGCGGCACCGTCGTCGACGCGGTCTGCCCCCTGGTCACCAAGGTGCACCACGAGCTCAGGGTGCGCGCGGCCAAGGGCTACACCGTGCTCTACGTCGGCCACGAGGGCCACGAGGAGGCCGTCGGGACGATGGCCGTCGCGCCGGCGGCGGTGCGCCTCGTCGAGACCCCGGCCGACGTCGACGCGCTCGCCGGCCTCGACGGGCCGGTCGCCCTGTTGAACCAGACCACGCTGAGCCTCGACGAGTGGCGCGACGTCCGCGAGCGGGTCAGCGAGGTCTTCCCCGAGGTGTGGACCCCGACGCGCAGCGACCTGTGCTTCGCGACCACCAACCGCCAGGCGGCGCTGCGCGAGGCCGCGGCCGACGCCGACGCCGTGGTGGTGATCGGCTCGGCCAACTCCTCGAACACCGTGGCCCTGGCGAAGGTCGCGGCGACCGTCTGTGCCGGGCCGGTCCTTCGCGTCAACGGGGCCGACGAGCTCCCCGAGGGCCTCTCGGGCGTCGTCGCGGTCACCGCCGGCGCCTCGGCGCCCGAGTCGCTCGTCGAGGCGGTGCTGGCGCGCCTCGCGCCGCGCGGGGGCGTCGAGGTCCGCTCGACGACCGTGGAGGAGGAGTACTTCCCGCCGCCGCCGGAGCTGCGTGAGCTCCTCCGGGCCCTGGCGGCGGTGCTCGACGCGGCCCTCGGCGCGCACGGCGACCCCACGGAGCCGGGCGACCGCGAGTTCGGCGCGGCGGAGGTCCTCGCCGCCGCCCCCTAGGGCCAAAACCCCTATCGGGGTAGTATTTTCCGGTGAGCTTCACCAGCATGGACGCCTCCACGCGCGAGCAGTGGGGCGAGATCGCCGCGCGCACCGTCGAGGCCCAGCCCCGGGTCGCCCGACGGCTCATCGACATGGTCCGGGGCCTCTCGGAGATCACCGACGGCTTCTCGATCGACCAGAGGGGCCACGCCCTGCAGACCGCGACGCGCGCCGAGCGAGACGGGGCCGACGAGCAGGTCGTGGTGGCGGCCCTCTTGCACGACGTCGGCAAGCTCATCTCGGTCCCCAACCACCCCCGGATCGCCGCGGAGATCCTGCGGCCCTACGTGCGCGACGAGGTCCGCGCCATGGTCGCGCACCACCAGGACTTTCAGGGCCGCTACTACTACGCGCACCTGGGCCTCGACCCGGACCTTCGCCGCCACCACGCGGGTCAGCCCTGGTACGGGCTGGCCGAGCGCTTCGCCGACGAGTGGGACCAGCGGGCCTTCGACCCGGACTACCCCACCGAGCCCCTCGAGCACTTCGAGCCGATGGTGGAGCGCGTCTTCGCGCGCGCCCACTCCCTCTAGCGACCCACAGGAGAGACATGGCCACGATCGACCTGGAGAAGCGCCGGCTGGCGCGGCTGCGCGAGTACGCGATCGCCCAGGCCCTCGAGCGCTTCGAGGGCGACTACCCCGGCTTCACGCCCGAGCCCATCGTGGCCTCCCTGTGCGCCTACGAGGAGGAGGGCAACATCGGCGACGTCCTGGCGAAGATGCCCGAGACGATCGACGGCCGGCCCTACACCGTCCTCGTGGTCGTCGACGGCGGCGAGGACCGCACGGCGCAGATCGCGCGCACCTTCCCGGCCGCCCGGGTCATCGAGTTCCCCACCAACCTGGGCCACGGCGTGGCCCTGCAGGTGACGTACCGCTACTGCATCGACCACGGCGTGGGCTACGTCGTCACCCTCGACGCCGACGGCCAGAACGACCCGGCGGAGATGGGCCAGATCCTCAAGCCCCTCCTCGACGACGAGGCCGACTTCGTCGTGGCGAGCCGCGTACTCGGGGTCGACAAGACGACCGACGTGGTGCGCAAGACCGGCGTGCGGTTCTTCTCGTTCATCATGAACCGCATGACCGGGGCCGAGCTCACCGACACCTCGACGGGCTACCGGGGGCTGCGCGTGACGATGCTCGCCGACGTGGTCGACCGGCTCACCCAGGAGCAGTACCAGACGGCCGAGCTGCTGATCACCTGCCTCAAGCGGGGCTGGCGGGCGAGCGAGGTCCCGACGGTCTGGTACCCGCGGGCCTCGGGCACCACGAAGAAGGGCAAGAACTGGCTCTTCGGTTTCCGCTACGCCAGGGTCGTCTTCGGCACCTGGTGGCGCGAGCGCTGAGCGGGCCGGCGCCGGGGGCCCCCGGCGCGACGCACTAGCCTGGCGGCCGACTCGCCGGAGGACGTCGCGGCCGCGCCGGCGGGCGGGTGCAAGGAGGCGTCGCCGTGGCCGAGTCGAGTCCGTCGGGCGTCGTGACGGGGCTCGAGCGCGGCGAGGGACGGCCGCCCTCGCTCGACCGCGCCAGCACCGTCACCCTCGTCCTGGCGCTGGTGACGGCGGGGGCGACCTACGCGCTGGTCGTGCTCGGCAGCACCGTGCGGGTCACGAACTCCGGGATGGGCTGTCCCAGCTGGCCCCTCTGCTACGGGCGCCTCGGACCGATCGACCGCTTCCACGCCGCGCTCGAGCAGTCCCACCGCTACCTCGTCGTCGTGGTGAGCGTCGTGGCCGTGGCCACCGCGCTGGCCGCGTGGCGGGCCCGGCGCCGCCACGCGGTGCTCGCACCGGCGAGCGCGGCCGTGGGCCTGGTCGTGGTGCAGGCGGCGCTCGGGGCCCTCACCGTCCTCGCGAAGAACGCGCCCTGGACCGTCGCGGTGCACCTGGTGGTCGGGCTGGCCTTCCTCGGGGTCACCACGGTGAGCGCCGCGGTCGCGCTCTGGGGCCCGGAGCGCCCGGCCGGGTCGGTGCGCGCCCTGGGGCCCACGGGCTGGGCGCTCCTCGGGGCGACCCTGGCGACCATCGTGGGCGGGAGCCTCGTCGTGGCCCACGGCGCGGGCGGCGCCTGCGCGGCGTGGCCCCTGTGCCCGTCGGGGTCGTCGGGGCTGGCCGACTGGCAGCTCGTCCACCGCTCCCTCGCCCTGCTCGTGGGGGTCGCGCTCGGGGTGTACGTCACCGCACGCTGGCGGGCCGGCACCACGCGCTGGCGCGCGAGCGCCCTGGTGGCGGCGGGGCTGTTCGTCGTGGTGGCCGCCCTGGGCGCCGCCAGCGCCCTCACCCGCGCCGCGGCGACCTGGCAGGACGTCCACCTCGCGGCGGTGGCGCTGCTGTGGGTGAGCGTCGTCGCGAGCACCGTTCTCGCCGCGCTGGAGGCCGTCGCGCGCGCGCCGGCTCGGGCCTAGGCGCCCCGGCGCTCGAGCGCCTCGTGGTAGGCGCTCTCGAGGCGCCGGCGCAGCTCCTCGGAGGCCGCCGCCACCTCGGAGCGCTTCACCCGCCCCCCGGGCCCGGCCACCGGCGGGCGGATCGGCTCGCCCACCACGACCACGACCTTCGAGGGGCGCGGCAGCCACGCCCCCACCGGCATCGCCTCGTCCGAGCCGGCGATGCCCACCGGCACCACGGTGGCGCCGGTGCGCGCCGCCACGAACATCGCCCCGTCGTGGAGGGGCTTGACGTGGTAGCCCTCCTCGCGTGTCCCCTCGGGGAAGACGATGAGGGCCAGTCCCTGGCCCAGGGCGCGCTCGGACAGACGCATCGCCTCACGGTCGGTCGAGCCGCGCTCGACCTTGAAGGCCCCGACCTCGCGCAGCACCAGTGAGAACCACCGGCTCTTGAAGATCCCCTCTTTGGCCATGAAGTACACCTTGCGCGGTGAGAGGAAGATCGTGAAGACGAAGTCGACGTTGGAGCGGTGGATCGGTGCGATGAGCACCGGCCCGGTGGGCGGGATGTGCTCGGCCCCGACCACGGTGGGGCGAAAGAGCAGCCGCGCGAGCCCCCCGAGGAGCCCTCGGGCGAAGCGGTAGACCGGGGTCCAGCCCCGGCTCAGTGCGGTGTCGTCCTCAGCCACGCCCGGATCTCCTCGACGACCTCCTCGACGGTGCGTCCCGTCGTGTCTAGCACGAGGGCGTCGGGCGCCCGGCGCAACGGGGAGGTCTCCCGAGAGGAGTCGGCCTCGTCGCGGCGGGCCACCGAGGCGGCGCCCTCCTCACCGCGGCGTCGGGCCCGTTCCTCGAGCGAGGCGGTGAGAAAGACCTTCGCCGTCGCGTTCGGGAAGACGACCGTGGTGATGTCGCGCCCCTCGACGACGGTTCCCTCGGGTTGGCGGCGAGCGAAGTCGCGCTGGCGCTCGACCATCTGGGCGCGCACCTCGGGGTTGGCCGCGACGACCGAGACGGCGTCGTTGACCCGCTCGGTGCGGATCTCGGCCTCGACGTCGCGCCCGTCGATGACCACACGAGGGAGGGTCTCGATCGCGCACGTGCGCGCCAGGCGGGCCACGGCCGCCGCGTCCTCGGGGGCCACCCCCCGCTCGAGGGCCGCCACCGTCACCGCTCGGTACATCGCGCCCGTGTCGAGGAACGACCAGCCCAGCGCCTCAGCCAGGGCCCGCGCGACACTCGACTTGCCCGACCCGGCCGGGCCGTCGATGGCGATGACCCGGTCGCTCACGCGAGCAATGCTAAGTCGCGGAAGAAGTGGGGGTAGCTGGTGGCGACGGTCTCGTCCCCGTCGATCGCACCGCCCCGCCCGGCCGCGCCGGCGACCGCCGCGGCCATCACCATGCGGTGGTCGAGTCCGGCGTCGAGGTGGAAGGGTGCGAAGCGCCGCGCGGCGCCGAGGCCCTCGACGAAGAAGTCGTCGCCCTCGGCCCACGCCGCGGCCCCGAGGCGTCGGGCCAGCTCGATGGAGCCCGCGAAGCGGTCGGACTCCTTGACCCGCAGCTCGGCCATCGAGCGGAAGGCGCTGACCCCCTCGGCGGCGCACGCGGCGACGGTGAGGATCGGCACCTCGTCGACCGAGGGGATCTCGTGGCTGTGCACCTCGGTGGCCACGAGCGCCGAGGAGAGGGCCGTGAGGGAGTGGAACGCCCCGTGGTCGTGGAGGGCCACCCGAGCGCCCATGCGAGCGAGGACCCCCACGAAGCCGACCCGTTCGGGGGCGGCGTCCAGGCTGACGACCTCGAGCGACGCGTCGTCGTGGATCGCGCCCAGCACGGCGAAGAAGGCCGCCTGGGAGGGGTCGCCCGGGACGGACCAGGTCCGGGCGACGGGTCGGCCCGGGGCGAGCGTGACGCGTCGTCCACCGCCCTCGGGCGCGACCTCGAGGGCGAGGCCGGCCGCGCGCATGGCGTCCTCGGTCGTCGTGCGGGTGCGCACCGCCTCCACAACGGTCGTGGGGCCGCGTGCGTCGAGTCCCGCGAACAAGACGGCCGACTTCACCTGGGCGCTCGGCACCGGGACGCGGTACTCGATGCCCCGCAGCGTCCCGCCCTCGACGACGAGGGGCGCGTGCAGGGTGGGGCCCAGCCCGCTCACCCGGGCGCCCATGAGGCGCAGCGGCGTGGCGACCCGGTCCATCGGCCGGCGCGACAGCGACGCGTCCCCCACCAGTCGGTGAGTGCCCGCGATCCCGGCCACGACCCCGCAGAGGAGGCGCATCGTGGTCCCGGAGTTGGCGCACTCGAGCGGCGCGTCGCTCGGACGAAGCCCTCCCGCGGGAGCGCGCACCCGGACCCGGTCCTCGTCGGGCTCGACGAGCGCGCCGAGACGGGCCACCGCGTCGAGCGTCGCCGCGACGTCGGCCCCCGGCGAGAGGCCCGTGAGGGT
Organism: Actinomycetes bacterium; assembly: GCA_021831125.1. Taxonomy (GTDB): domain Bacteria; phylum Actinomycetota; class Acidimicrobiia; order Acidimicrobiales; family RAAP-2; genus RAAP-2. The sequence goes on along the minus strand of JAKBNI010000001.1, from coordinate 60,119 downwards.
GCTCGGACCCTCGGCGAGGGCCGACAGGAGCACGGCGCGATGCGAGTAGCTCTTGTCGCCGGGGACTCGGACCGAGCCGCGCAGCGGGCCCAGCGGCGTGACCTCCCTCACTCCCGGCCCACCCCGAAGCCCCGCGCCGCGAGGGCCGCGGCGAACTCCTCGGCCCGGGCGGCCTCCACGGCCAGCAGCAGGGTGCCGCCGGTGCCCTCGATCCCGTGGGCGATCTCGATGTCGTAGATGTTGACGAGCCCCTCCGACGCGGCACGCGTCACGCGGGCGAGCACGCCGGGCTCGTCGCTCACGGCGACGCGCAGGTAGGTCAGCTCCTCGGGATGCAGGGCCCGCCCCGGCAGGCGCCGGCGCGCCAGCGCGGCGCTCACCAGGTCGGCCGAGAGCGACGCACGGTCCCCCGTCTCCAGGGCGCGGCGCAGCCGGGCCAGGCGCTCTTCGAGGGCGGCGAGGGACGCCGTGACGGCCACGCGGTTCTCGAAGAGCACGTCGGGCCAGATGCTCGGGTCGCCGGCCGCCACCCGGGTCATGTCGCGGAACCCCCCGGCCGCCAGTTGGAGCAGCACCGCGTCCTGCTCGGCGGCGTCGGTCGCCTCGTTCATCAGCGCCCCGGCGAGCAGGTGGGGCACGTGGCTCGCCACCGCGACGAGCCGGTCGTGGTCGGCGGCGGGCACCGCGATCACGTTGGCGCCCAGCTCGCGCCACACCCCGTGCAAGAAGCCGTAGGTGGCCGGCGCGGTCGCCTCGGTCGGCGTGAGCACCCAGGTGCACCCGGCGAAGAGGTCGGCGCGCGCGCCCTCGAGGCCGCGGCGCTCCGAGCCGGCCATGGGGTGGCCGCCGACGAAGCGTGGGTCGTCGAGGGCGGCGACGATCGAGGCCTTGACGCCCGCGACGTCGGTGACGACCAGACGCTCCGACCCCCGGGCCAGGGCCTCCCGGGCGGCGTCGGCGACCGCGCCGGCGGGGGTCGCCACGACGCACAGGGACACGTCGCCGTCGAGGGACCCCTCGACGATGACCCCCGCGGCGCGCGCCCGCGCGGCGACGTCGCCGTCGGCGTCCTCACCGGTGACCCGCCAGCCGCGTTCGGCCAGGGCGCGGGCCACCGAGGCGCCGATGAGCCCTAGGCCGACGACGTGGGCCCGGCGCTCAGCTGGGGAGGTCATCGCGAAGCGAGACGGCCTTTCTCAGGTAGACGTGGTGCAACTCGGCGCGGGGGCGGGTGGTGTAGAGGTGCATCAGGACTCGCACGCACCGTGCCATCGCGCCGGGCACGGCGATCTCGCTCGCGCACAGCAGCGGCACGTCGCCGAAGCCGACCTCACGCGCCGCGGTCGCGGGAAACGTGGCGGTCAGGTCCGGGGTCGTCGTGAACAGAACGCTCACCACGTCGTCGTGGTCGACCCCGTTGCGTCCCATCATCTCGGTGAGGAGCTCGATGGTGGCCTCGGTGATGGCCTGGGCCGAGTCGACACCGCAGGTGGTCGCGCCCCGCAGGGCCCGCAGCGCCGGAGTCGTCATTGCGAAATGCTAGTGGAGGCCGCGTCGTGGACGCGACCGACGGCCTCGTAGAGACGGCGCACCTCGGCCAGTGTGAGGGGTCGCGCGGCGCCGGGCGCGAGCGTGGGGTCGCTCAGTGGGCCGATGCGCGTGCGCACGAGCCGGGTCACCTCGTGGCCGACGGCCGCGCACATCCGGCGGACCTGGCGGTTGCGACCCTCGTGGATCACGATGCGAACCAGGCCCTCGCTCACCCGGCTCACCTGGGCCGGGGCGGTCATCCCGTCGTCGAGCTCGACGCCCTCGCGCAACCGGCGAAGGTCGCCCGGCGAGGGGTCGCCCTCGACACGGGCGAGGTACTCCTTGGGCACGCCCGAACTGGGGTGGGTCAGCAGGTGCGCGAGGCGTCCGTCGTTGGTCACGATGAGCAGCCCCTCGGTGCCCATGTCGAGCCGGCCCACGGGGAAGACCCGCACCGGGGCGTGGACGAGGTCGAGCACCGTCGCCCTCCCCTGAGGGTCCGACGCCGTCGTGACGACCCCGGCGGGCTTGTTCACCAGGTAGTAGACGGCGCTCTGGGACGTCGGGGCGATCACCCCGTCGACGCGGACCTCCTGGGTGTCGGGGTCGACCCGGTTGCCGAGCACGGCGACGCGCCCGTCGACGCTGACCCGCCCGGCGCTGATCAGCAGCTCACAGGCCCGCCGGGACCCGTAGCCGGCTCGGGCCAGCGTCTTTTGGAGTCGCTCGCCCAGCTCCACCTAGGGTGCTCCGGGGCCGGCCTCGTCGAGCTCGGCAGCCATCTCCTCAGAGATCGCCCGGGCCTCCTCGACGGGGGTGAGGAACTCCTCGATCGGGGGCAGCTCGCCGAGCGAGGCCAGGCCCAGCCGGTCCAAGAAGAGGTCGGTCGTGCCGTAGAGGATCGGCTGGCCCGGGGCCTGGGCCCGGCCCCGCTCCTCGATGTAGCCGCGCTGCTCGAGCAGGCGCACGACCCCGTCGACGTTCACCCCGCGCAGGGCGCTGATCTGGGCGCGCGAGATCGGCTGGCGGTAGGCGACGATCGCCAGGGTCTCGAGGGCCGCTGAACTGAGCCGGTGGCTCACGTCGCGGTTGGCGAAGCGGGTCACCCAGGCCGCGACCTCCGGCGAGGACTGCATGACCCAGCCGCTCGCGAGCTCGGCCAGCTCGAACCCGCGCCGCTCGGCGTGGTACTCGTCGCGCAGGGCGCGCAGGGTCCCGGTGACCTCGGACGCGTCGGTCTCGACGGCGTCGGCGAGCTCCTCGGCCGAGATCGGCTCCAGGGCCACGGTGAGCAGGGCCTCGAGCTTCTGGCCGAGCGAGAGCTCATCCCTCATACAGGTCCACCCCTCCGATGTCGACGCCGCGGTCGGAGTCGATCCAGGCGACCTGGACCTCCCCGAAGGTGTGGCCCTGGCCGATCTCCACGTGACCGAGTTTGCACAGCTCCAGCAGAGCGAGGAAGTGGACGATGACCTCGATGCGCGTCTCGAGTCCGACGGTGAGCTCGCGCAGGGTCACCCGGCCCAGGCTCGGGAGCCGCTGGGCCAGCGCGACTACCGTCTCGGCGACGGTCACCGCGTCGACGGTCACGTGGTCGAGGCGCACCACCGGCACCGGCTTCTCCTCGATGCCGCGCAGGTAGGCCAGGGCGAGCAGCGACGGGGTGACCCCGGCGAGCAGGTCCGGCGGCTCCACCACGAAGCCCTCATTCACCCCGCGCAGGCGGGGGTAGCCGCGACTCGCGCGCTCGAAGAGCGAGGCGAACGCGTCGGCGAGCCCCGCGTAGGTACGCAGCTCCAGCAGCCGGGCGAGCAGGACGTCGCGCTCCTCCCAGCCCACGAACTCCTCGTCGGGCTCGCCGTCGTCGGGCTCGGGCAGGAGCCGCTGACTCTTCATCTCGACCAGGATGGCCCCGATCAGGAGGAACTCCGAGAGCTCCTCGAGGGTGACGGCGTCGGCGGCCTCGCGCAGGTGGGCGACGAAGCGGTCGACCACCGGCGCGAGAGGGACCTCGAGGACGTCGACCTCGTGGGTGGAGATCAGCTGGACCAGCAGTTCCACGGGTCCCGAGAAGGCCGGCGTCGTCACGACGAAGGTCACCGCGCAACTCTACTGCGCGAGGCGCTTCCCTCCCTCTCGTAGCATTGGCCGATGCGGATCTTCTCGGGCATGCAACCCTCTGGCGACCTGCACCTGGGCAACTACCTGGGCGCCCTGCGCCACTGGGTCGCCTCCCAGAACCCTGACGCTTTCTACTGCGTGGTCGACCTGCACGCGCTGACCCTGCCGATCGAGCCGGCGACGCTCGCGCGCCAGCGCACCGAGCTGTTCGCGACCTACCTCGCGGCGGGCCTCGACCCGGGGGTGTCGACGATCTTCTTCCAGAGCGCCGTCGCCTACCACGCCCAACTGAACTGGCTGCTCGAGTGCGTGGCGAGCTACGGCGAGCTCGGCCGGATGACGGCGTTCAAGGAGAAGGCCGAGCGCGGCGAGGGCTACCGCGTCGGGCTGTTCACCTACCCCGTCCTCATGGCCGGGGACATCCTGCTCTACGAGACCGAGGAGGTGCCCGTCGGCGACGACCAGCGCCAGCACCTCGAGCTCTGTCGCGACCTCGCCCAGCGCTTCAACCACCGCTACGGCGAGACGTTCCGTGTGCCGCGCTCGGTCGTGCCGCCGGTCGCCGCGCGCGTGATGGACCTTCAAGAGCCGACCCGCAAGATGAGCAAGTCGATCTCGAGCCCCCTGGGCTCGATCTTCCTCGTCGACTCGCCCGAGGCCATCGCGAAGAAGGTCGCGCGCGCGGTCACCGACACCGACGGCGAGGTCCGCCCGGACTGGGAGCACAAGCCCGGCCTGACGAACCTTCTCGAGATCTTCGCGAGCTTCGAGGGTTCGCGGGTCGAGGCGGTGGCCGATCGCTACACGCGCTACGGCGACCTGAAGCGCGACCTCTCGGAGCTCATCGTGACCTCGCTCGCGCCGATCCGCGAGCGTTACGCCGAGCTGCTGGCGGCGCCCGAGCACCTGGCCGAGCTGGCCGCGCGGGGGGCCGAGGCGGCGGCGGCCGTCGCGGGGCCCGTCTACCGGCGCGCCGCCCACGCCATGGGTCTCTCCTAGCGCAGCAGGGAGATCCACCAGTTCTCGAGGTCACCCAGCCACGTCGTGCCGACGTGGAAGAACGCGTAGTCGAGGAAGATCAGGATCAGCAGGTAGGGCAGCAGCCGGGCCCGCCAGTAGTAGTAGCGCGGTAGCGAGCGCACCGGCAAGAACCGCTCGACGAGCGCCGCCCCGTCGAGCGGCGGGATGGGGATCATGTTGAACACGGCGAGGATCAGGTTCGACAGACCCACCGCGATCCCGAAGAGCCACAGGTGGTAGCTACCGTTGACGTGCATGGCGAACTCGCAGATGCCGTAGCCCACCGCCGAGAGCACCACGTTGGTCGCCGGTCCGGCGAGTCCCACCCAGAGGGCCTGCTGACGGGGCCGGCGCAGCCGCGCCAGGTTGACCGGCACGGGCTTGGCGTAGCCGAACGCCGGCAGCCCCGAGAGCACCATGAGCGCCGGGAGCAGGATGGTCCCGAAGAGGTCGATGTGGCGCAGGGGGTTCAGCGAGAGCCGGTGGGCGTCGCGCGCCGTCGTGTCCCCGAAGAGGTAGGCCACGTAGCCGTGGCTCACCTCGTGCAGGACGATCGACGGGATGAGCGCGATGAAGAAGTAGATCTCGAAGGTGTTCACGCGCTCTCAGTCGTGGGCTCGGGGGTGCGCTTCACGGTACTCGCGCTGGAGCGTGGTGACGGCGACGGCCGTGTAGACCTGGGTCGTCGCGATTGAGGCGTGGCCGAGGAGCTCCTGGACGGTGCGCACGTCGGCGCCGTGGGCGAGCATATGGGTGGCGCAACTGTGCCGAAAGGCGTGGGCGCTCACGCCGCGCGTCGGCACCCCCGCGGCCAGCGCCCGGCGTCGGACCACCAGGTCCACCCCCTGACGACTGAGCGGCTCGCCCCGGGCGTTCAAGAAGAGCCGGTCGGTGCGCCGCTGCGCGAGCAGCGACGAGCGTCCCCCGGGCGCCAGGTACCCGTCGAGGGCCCGGCGCAGGCTCCGGCCCACCGGCACCAGGCGTTGCTTGTTGCCCTTGCCGGTGACCCTGATCACCTCCTCGTCGAGGTCGAGGTCGGCGAGGTCGATCCCGCACACCTCGCTCACGCGCGCCCCGGTGCCGTAGAGGGTCTCGAGCAGGGCCCGGTCGCGCCGGCCGAGGGGCCCGTCGTCGGGCACGCCCTCGATGATGGCGACGACCGCCTCCTCCGAGAGGGGTTTGGGCAGGCTCCGGCCCCGGCGCGACGGGGCCAGCCGGGCCGTCGGGTCCTCGGCCAGGACCCGCTCGTCGACGAGGAAGCCGTACCAGCCCCGGATCGCGGTGAGGGCGCGCGCGACGCTCGCGGCCGCCTGGGCCGAGCGCAGCGCGTTGGCGTAGCGCTCGATCTCCTCGGCCCCGAGGGCGAGGGGGTCGCGGCCCCGCTCCGTGGCCCACTCGACGAGCCGGCGCAGGTCGCGCCGGTAGGCCTCGAGGGTGGCGCGCGAGCGACCCCGTTCCACGGCCAGCCACTGCAGGTACTCCTCCAGGGGCTCAGCGCTCATCGAGGAAGTCGCCAAAGACGCGGTGGACCGCCACCGCGGTCGTGGAGTCGAGCGCCTCTTCGGCGAGCAGCACTCGACGCAGGGCCGCCGGGGCGAACCACGCGACCTCGGCCAGGCGCTCCTCAGGACCGTCGGGGTCGCGGGGGCGCGCCTCGAGATCGCGCGCCTCGAAGACGACCATGACCTGGTCGGTCCAGCCCGGCGAGTTCATGAACCGGCCGATCTCGCGCCAGGAACCGGCGGCGAAGCCCATCTCCTCGACCAGTTCGCGCTGGGCCGCCTCGAGGGGCGTCTCGCCCTCACGGTCGAGGGTCCCGGCGGGCACCTCCCAGCAGAGTCGGCCCACGGTCGCGCGGTACTGGCGGATGAGGCCGATCTCGCCGGCCCCGTTGATGGCCAGCACCGCCACGGCGCCGGGGTGGACCGCGACGTCGCGCTCGAACTGCGCGCCGTCGGGCGCCTCGAGGACGAGGTGGTCTACGCGGAACACGTGGCTGGTGAGGCGCGTCTCTCGGGACCGGACGGAGAAGTCGCCCGTCACCGGGCCAGACCGACCGTGCTGGGGTCGATCAGGTGGGGCTCGCGCCCCTCGGCGCGCTGGTCGGCGGCCTTGATGAGCCCGAGGAACAGCGGGTGGGGACGGTCCGGTCGGCTCTTGAACTCGGGGTGGGCCTGGGTGCCCACGAAGAACGGGTGGGCCGGCATCTCGACGAACTCGACCAGCCGGCCGTCGGGCGAGGCGCCCGAGCAGCGCAGCCCGGCCGCCTCGAACTGCTCGCGGTAACGGGCGTTGAACTCGTAGCGGTGGCGGTGGCGCTCCGAGACGACCGTGGTGCCGTAGAGCGAGGCGACCACCGAGCCCTCGGCGAGCATGGCCGGCCACGCGCCCAGGCGCATGGTCCCGCCGAGGTCGGTGACGTCCATCTGCTCCGCGAGCAGCGAGATCACCGGGGCGGTGGTGGCGTGGGTGAACTCCGTCGACTGGGCGTCGGAGAGCCCGAGGACGTGACGGGCGTACTCGATCACCTGGATCTGCATGCCGAGGCAGATCCCTAGGTAGGGGATCTCGCCTTCGCGGGCGATGCGGGCGGTCGCGATCATCCCCTCGATCCCGCGCTCGCCGAAGCCCCCGGGGACGATGATGCCGTCGAGCGCCGACAGGCGGTCGGCGCCGATCTCGGTGGGGACACGCTCGGCCTCGAGCCACTCGATCTCGGTGCGCGCCCCCACCGCGAAGCCGGCGTGGCGGATCGCCTCGGCGACCGAGAGGTACGCGTCGGGCATCGTCACGTACTTGCCCACGATCCCGATGCGCAGGCTCCGAGTGGTGGTGTGGACCCGTTCGACGACGCTCTCCCAGCGCGAGAGGTCGATGGGATGCTCGTCGAGGTCGATTCCCACGGTGTTGCAGACGATCGTGTCGAGGCCCTCGTGGTGGAGGGTGATGGGGATGTCGTAGATCGAGGGCTCGTCCACCGCGGAGATCACCGCGTTCACCGGGACGTCGCACAAGAGGGAGATCTTGCGCTTGAGGCTGTCGCTGATCGGCTGGTCGCTGCGACAGACGATGACGTCGGGTTGGACCCCGCGTCCTCGCAGCTCGGTCACCGAGTGCTGGGTCGGCTTGGTCTTCTGCTCCCCCGACGGGGCGAGGTACGGGACGAGGGTGAGGTGGACGTAGCAGACGTTGTCACGGCCCGCGTCGCGGCGGAACTGGCGGATCGCCTCGATGAAGGGCACGATCTCGATGTCGCCCACGGTGCCACCGATCTCGACGATCACCACGTCCGCTCCGAGGGTGCCCTGGCGTCGGATGCGGTCCTTGATCTCGTCGGTGACGTGCGGGATCACCTGGACGGTCTTGCCGAGGTAGTCACCCCGTCGCTCCTTGGCGATGACGTTCGAGTAGATCGAGCCCGTGGTGGTGTTGGAGATCTTCGAGAGCGACTCGTCGATGAAGCGCTCGTAGTGCCCGAGGTCGAGGTCCGTCTCCCCCCCGTCGTCGGTGACGAAGACCTCGCCGTGCTCGCCCGGATTCATCGTCCCGGGGTCGACATTGAGGTACGGGTCGAGCTTGCACATCGTGACCTTGAGGCCACGGGACTTGAGCAGACGGCCCAGCGACGAGGCGGTGAGACCCTTGCCGAGCGAACTCGAGACCCCCCCGGTGACAAAGACGAACTTGGTCACCGCGCCCCCGACCGATCCACGGGATCCCAGCCTAGCCCCCGGGTGTCACGGCTCGACGCACCTCAGAAACCGAGCAGGCGGCGCGCCAGGGCCCGGGACTCCTCGCCCTCGGCCTCCCCCGCCAGCATCCGGGCGATCTCGCCGACGCGCTCCTCGCCCGCCACCTCGCGCACCGAGGTCGTGGCGCGCCCCGCCTCCACGCGCTTGTCGATGACGAAGTGGCGATCGGCGCGCGCGGCGACACTCGCGAGGTGGGTGACCGCGAGGACCTGTTGGCGCGAGGCCAGCTCGGCCAGGCACTCGCCGATCTGCTGGGCCACGAGGCCACCCAGCCCCGCGTCGATCTCGTCGAAGACCGCCACCGCGGACCCGTCGGTCGCCTCGAGCGAGATCGCGAGCAGCACGCGGCTCAGCTCACCACCGCTCGCCAGCGCGTCGAGGGGCCCGAGGGGCCGACCCTCGTTGGCGCTGAAGAGGACCGACGCCCGGGACCCGTCGTCGCCGTCGACGCGGAAGCGGATCCGCGCCCCCGCGAGGGCCACGCGACCCATCTGCGCGTCGACCGCGACGCTGAGGGCCTCGGCCGCCGCCTCGCGCCGTGCGCGTACCTCCGCCGCTCGCGCAGCCACCGTCGCCTCGGCGGTGGCGATCGCGCCGTCGAGCTCGACGAGCCGGGCCCCCGCCGTGGCCAGCGCGTCGCGCTCGGCTCGGAGCCCCTCGCGCAGCGCGAGGGCGTCGCCGAGGGTGCCCGCGTGCTTGCGCGTGAGCACGTTGAGGATCCGGGCCCGCTCCTCAAGGGCCGCGAGACGCCCCTCGTCGACCGCCTCGGGGTCGTGGAGGGCGGCGAGGTCACGCACCGCCTCGCGCGCGGCGACGAGCGCGCCGTCGAGCGCCGCGCGCACCGGCCGGTACGCCGCGCCGTCGGGTAGCCGGCCGAGCGCGCGCGCGAAGGCCGTCAGGACGGCGTCGTCGCCGTCGCCGTCGAAGAGGGCGAGGGCCTCGCCCAGGGCGCCCTGGCCGTCGCGCAACTCGCTCAGGCGGGTGAGCTCATCGAGCACCTCGTCGAGCTCGTGGGGCCCCTTCGGGGTAACCGCGTCGAACTCGGCCAGCTGGAACTCGACGTACTCCAGTCGACGCGCGCGCTCGCCGGGGTCGCCGCCGAGTGCGTCGCGCTCGCGGCGCAGGTGGGCCAGACCCTCGCGCGCGCCGGCGAGCTCACCGGTGTCGATCGCGCCCGCCCGGTCGATCAGTCCGAGCACGGCCTCGCTGGTGCGCAGCGCCAGGGAGTCGTGCTGGCCGTGGATCTCGACGAGCTCACGGGCGAGGGCGCGCAGAGCCTCGGCGCTCGCCGGCGCCCCGTCGACGGAGGCGCGCAGTCGACCCGACCCGCTCACTTCGCGCGCGAGCGCCAGCTCGCGCCCGTCGACCTCGAACAGCGCGACCGCCCGGGAGGCCGGCCCGAGGGCGTAGCGCGCGCCGTCGGCCTCGAGGCCCAGGCTGAGCGCGAGGGCACCGACGAGGAGCGTCTTGCCCGCCCCGGTCTCGCCGGTGACGACCGTGAAGCCGGGCGCGAGCTCGAGCGTGGCCTCGTCGATCACCCCGAGGTCGCGGGCGTGGATCTCGAGGAGCCGCGCCCTAGGCATGGCCCTCGCGCAGGCTCCGCCGCAGCCGTGAGGCCAGGCCGAAGTTGCGCGTGGCCACGACCCGCACGGGTCTCGCGTTGCGCCGCACGACGACCGAGCCGCCGGGCTCGAGCGTCGCGACACGCTGTCCGTCGGCCACGACGACGGCCGGCTTGTCGAGCGCCTCGAGGCGCACGACGGCCTCGGCGGGGACGATGATGGAACGGTCGATCGTGAAGTGCGGGGCGACGGGGGTGATCACGAGCAGCCCCATCGACGGGTCGACGACCGGTCCCCCGGCGGACAGGCTGTAGCCCGTGCTGCCGGTCGGCGTCGACACCATGGCGCCGTCGGCGGTGTAGGTCAGGTACTCCTCGTCGTCGACGTAGGTGCGCACCTTGACCATGTGCCCGGCCGCGGGTCGCTCGAGCACGACCTCGTTGAGGGCGAACTCGTCCTCGACGAGGCCTTCGACGTCGATCCGTAGCGCCAGGCGCTCCACGACCGGGGCGCCTTCGAGCGCGCCCGCCACGGTGGAAGCCACTTCGGTCGAGGGCACGTCCAGCAAGAAGCCGACCTGGCCGAGGTTCACCGCCACGACTCGTGCGCCGGCCCGATGGGCCAGGCGAGCCGCCCGCAGGAAGGTCCCGTCGCCGCCGAGGCTCACGACCACGGCGTCGGGCCCGACCGCGGGCTCCACGGCGGCGTCGAGCAGGTGCAGCGACGAATCGATCCCGGCGGCGGCGAGCTCGGCCCCCACGGCCGCGGCGAGCTCGAGGGCGTCGGTGCGGTTGGAGAAGGCGGTGAAGAGCAGGTCGGGCACGATCGGACTCGAGACGGGATCCGCGGACAACGGTCGTCGCGTCGCGGCGCTAGCGCTGCTCGTAGGTGGCGACGATCATCCCTCGGGCGAGGGTGTGCGTGAACAGGTTGAACCCCAGGTAGGCCGGGGTGGCCCCGTCGGGCAGGTCGAGGGCGGACACGTCGAGGGCGTGGACGACGAAGTAGTAGTGGTGGGGTCCGTGGCCCGCCGGCGGGGCCGCCCCGATGTAGCGGTGCAGTCCGGCGTCGTTGGCCAGCGTGATCGCCCCCTCGGGCAGGTTCCCGTGGCCGTCACCGGCCCCGGCCGGCAGGGAGGTCACCCCCTTGGCCAGGTCGTAGACGGCCCAGTGCCAGAAGCCGGACGCGGTGGGCGCGTCGGGGTCGTAGCAGGTGAGCGCGAAGCTCTCGGTCTCTTTGGGGAAGCCCCGCCACGAGAGCTGGGGGGAGGTGTCGGTGCCGCCCGCGCCCATCAGACCGCTCACCTGAGCCCGGGGAAGCTCGGCTCCCTCGTCGATGTCCTCCGAGGTGACCACGAAGGAGGGGACGGCCGGGAGCTCGGCGTAGGGGTTACGGGACATCGCTGCCTCCTTGTCGAGAGCGTCACGGTGACTCTAGCGAGGCCCCTTGACCGGCGCACCCCGTGGGCGCCTCCTACACTCTGCCGACGGGCACGACGCCGGAGGAGACCGTGAAGAGCCGCCGCATACTCGCCGTGGGTCTCGCGGCCCTCTCGCTGAGCCTCACGCCCCTGTCGGCGGTGTCGGCGAGTTCGACCACCACGACCACGTCGCCGTCGACGGGCTCGACCACGACGACGGGCGTGGCCCGCACCTACCTCGGCCCCGACGGCGTGGTCTCTTCGGCCATCGTCGCCGAGAACAAGCGTCGCGGCACGTCCTCGTGGCGCATCGGGCCCGACACATCGGTCACCGCCATCCAGGGCTTCGCCGACACCACCTACGCGGCCGTCGGCCAGCGCGTCACGCTGCGGGTGTCGACCTACCTCCCCGCGTACCGGGTGGTCGCCTACCGAATGGGCTACTACCAGGGCTTCGGCGCGCGCGAGGTGTGGAGCTCGGGCCGGCTCGTCGGACAGCGCCAGCCGGCCTGCCAGGTCGATCCCTCGACCAACATGGTCAGCTGCGCCAACTGGAGCCCGTCGTTGACCATCTCCGTCACCTCAGCCTTCGTGCCCGGCGACTACCTCTTGAAGCTCGTGGCCGGGCCGCGCGCCGCGAGCTACGTCCCGCTCACGATCTGGGACCCCCACAGCCACGCGACCTACGTCATCATGAACCGCGCACTCGTCGAGCAGGGCTGGAACACCTACGGCGGCTACTCCTACTACGCCGGCGTCGGACCGTGCATCCTCGACACCAGCACCTACCCCCCGTGCAACCGGGCCCGCGTGGTCTCCTTCGACCGCCCCTACGACACCGGGGCCGGCTCGTCGGACTTCCTCACCAACGAGTACCCGCTCGTGCGCCTGGCCGAGAAGGAGGGGCTCGACGTCACCTACATCACCGACATCACCCTCGACGAGCACCCCACCCTCCTGCTCGCCCACAAGGCGCTGCTGACTCTCGACCACGACGAGACCTGGACCTACCAAGAGCGCATGGCCGTGCTGCGCGCCACCGCCCGCGGGGTCAACGTCGTCTACTTCGGCGCCGCGGCGATGGTGCGCCACGCTCGCCTCGAGCCCTCGTCCCTCGGCCCGGACCGCCAGGAGGTCGACTACCGCAACGGCGCCGAGGATCCCCTCTTCGGCCACGGCCCGCCCGAGCAGGTGACCGGCAACACCTGGGAGGACCCGCCGGCCAGCTGGTCGCCGGTGCCCCAGATCGGCGAGGAGTACGTCGGCTACCTCAACCCGGGGGCGAGCGCGCCGATGGTCGTGACCGACGCGGGCTCCTGGCTCTACCGGGGGACCGGGCTGCACAACGGCTCGACGATCCCCGGGGTCATCGCCTCGGACATCGACCGGGTCATCCCCTCCTCGGCCAACCCCGTGAACCTCCAGGTGCTCTCGCACTCGCCCATCCCGACCTCGACCGGGACGTTCAGCTCGACGACCTGGGCCGGCTACACCTACGCGGACTTCGTCTACTTCACCGACCCCCACAGCCTCGCCGGCGTGGTCGACACCGGCAACAACGTCTGGATCGGCGACCTGAGGCCCTGCCCGCGCAGCGACCCGGGCTGTCCGACCCCGCTCATGACGACGATGACCAACAACATCCTGCGCCTGGTCGGTCGGGGCCCCGCCGGGCGCTACGAGCCGTCGCACAACAACCTGGCCACCGTCGCCCCCGCGGGTTCCTGACGCGCGCCGCGCCCGTCGGTAGTCTGAGGCCAGAGCCATGAGCGACACCACGACCCGACCCGAGCCCCACGACTTCAACCGTCAGGTCATCGAGGCGCTGCGCGCCAGCGGCGGCGTGCTGCGCGAGGGCCCCTTCGCCGACGCCCCCCTGCTCGTGCTGCACACGCGCGGGCGGCGCTCGGGACGGCCCTACGAGAACCCGATGATGTACCTCGATCTCGACGGGCGCGTCTTCGTCTTCGCGTCGCGGGCCGGACACCCCGAGCACCCCGACTGGTACCGCAACCTCGTCGCCGACCCCGCGGTCACCGTCGAGCGCGGGGGCGAGACGTACCCGGCGCGGGCGGTCGTGCTCGACGAGCCCGAGCGCGCGCGCGTCTACGGTCTCCAGAGCGAGGCCTTCCCGCAGTTCGCCGAGTACCAGCGCCAGACGTCTCGGGTCATCCCGGTGGTCGAGCTGGTCCGCGCGGGCTGACGCGCCGTGGGCGTCGCCGACGAGCTCGCCCGACTGATCGCCCGCCGCGACGCCGGCGAGCTCACCGACGAGGAGTTCCAGGCGGCCAAGTCCGAGCTGCTCTCACACCCCGAGCGCGCGCGCGCGGAGGTCGTCGCACCCGACAGCGAACCGGTCTCCACCCTCCGGCGGCGCAACCGCCGTCGCGCCCTCGTCGTGGCGGGGGTGATCGTCCTCGCCCTCGTCGCGTGGGTGGTGGTCAGTGAGGCGTTCATCGGCGGGCCTCGTCTCGAGGTGCGCGTCACCGGCGTGACGGCCCTCAGCAACGACCTGGTCAGCGTGCACGCGCGGGTCACGAACGTGGGTGGGCGCAGCGCCCTGGGCGTCTGCCAGGTGAGCGTGAGCGTGCCGGGTGGTTCCGGCTCCTCGCCGTCCCAGCCGATCCTGGAGACCTCCGCACCCGTGCCCCCCGGGGGCAGCGCCACGGCGTCGGTCGAGGTCGCCGTGACCGTCGGGGCGGCGCGACACGTCACGTCGCGGGACTTCACCTTCTCCTGCCAGTAGGTCAGCCCACGCGCAACGCGACCACCTGGGGACGGCCCTCACTCGAGCGATGGCCCGTGGCCGGTCCCCCGTCCGCGACCACGACGTACGGTCCGGCCACGGCGAGCGGCGCGTTGGTGGAGGTCGGGAGCGACCGGTCGAGGACGACGCGCCCGGTCGCGCGCGAGAGGGCGAGCAGCCGCCCGTCGTAGAGTGTGGTGAGCACGAGGTCGTTCACGACGGTCATGGCCCCGAGGGGCAGGCTCTTCACCGCGACCTTCCACTCGACCTTCCCGGTGGCGAGGTCGAGGGCCTCGATGTCCCCGCCCTCGTGCGTGGCGGCCGTCGCCACCCCGACCGCCTGGGCCGTCGAGGTGAAGCTGAGCGCCAGGTTCAAGGTCTCGACGTACACGGTCTCGCCGGCGACGGCGAGGTTCGCGAGAACCCCACCCAGCGAACCCGGGAGGTACGAGTACGGCAGTGCGGGCATCGGGCGGTGCTTGAGGGCGTTCTCGGAGTCGCCGAGGTGGCCGTTGTGCTGGCCCACCGGCGTCTTCCAGTACAGGTGACCGGTGCGGGCACCCAAGGCGTAGACGACGCCCATCTTGCCGCTGGCGATCACCACCTCGCGTCCCCGGGAGCGGGCGAGCACGGGCGAGGTCTGCAGGTCGTAGTCCTTGAAGTCGTTGGGAACGGCCTGGTAGTACCAGACGAGGTGGCCCGTGGCCGCCTCGAGGGTCACGGCGCTGTCGGTGTAGAGCTGGCGGGCCGGATGGGCGTAGGCCGACCCGATCGACTGGTAGGGGTTGCCGATCCCGTAGGTCACCGTGCCGTCAGGGTTGACGAGCGGGGTCTCCCAGGCTCCCCCCGAACCCGCGCGCGCCGCCCGCACCCCCGGGGACTCGCGGATCGTGGTGTGGAAGCGCCACAGCATCGCCCCGTCCGATGCGCGCAGGGCCATGAGGACGCCCCCGCCCCGGCTCAGGCCGTACTGGCTCGCCACGTAGAGGCGGCCGTCGGCGACGGCGGGCTGCATCCCGAAGGTCCCCTCGCCCGTGGTGAGCAGGTGTCGGTCCATCCAGACGACCCGCCCCGTCCTCGCCGAGAGCGCGAAGGCGGTGCGGGGCGTGAGTCCGTACACCCGGCCGGCCGAGACCGCGACGCCGTTGGGGCCGGGTCCGCTGAGGAGCTTCTCGTTGAAGCGGTGCTCCCAGAGCAGTCGGCCGTTCGCGAGCCCCAGCGCGTAGACGTTCGAGTAGATGTCCTGGACGTAGACGACCCCGTCGACGACGATCGGGTTGGCGACCAGCGACCCGGTGTGCTCGAGCCCGTGGCGTGCGCGCCCGGGCAGCCGGTACGTCCACGCGACGCGCAGCCCGTCCACCGTCGCCGCGGTGATCGGTGAGTCGACGGCGACGCGCGTGTTGAGGAGGTTCCCGTTGGCGGCGGGCCACGCCCCGCCCGTCACCCCCGGGGTCGCACCCGACGGCGTCGCGAGACCCGCCACGAGCAGGAGCGTCGCCGTCGCCACGAGTGTCCGGGCCGAGCCTGCGCGCACTCCCCCTCCCCACCGGCTCTCGCGAGAGGCCGTCCGCCCGACCCTAGGCTCGCGCCGTGGTCCCGCGCGACCCCGCCAGACTCCGGACGTCGAGCTACCTCGCCCTCGTGCCGCCCCCGCGCGTCCGTAACGCGCTGGCAGAGCTCATGACCCAGGTCGGTACCCGTGACCCCGCGCCTCACGTCACCCTCGTCGCCCCACCCGAGGTTCCCCCCGGCGGCGCCTGGCTCGACGCGGTTCGCGGGGTCGCCGCCGCGACCGCGCCGTTCCCCATTCGCCTGGGCGAGACGTCGTCGTTCGACGATCGCGTCCGCTTTCTCGTGGTCGAGGGAGACGGCGTCTACCGGCTGCGCGACGCGCTCGAGGGAGCCCTCGAGCTCGCGCCACGCGTGGCGCCGTTCGTGGCGCACCTCACCATCGCCGTGGCTCACCACGGCCACCCGCTGGCGACGCTCGACCGGGAGTCGATCCCCTCGTTCGTGCACCAACCGTTCGTGGTCGAGGCGCTGGAGCTCCTCACGCGCGCGGGGCCCGCCGTGGCCTACGTGAGGGACCGGTCCTTCCCCTTCGCGGGCGCGCCGTGAGCCGGTGGTGCTAGGCCGGAGGGCGTGCCGGCCCTCTTGCTCACGCGCCACCCAAGCTGCCCGTCCTGGGACCCGAGGCGCCCGATGGAGGCCCCGTCCGGTTGGCACGAGCACGCGCGGCTCATGGATTCCCTGGTCACAGGGGGTGTCGTCGTCATCGGTGGGCCCGACGGCGACGGTCAGCGGGAGGTGCTCGTGTGCCCGGCGGAGAGTCCCGACGACCTCCTCGACGCGCTGGCGAGCGACCCCTGGAGGGGCCGCCGCCTCGTCGATGGAGTCGAGGGCATCACGATCCGCCTCGGCGCGAGGCGCTCGTGAGGGGTGGCGCCGAGACCGGGGCGTCGGTCGTCTCCGCGCTGGCCGGCGTCGTGATCGTGCTCGTCCTCGGCGCGATCGTCCTCTCCCAGACCGTCGGCGGGGGCCCGGGCCACCGGGGCGCCTCCCCGCCGAGCCGTGCCGGCACGCCGTCGTCGGAGCCGGCTCTGGCGAGCGCTCCGCCCGCGGCCGAACGGGCCGCGTGCGTGGCCGACGTCGCCGCGATCGAGTCGGCCGTCGCCGCCTACGAGACCCTCCACGGAGCGCCCCCGCCCGCGGGCACGGCCTGGGCCACGGGCGCGGGCGGTCCCCTGGCCGGCCAGCGCTGGCCCACGGGGAGCCCGACCTTCACCCTGGCGTGGACGGGGACGACCGTGGCCGTGACACCGGCCCGCGGTCCCCGCGCACACCAGTCCCTCGACGGCTCGGTCGGCTGCGCCGACCTCTAGTCAACCCGGGACGATCGTCACGCGCTCGGTGTTCGAGAGCAGCTCCACCCACGTCTGGCCCGGGGCGAGCTCGATGACCCTGCCCTGGTCGTTGGTGAAGACCGTGCGGTGATAGAGGTTGGAGCGAGACCAGTGGCCGTGCTGGACGACGCCGCCGGTGAAGACCTCGGCCGGGCCGGAGCCGACCATCTGCGCGTAGGAGTCGATGACGCCCACGCCCCCGACGTAGTTGACCGACATCACGATCACGTTCTTCGGAGCGAGCTGGACACCGTTGGCCGACTTCTCCAGCGCGCCGAACAGCCAGCGGTCCCAGCGTCGCGTGCTCGAGTTCCAGGTGTAGGTCACGGCGTAGCCGGCCTCGAACCCGACGGTGAACGAGCGCACCTTGGGTCCGTGCGCGAACTGGCCCGGCGCGAGGTAGCTAAAGAGCGGCCGGGTCGGTCGGGGCACCCCGTCCTTCTTCATGAGCAGTTGGGCGTTCGCGAAGAGGTTGTGCGGGACGGGTCGGTTGGGGTCACGGAACATCGCGGATCCGCTGTTCGACTCGTCGTAGAGCTTGACCGGGGCCGTCGCGATGCTGCGCAGCGCGTACTCGGCCCCCCCGCTGAAGGCGAAGACCCCACCGATCGGGAAGACGATCTCCCGGTCGGTGCGGCGCACCGAGCGCACCGGGCCCACGACGGTCGGCAGCTGGGAGTCGAAGATCGCGGCCAGTCGGGTGATGCCGCCCTCGACGATCTCCTCGTAGACGACGTCGGCCTCTTGCACCCCGTACTGGGGCATGGCCTGGGGGGTGTTGTCGATCTTGATGGTGAGCGCGGAGCGGTGCTCGGTGAGGCGGCGGGGGTCGGGCAGTCCGGTCAGCGGGTCGAGGTAGACGTGACGGGTCGTCGTCGTAGTCGTGGGCTGCGACGTGGTGGTGGTGGTCGTGCCCGAGGCCGCGGCGGGTTGGGTGAGAATCCCCACGAGCGCGAGGGCGAGGGCGAAGGGGCTCACGGCGCGACGCACGTCGGCCAACCTAGCCAACGGCGCGCGCTCCCGGCCCTCAGGCAGCACGGCCCCCGGGACCGATCCCGGACGACTCGCTAGCATCGCCCCGAGAGGGGGAGCCGTGAGCACTCTCGACGTGGCCGTGGAGCTCGGGCCTCGGGGACGCAAGGTCGCCGCGTGGGCGACACGCTGGCCGGGCCTCGAGCGAGGGGGGGCGACGCCCGAGGAGGCGCTGGCGCGTCTCGAGCAGTACCGCGAGCGCTACGCGCTCGTGGCGCGGCGCGCCGGCCGCGGGCGCGAGTTCACCTCGACCGGACCCGTCCGGGTCGTGGCGCGCTATCCGGGCACCGGCTCGACCGACTTCTGGGGCATCTCCTTCGCGTCGTGCGCCCTCGACGAGGCCCCCCAGTCGGCCGAGGAGACCGAGCGCGCGCTCGAGATCCTCGCCGGCGCGTGGGCCGTCTTCGACGACGCGCGCACGAGCGTGTCGGCCCGCCTGCGCAGGGGCCCCCGGGGGGGCGGACGCGACCGCGAGGCGATCGCCGCCCACGTGCTCTCGTGCGAACAGGACTGGGCGCGCAAGCTCGCCGTCACCCCCGACGGCGACCTCGCCACGGACCCCGCGGCCCTCGCGCGCCACCGAGAGGCGTACCGGAGGGCCGTTCGGGACCACCGAGACGAAGGTCGACGTGCCCGCACCTGGACCCTGCCCTTCCTCGTGCGCCACAGCGCGTACCACGTGCTCGACCACGCCTGGGAGATGCACGACCGGGACCTCGGCCCCGCCGGCGACCCCCCGCGCTCGACCTAGCCCCCGACCCCACCCCGCGCGAAGGGGACCTTCTCCCCTACGGGCGTCGACGGGGGCCGGCGAGCATGGTCGCAGTGCGCGGCGAGCCGGGGGTGGGCGTGTTCGGTGGGGACTCCTCGGAGGAGAGGGTCGAGGTCGCCGCCATGCGCCACGTCCTCGAGGAGTGCCGGGACGAGTTCAACGAGCGCGTGCTCACCCCGCGCGAGGTGGCCCTCCTCGAGCGCGCGCACGATCCCGCCGAGACCCTCGCCCGCATCGTCGCGGCGAAGGCGGCGGCGACCCGGGCTCTGCGCACGCTGGATCGGCGCCGGGTCGTGCCCGGGACCCTCGAGGTGCTCGACCCCGGCGCCCGTCACGGCGTCGTGCGCGTCCTCACCGGCGAGGGACCCCGGCCGACGGACGGGCCGCTCGAAGTCGAGATCATCTTGCGCGCGACGCGCGCGCTCGTCTCGGCCCGCCCGCGGGTGACGTCGCGCCTCCCCGGGCCACCCCGGTCGCGTTGGGCTCAGGCCACGCGGGTGCGCTGAGTCGGCGCCGCGCACTCGCGGCACAAGATCACCGACGGCGGGAACTCCCGGTCGGGCTGGGGGGCGCGATAGACCCTCACGACCCCCGTCGAGCGGCAGTTGCTGTGGTGCCAGCAGGAGCGCCGTGAGCACCCGCAGGGGCCCGACGCGGGCTGACGCGTGCGCCCCGCACGCTCGGCCCAGTGGATCGGCGTTGGCTCGCGAGGATCGGCCATGGTGACCTCCAGAACTCCGCTCCCACCAGGCTAGCGACGTCGGACGACGAGGGGGTGGATGGCCGCGGTGCGCGCCCGGTGGGACCTTCGGTCCCCCGTCGAGGGCGCCGGGGGCTCGTACACTGCGCCGGTGTCCGAGGGCTGGGTCCGCGCCGTCGTGCGCGTCCGCGCGGCCGTGCTCGTGCTCTGGGCCGCCGTCGCGGTCCTTGGGGTGATGGGCGCCGGCTCGCTCTCGGAGCGGCTCTCGACGTCGCTCGACGTCCCGGGGACGCCCAGCTCTCGCGCCGACGCGATGCTCGCGCGCGCCTTCCACGAGAACGTCGACGGGTCCTTCACGGTCGTGGTGGCCCGTCGCCGGCTCGATCCGGCGCGCGAGCGGGCGCTACGCGTCGCTGTGGCGCACGCGTTCGCGGGGGTCGCGCGCGCCCGGGTCGTCGAGAGCCAGGCCGTCGGCGGGGTGTGGTACGCGGTGGTGAGCACGCCGCTCACGCTCACGCGCGCGAGCGCCCTCACGGGCACCCTGCGCCACCGTCTCGCGCTCGAGGGGCCCCGCGGTGCCCTCCTGACCGGGCCTCCGGCCCTCCAGAGCGACCTCGGGCCGGTCCTGCGCGCCGACCTCGCGCGGGGGCTCGTCGTCGCGCTCAGCGCGGCCGTCGTGGTGCTCGCGCTCACCCTCGGGCTCACGGGGGCTCTGTTCGTGCCCTTCGCCCTCGCCCTCGCCACCGTCGGGACGTCGCTCGCGGCGCTGGAGCTGCTCGCGCGCTACCTCACGATCTCGCTCTACGCACCGAATCTCGTGGAGCTGGTCGGACTGGGTCTCGCGGTCGACTACGCCTTGTTGCTCGTGGGTCGACTCCGTGAGGAGACCGGCCGGGGCGCCGCGCCCCCCGCGGCGCTCGTGGCGACCATGGGCAGCGCCGGGCGTACCGTCGTCCTCTCCGGCCTCGTGGTGGCGACCGGTCTCGCGGCCCTGCTGGTCGAGCCCGTCGGCTTCGTGCGCTCGCTCGGAATCGCGGGGCTCGTCGTCGCCCTCGTCGCGGTCGCCTCGTCGCTCAGCCTCGCCCCGGCGCTGCTCTCACTGGTGCGCCCGCGGGCGCGCGCCCCGCGGGCGCGCCGGGGCGTGTGGGGGCGTCTCGCGCGGGTGGTCCTCGCCCGGCGCCGTCTCGCCCTCACCGGGTCGCTCGTGGTGGTGAGCGCGCTCGCCAGCCCGTTGCTCGGGCTGCGCCTCACGCCCCTCACGATCGCCTCGCTGCCGTCGTCCATGCCCTCGGTGCGCGCCCTCGACCTGGTGAGCGCGCGGCTGGGCCCCGGCGTCCCCACCCCGCTCGTCGTGGTGATCGACACCCACCGCGCCCACGGCGACGCCGTCGCGGGCGAAGCCGCCGCCCGGCTCCGCCTGGCGACGTCCCTCTCGCGTGACCCCGAGGTGGAGATCGCGGCCGTGGGCGACACCGCGCCCTTCGCCGCCGACGCGGGGCGCTTCGCCCAGGTCGACGTCATCGCGCGCGACGCCTTCGGCTCGCCGGCCGCTCAGGCACTCGTCGCACGCGTACGCACCCGCCTTGTTCCCTCGTCCCGCTTCCCCGCCGGCACCACCGTGGCGGTCGGCGGGGCGCCGGCCCAGGGCGTCGACTTCCTCTCGCGCGTCTACGCCGCCGCTCCCCTCGTCGCGCTGGTCGCCCTGGTCGCCACGTCGCTACTCGTCGGCCTGGCTTTGTCGTCGTGGGTCCTCGCCCTGCTCTCGGGGGCCCTCGCGCTCCTCAGCCAGGCGGTCGCCCTGGGGATCACCGTCGCGGTGGTGCGCCTCGGGGTCGCGATGGCGCCCGGCTCCGTCCAGGTCGAGGGGTGGGTCCCGGTCTTCCTCTTCGCCCTGCTCCTCGGTCTGTCCACCGACTACCAGGTCTTCATCCTCGCGCGTGCTCGCGAGGCGTTCGCGGACCGGCCCGACCCCGACGCCGCCGTGGTCGAGGCGCTCGAGCGCACCGGCTCCGTGGTGAGCGCCGCCGCCCTGGTCATGGTGGGGGCGCTCGCGGGCCTCGTCGTCGGTCGGGTCACCGGTCTTCGCGAGTTGGGGCTGGGCCTCGCCGCGGGCGTGCTGCTCGACGTGGTGGTGGTGCGCGGCGTCGCCCTGCCGAGCGTCCTCGGACTCCTCGGGCGACGCGCGTTCGCCCGCGAGAGCGCGTCCCTCCCCCCGGGCGCCCTGAAGGATCCGGGCGGCCCGGGAGCCG
This sequence comes from Actinomycetes bacterium, assembly GCA_021831125.1. Taxonomy (GTDB): domain Bacteria; phylum Actinomycetota; class Acidimicrobiia; order Acidimicrobiales; family RAAP-2; genus RAAP-2. Next base: position 38,309 of record JAKBNI010000001.1, on the reverse strand, counting down.
GACGGGGGTCGTCTACTTGACGATCCGGATGGCGAAGCGGAAGGCCGGCACCTGGTAGCCCAGGGCCAGCCCCGGGAAGTCGCGGGCGTAGGAGAGCACCGGCAGCATGCCGTAGGCCGTCGTCGCGTAGTTCGGGTTCAGCGTGTAGAGCTCGGGGTACAGGTCGATGAGGTGCACCCCGGGCCCACCGGTCGCGTAGAGGTGGATCGCGGTGTAGCCGTTCGAGTTGAACCCGCACCCGTAGCCGACCAGGCTGTTGTCGTAGTCGACCGCGAGGGTGTTGTCGATCTCGGTCCAGCCCACCCCGTCGAGGGCGATGGTGAACTCCTCACCCTCTTTGAAGGTGTAGGTCGGACGGCCCACGCCGGCCACCTGGGTCAGGGTGGGGCTCGAGACGTCGGTCGGGACCGGGGCGGCCGCGGCGACCCCGGCGGAGAGGACCCGTCCGCCCGCCCCGCGATAGACGACCACGCTCTCTTTCACGTAGTAGGGCGTCTGCGCCTCGATGGCCGAGCCGCTCACCACCTGGATGACGTGCCACCCGCCGAGCCCGGCCCCGGGCTCACCGGCCGTGGTGACCGGGACGGTGATCGTCGCGCGCAGCTGGCCGTTGGCGACCGGGGCCGAGCCGAGCGGCGTGCTGGCGTAGGCCCAGCAGGTGGTGGCGCCGTTGGGGCAGTTGACGCGGCTCCCCACGACCGACGACCAGACCAGCTGATCGGTGCCCGTCCCCGAGAGGCCGGTGGCGGTGACGGTCACCTTGGAGCCCACGGGTCCACTCGTGCTCGACAGGCTGGCCGTCGCCGTGCTGGAGGGGTCGACGCCCGAGGAGGCGGCCGTCGTGAACTGGCTCACGGTCGGGGTGACCGACGCCGGCCAGTCGACCTGGGTCGCGGGCAGGGACCCGCCCGGGGTCGTGGTGAAGTAGGCCTTCAACAGGTTGGCGTAGGGAATGGGCGACTGGTCGGAGTTCATGTACAGCGTGCCCACGGCCGCCCCCGTCTCGAGGACGTGGCGGCCGACGGGACCGGCGGCGCGGATGTCGAAGGACGCGGTGCCCCGGGTCCACGCGGCCTGGAACTCGCCGACGAAGTGGTTGTCCCAGTCGAGCGCCGAGCCGAGCGTGTAGGCGGTCGCCCCGAGGCCGGTGTAGGTCACGTGGATCATCGTGCCGATCGGGCCGCGGGTGGGCGAGATGGTGAAGGTGCGCATCGTCGTGAAGCCGCCCTGGGCGACCTCCTGGCCCCGCACGACCGCGTAGATCGTGTGCTGGCCCCCGAAGTCCTCGGGGACGGTCGTGGTGTAGGTGAACGAGCCCGCGGCGTCGGTCGTCGCGGTCCCGAGGGTCACGTTGAAGTTCTTCACCGCGGTGCCGAGGTAGTTGACCGTCGCCGGCTCGACGTCGGTGACCCAGGTCTCGTTCGCGGTCGACCACTCGACGGCGACGCTCGCGTGGGCCGGGAGCTTGGTGCCCGAGATGGTGAGGGGCTGGCCCTCGGTCCCCGAGCCCGAGACCCCGTACTGGGCGCCCGAGGACCGGGTGGTGAGGACCCCGAGGGAGCTGCCCAGGGTGAAGGCGGGGCTGACCGGACCGGGCAGCGCCGCGACCGCGGGCAGGTTGGCCGGCGCGGTGAGGGCGTCGGCGTTCGGAGCCTCGGCCACCTGGGCGGCCGAGGCCTGGGGGGCCGTCAGCGCGGTGGGCGAGGCCCCGCCCGGCCCGCTCGCCACGAGCAACGTGGCCGGCAGCGTGAGCGCGGTGAGGGCGGCGAGCGCCCGGCCCCACCGGGTCGACCCGTGTGCGATCTTCATGGTTCTCTCCTTGGGTGGTGCCTCGGGCGCGTCACCCGGGTCCGGACCCGTCCGGGGACGGCCCGGACCCGGGGACAGCGGTACAGCGCGTACGGCGACTGCGGGACTAGACGGACTGCTGGATCGTGAGCTGGGACGTCGCGGCCTGGCCGGTCTGGGTGAAGGTGAAGCTGGCCGCGGGCACCTTGGCCGAGACGAGGACCTTCACGCTCTTGCGCAGCGTCTTGGTCACGCCGTTGACCTTGGCCTTGTAGGCCACCCGCACCGTCTTGTAGACGGCTCCGATCGGGTTGAGGGTCACGACGACCTTGAAGGGCACCACGCCGATCGGCGTGGCGGACGAGGTCTTCCAGCCGTAGGTCCAGTACCCGTCACGGGGCGCGTAGGCCATCGCCGGGGGCGTGGTCACCCCGGGCAGGTCCTGGATGACGACGCTCTTCACGTTCGAGGCGACGAGCGGCTGGCCGGTGGCGTTGGCGATGCCCCACATCCGGAAGACCACGGTCGCCCCCTGGCCGAAGACGTTCTCGAGGCCGCACCCGCCCGAGGTCACCGACCCCGTCGGGCTGCCCGAGCCCACCACCGTGTCCACGTTCACCGCCATGAACTTGTTGCCGCTCACGTACGGGGCGGCCGTGGTGGTCGTCGTCGGTGCGGTCGTGGTGGTGGTCGTCGTGTCCTGGGCCCCGGCTGAGCCCGTCCCCACGAGCACCACCGACCCCAGGCAGAAGGCGCCCGCCAGGGCGCTCCCTATGATTCTCCTCATGTTGTGCCTTTCTCCTTCCACCGTCGTCACTTGACGGTGAGTTTGCCGACGAGGGTCGCGGTGAACTGGTCGCTCTCGTGCGACCCCGCGGCCGTGGACTGGATCGAGAAGGAGCCGCTGATCGCGAGGCTCCCCTTGGCGGCGAGGTAGATCCCCCGACCGGTGAGGACCGTCGCGACGCCCTTCACGGTCACGGTGGTGGGAGCGGCGCTGCCCGACGCGCAGGCGGACTGCTTGGCCGACTCGACCACCCGTAGGACGAGGGCGCCCTTCGCGCTCGTGATCGAGCCGGTGCCCGAGAACGGGTCACAGGTGCTCGACGGCGACGAGATCCCGGTGCCCCTGAGGGTGCTCGCCCCCACGCCGGGGATGGTGCCGGTGCCCACGAGGGAGGTCACCTTGACCGACGAACTGCTCCAGAGCAGCGACATCGTGCCGTGGTAGGTCGCACGGAAGGCGACCACGTGGGGCTTGGCCTCGGCGCGCGGCGTGGCGTGCGCCGAGGTGGGGGTCACGCTGGCGCCCGCGGCGGCCGCCACGAGACCCACGGACCCCACGAGGGCGGCCGCGGCGAGGAGTTTGCTGGCTGGGGAGGCTTTCATTCTGTGCTTTCCTCACTTATCTGGCTCTTATGTTTCGGGCCGTGGTCAGTCTCCCGGCGCCCGCCTGCGGTCCCGTAGGGATAAAGGTCAGGTGTTGGGCCACGAGCCCCTTGCACGCTCGGCTCGTGACTTAGGTCCTGACGGCGTGAGGGGACGTCACCCCCTCGACGACGTACGCCGATCCCTCGGGGTCGCCCGGAGCCGTCCTCGGGGTTCGCCCCGAGGTGCGAGGCGCGCGTACCGAACCACCGCGCCGTAGCGTCGCCTCGATGCGAGAGGCAGCCACCGCGAGCGCCACAGGCTCGTCCGCCACCACGGGGTCGCAGCGGCGGCGCTGGTACGTGCACCTCGCCTTGATGGTGTCGTACGCCGGCTCACTGGTCTCGCTCATCTGGCTCAGCCATAGCATCACGGTCCACGTCGTGATCGGCGTCGTCTTCATGCTCACCCTGCTCGCGCACTTCGCCCAGCGCCGTCGCACGATCGCCTCCCTGGTACGCCAGTGGGGTGCGTCGGGCGCCCGAGCCGGGAGGGGTCGTCGACTCGCCCTCTCCGACGCCGTGCTGGAGCTGCTCGTGCTCGACGTGCTGGTCTCGGGCCTCGTGGACGGCCTCACCCACCACACGAACGACCTGCCGCTCTTCGGCTCCCTCGGGTTCCCGCCGGGGCTCGTCCAGTGGCACAAGCTCGCCGCGGTCGTGCTCACGATCTACGCCGTCGTCCACGTCGTGCGCCGACGCCGTCGGCTGCGCCACTCGAGCATCCGCTGACCCGCCCGGCCCCACGGGCGCTCGCGAGCTCAGTTGGCGAGGAGCACCCCGTACTCGCCGGGCCCAATCCCCACAGTCCCCGCCGCCAGGCAGAAACCGGCACCGACGCACGTCATGCGCTCGACGCCGCTGAGTCCCGGGATTCGCGCGGCGACGCGCCACGAGGCGCCCCCGTTGGCGGTGGCGAAGACGGCCGCCTCGTCGCCCCCACCGAGCCCCCCCGCCGCCAGGCAGACGCGGCTGGAGGGGCAGTCGACCGCCATCAGGCCCCTGGTACCACCGGGCGGGGGCTGCGACCGCCACGTGGCGCCCCCGTCCTCGGTTCGGAGAACCACGCCATGGCCCAGGGTGCTATCGGCCGACTGACCGACGGCGACGCACGTCGTCGCATCCGGACAGGACACTCCGTTCAGGGCGAAGACGCCCCCGGGGATCTTCTCGGTGACCCATGCCGGTGCAGCACTCGACGCGCCGGGTGTGACCGAGAACGCCGCCCCGGCGGCCCCGCAGCGCGACCCGCCCGAGCCGCTCGGACTACAGGCGCTGAGCGCGATGCCGACCAGCTGACACGCTCCCGTGCTCGGACAGGTCGCCGCGTAGGCCTGGGCGAACACCCCCGACGCGGGCGCCGCGCTCCAGGTCAGCCCACCGTCGGAGGTGGCGAGCACCACGGATCCGAAGGTCACGTAGGGCTGGGTGGTGGTGCAGGTGGGCGGGGTGCACCCCGGCGACGGCCCGGTCTCGGTGGCCTGGCCCGAGGCGACGCACGAGGTCGCCGACGCGCAGGCCAGCGCCTCGAGCTGGTCGCCGCGGCCCGAACCCGACAGCGTCGGGGGCAGCGCCACCGGAGCGAAGGACGTCCCTCCGTCGTTCGAGCGCTCGATCACCATGGTCGAGTCTGCGACGAGCGACCCCCGGTAGCCGACGGCCAGGCACAGCGTCACCGTCGGGCACGCCAGCGCCTCCAGGCCGCTCGGCGCCCCGGCGACCGACGACGTCCGCCACGTCCGGCCCTCGTTGGAGGAGACCACCACCCCCGCGTGGCCCCGGTCGTTCACGATCACCGCGCACCGGGTGACCGTCGGACAGGCCGGCTGGCCGTAGAGGCGACCGGCGGTTCGCACGGTGGGCAGGAGGTGCCAACCCGCGGCGCCCTCGGCCGGACCCGCGAGAGTGAGCACGCCCGCCACACCGAGCACGACGGCCAGGGCCGCCGCGCGCGCCCTGGCAACCCTCGACGAAGCGATCACCCTTCCCCCCGGAGGTCGACCCGCGGCTGAGACTATCCCCTCGGACGAGCTCGCGGGTCACGCCACCGCCCAGGGACCCGGGCCGTCCCGCGGGTCGTCGCACCGGTCCCCCGGACTCTCTCTCGGCGTGCCAGACTGCGCCGTGGCCTCCACCGATGCCTCACGCGAGTGGGATGACGCCTACGGCGGTCCCCCTCCCCCCTGGGACATCGGCCGTCCCCAACCGGCCCTCGCCCGCCTGGCCGACACGGGAGCGCTCGCGGGGGCGCTGCTCGACGCGGGCTGTGGCACCGGCGAGCACACCATCCTCGCCGCGCGCCACGGCGCGCGCGCCCGCGGCGTCGACCTCTCGCCCCGCGCCATCGCCACCGCCCGGGCCAAGGCGGCCGAACGTGGGGTCGAGGCACGCTTCGACGTTCACGACGCCCTCAGCCTCGAGACCCTCGGCGAGACCTTTGACACCGTGATCGACTCGGGGCTCTTCCACGTCTTTGACGACGACGACCAGGCCCGCTACGTCGCGTCCGTTCGCTCGGTCCTGCGCGTGGGTGGTCACTTCCACCTCCTGTGCTTCAGCGACGACGAGCCCGGAGACTGGGGGCCGCGCCGGATCAGCGAGCAGGAGCTCCACGTCGCCTTCGCCACGGGATGGCGCTTCGAGAGCCTCACGCGCGTCGGCCTGAGCATCAATCCGGGTCGAGGAACGCCCTCGGTCGTGGCGTGGCTGGCCGACCTCGAGCGCACCTAGCGACGCGGGCGACTCAGTCCAGGGGCCGGTCTCGACTCAGCACCTGGAGCACCACGCCCGAGGGGAAGGGGGTGCTCGACGCCAGGTGGTACGGCGTGAGCCGGTCGACTCCCGCGAAGATCGAGGTCCCGTGGCCCAGGGCCACCGGGAAGACGAAGAGCCGGATGACGTCGACGAGTCCCTGTCGCACCAGGGACTGGGCGAGGCGGTAGCCGCCGTGGGCGAGGATCTCCCCGTCGCCCTCGCTCTTGAGCGCCCCGATCTCCTCGGCCAGGTCGCCCCGGGCCACGCGAGAGTCGGGCCAGTCGGCGCTCGCGAGAGACTTCGAGAAGACGACCTTGGGCACCGCGTTCATCGCGTCGGCCACCGGTCCGGCCAAACCCGGGAAGTGGCGCGACATCCCCTCGTAGGCGACCCGGCCCATGACGTGAGTGCTCGCGCGGCCCAGCAGATCGATGAACGCCTCGTCGAGCGCCGGGTCGTCGAGCGCGAAGACGAAGCTCTGGAACTCTGAGTCGTCCGCGCAGCTGAACCCGTCGAGCGACACCGCGTACTGCTGGAGGACGACCGCGCGCATCCCCACCTTCCCCGACTCGACGACTTCGGCCGCCGCCACGTTACCCAAGGGAGTGCCCGGGCGCGAGGTCCCCGACTAGCGTGAGCGCGTGACCCGCCGACGCGTCGACCCTCCCTCGGCGCTCGTCGGCGCGAGGTATCTCGCGACGGGCGCGCTGGCGCTCGCCGCCTCGCTCGCCCTGGCGCCCTTCGTCGCCTCGGGCGCCGCCGTGACCCCACGGACTCCTTCTCGACGGATCGCGAGCTCGCGCTCCGTGAAGGGTGACTTCAGCCTCGCGCGTCTGGCGGGGCTGCGCGACTACACCTTCACCTACGGCTACGCGAAGTCCTCGCAGGGGGTCACCGCCGTCGGCGAGGTCCACGGTCCGACCGACTGGCGCCTCACGGTCTCGGTCGCGTCCCGGGGTCCGTCGGTGACCACCTACGACGTAGGCGGCCACGGGTACTCCCTCGTCAAGGGGCTCCCCGCGGTCACCAAGATCGCCTTCAAGACACCCGAGGGGCTCACCCACCTCAACGGCGAAGAGACGTGGGCCGAGGCCCTTGTCAGCACGCAGCACGTGGCCGGGGTACGCGTCGACACCGCCGGAGCGTGTCGGGTCGCGGGACAGCGTGGCACGGTCTACGACCTGCGCTCCCCCGCGGCCTCTCAGGGCGTCTTCGCCGTCTCCGAGCGGGCCTGTGTCGGCCGGGACGGCGCCCTCCTCTCGTTCACCGAAGGGGTGGCCGGGGGTTCGGCCGCGGGCGCGATCGGACTCGCCGGCAAGTCCGAGACGTTCTCGGTCACCTCGATCGGTCGTGTCGGGGAGATTCGAGTCCCCAAGGGTCCCGCGACGTCCTCGCCGACGACGACCGTCCCGGCGCCGCCCTCGAGCGTCTCGGGCCGCTTGCCTTCGGGTTTCCCCTCTGCCGTGCCCGCGCCCCCGGGCACGATCATGAGCGCCACACGACTCAGCCCGACCAAGTGGTACGCGCTGCTCACCGAGACCTCGTCCCGCGCCCTCGCCACCTACGTCGCCCGCCTCGAGTCCAAGGGCTTCTCGGTTTCGACCCGTTCGACCACGGCGGCGAGCAGCGTCATCGCTCTCGGGGACGCCTCGTTCCGGGTCGTCCTCGAAGAGATGACCCTCCAGGGCGAAGGGGTGACCCTCGCGGTCTCGGTCGGACGCACCTAGCCTCCCCTCGGACTGGGCTGGTCCCCGCTCGGCCCGCGTCAGGACCCGCAGCCCGACAAGGCGAGGTAGCGCGCAGTCGACGCCCGGTAGAGGGCGACGGCCGAGGGGTTCGAGCGGGCGAGGTCGAAGACGAAACGCCCCGCGACGTAGTACCACCAGTCCGTGAGCTCCTGGCCGTCGATGGCGTAGTGGACCAGCCACGCCCCCCGCGGCCCGCGCGAGACGCCCCACGTGTCGACCCGCGTGCGTGGGTCGTTCGGGCACTCCCGGTGACGCCGGAGGTAGGCCGCCTCGGAGATGACGGCGCGGCTGCGGGCATCCCACCGCGCGTAGACGGCTCGGTCGCGGTTCTGCTGGTAGGCGTCGTTGAACGCCCGGGCGATGAGGAGGAGCTGACGCTCGCTCTTCGAGTCGCGCCCCTCGTAGAGGACGCCGCCAGCGCGGCCCACGCCGTGATGGGCCGAAGGGGCGGGGACTCGGGCGCACGCCGCCACGACCAGTCCCGCGAGGGCGACCAGCGCCGCGCCGCGACCGCGCCGCGGAGTCCTCGCGGAGCTCGAGGACCCGTCGCGCCCTCGCCGTGCACCGTCTCGAGCGATCGCCGTCCTCCTCACGAGTTGGATGCCGCGGAGAGACCCTCCAGGACCTCCAGGACCACCGACCAGTCCGCGGCGGCCGTGTCCACCACGGAGAAGTGATCGCCCGTCGCCTCGATGAGCGTCGCGTCCATTCCGGCCGCTCGGGCGAGGGTCACGTACGTCTCGCTCTGGGCGAAGGGCACCCGTTGGTCGGACCTCGCGTGCACGCATCGCACGACCGCGTCGATCGGGATCCGTGCGAGAGGGTCCGCGAGTGTGTAGAGGTCGGGGAGGTCCTCCGGCGGACCGCCCATGAAAGAGACGGTCGCACCTTCGCCGATGGCTTCCGTGGCGGCCCTGGTCAGGTCGAGGACGCCGGCCAGGCTCACGACGGCCTCCACCTCCACTCGCGGCGCCGGCCCGAGTCCCGCACGGGCCGCGGCGCCCCGACCGGCCACCCAGGTCGCTAGATGGCCTCCGGCGCTGTGGCCGACCACGACGACCCGCCGGGCGCGCGTCTCCGCGACCTCGGCCAGGGCGTCGACGGCCGCCGACGCGTCGGCGAGCGTCTCACTCGCCCCGCCGCCGTTGCCCACCCGTCGGTACTCCGCGTTCCACACCACCCAGCCCCGCCCTGCCAGGTCCGCCGCGACACCCGCGAGGTGGTCCGCGCCGTAGGCCGATCGCCAGAAGCCTCCGTGGAAGAGCACGACCACCGTGTGCCTTGCTCGCCCGTGGGGGCGATAGAGCTCCGCGTACTGAGAAGCGTCAGCGCCGTACCAGTGTCGGTCAACCTGGAATGCCGTCACACCGCCCCTCCCGGAAAGCATGGGTCTCTCCACAGTGAATCACTGTGCTGACGTCCCGGCAGACGCACGCTGCTCGTGAGAGGGTTCACTGGACGATGGAGAGCTGCCGCCACCCTCGGGCGACGCGGGGGACTTCGCTCTCACCCCCAAGCGAGAGCTTCCTCCTTCGAACGTCCCCGGGGAGACGGCGAGCCACGAGACGACGCGCGACACTGGCCCCCACTTCGAGGCTCCCCACTGCGGAACGGTGGTGTCGCCACATCTGACCGAGCCGCGTCGCACTGTCGGGCCCGGCGCCCACATGAGTTGCCACATCGAGTTCACGCGTGCGTATCGCGGCCAGAGCCAACTGGTTACACGCAAGGACAGGTCATGACTTGAACGACTGGTGCTGGTGTCGGAGGCGCGAGTAGACGGGTCCGCTAACAGTCACTGGCGGCTCTCAGGATGACTCGGGTTGTTACTGTCGGAGAAGGTTCAAGACGAGTCTGCTACCGGGCATTGGAGGCTCGCGCCGGCAAACTGACCCGACCTCACGACGGACGTGTGAACGAATGGCCAGGGTCACAGGAACTTCGTGGTCACGATGTTGGTCCCGTGAGTCGTCATCTCGAAACCCACTTCGACAAACCCGATCTTCGCGAGCACTCGGCGTGTGCCTGCATTCCAGTCCCAGACGGTGGCCCAAAGACGCTCGTATCGTGACGATCTCGCCCAGTTCAGTATTGCCCACGAGGCTTCCGTCGCGTATCCGCGACCCCAATGCCGACGCAACAACTCATACGCTAGTTCCGGCTCGCGCGCTCCGCGCCCGCTGTCAATTAGACCGCTGTAGCCGATGACGCGCCCGGTCTCTTTCAGCTCGACAGCAAGCAGTCCGACCGACGCGGGCTTATAGGCGATTATCTCCCTTTCCAGGTGTGCCACCGTGGGGTTGCCGAGCGCGTCGATGCGGCGGTGCGGCGGCACCCGTGGATCGCGCTCCGACCATATCTCGCGCAAGATGACACCCTCTGACATCCGCCAAGGTCTGAGCAGCAAGCGATCCGTCTCGAGTCCGAACTCGTCCCGGAGGTTCTCACTCTGCACGAACGCATCCTCGCATCGGTGAACGTGCCTGCATCCCGCACCTTGTCGAGTGAGACGACGACCCCGCTCAGGTACTTTGATGACTTCAATGGGACCGCAACCTGTTGGTGTCGGAGACACGAGTTAACGGGTCCGCTACATGTCACTGGCGTCTCGCAGGATGACTCGGCGTTGTTGGTGTCGGAGACGGGTCAAGACGACTCCGCTACCGCACACTAGCGGCTCATGCGGTGAAGTGTTGGTGTCGGAGACTCGAAGCAACGGATCCGCTACCGCACATTGGCGCTTGCACGTGGAAGCAACCAGATATGCGCAACTGACTACTGGTAGACGTCGCGTCGGTGTCCGATTGTGACGACAACAATCAGAAGGATCCCGTCGTCAATGGTGTAGATGACGCGGTAGTCGCCAACTCGTAGACGGTAACCGGGACGTCCACGAAGCGGGCGAGACGCGGGCGGGCGAGGATCGTGCGCGAGAAGTGCGATCGCGCCTTGAATACGCGGCTGAGCGGACCGGTCGATTCTTCGAATCTCGCGCAAAGCTGCCGGTCTAAATTCAATTCGATACTCACTCACGACCAGCCGAGATCGATCTTCACCTGCTCCCAGGGGATGTTTTCCCCCTCTTCGGATAGTGCAGCGTCAAACGCCTCTACGTCTAGCGACTCTTCATACGCTTCAAGCATCTCGTCGTAGCGGTCCGGGCTCACCACCACTGCGGCCGCGCGACCGTAATGCTCCAGAACGACGGGCTCGGATCGAGACATCTCTACGACTTCTGAGAGCCTGTCGCGCGCCTTGCTGACGGAGATTCTGCTCATGCCAATATTGTACAACATGAGCCTTACTTTCGTACAATCTGGTGTCGGAGACGGGACTTGAACCCACACGCCCTTTCGGGCACCAGCCCCTCAAGCTGGCGCGTCTGCCTATTCCGCCACTCCGACGTGGGAACCCATTCTAGCCGACGCCTCACGACGCCTACGACCCGGTCGTCGTGGGCGGCAGCACGGTCCAGGTGGGCACCTGGTCGAGGAAACTCGGCGCGCTGAAGGTCGCCGCGACCACCGAGAGTTGGGTCGACCAGACCTCGAGCGAGGGCGGGGTGAAGAGGGGCCGCACCCAGAAGAGACTCATGACGTCGCGGTCGAGGGCCAACCACGACGAGGTTGCCGTAGCCGGGTTGAAGTTCGCGATGGCCGCGTTGTACTGGTCGACCACCCCCGCGAGGCGCACCCCCGAGGGGTACGTGTCCGGGTACGCCGCGCCCACGAACGACCGCGCCGTGTACGACGGCCCCTCGATGGTCGGGCGCACGAGGACCCCGGCGTCGACCCGGCCGGTCGCGACGGCCTGGGCTGTGGCCACCTCGGTCGTCTCGGGCACCGAGGTGGAGAGGATTCCCGCGCGCGCCCAGTCGCGCTCGATGAGGTACGCCACGGTGTGGTCGAGGTGACTCGGGCCGATGGCCAGTCGCACCACGAGACGCCGTCCTTGAGGAGTGAGCCAGGCGTGGGCCCCCCGGGCGAAGCCGTTGGCCGAGAGCACCTGAGCCGCACAGGCCGGGCAGTCGTGCAGGCCGTTGGTCGTCGCGTCGGGGATGGTGGTCGTGGTCGTGGTGTTCGAGGGGTTCGTCCCCCCGAATCCCGGGTACTGGGCCTGCCCCTGGGAGTAGAGGGCCGACTGGGCGGCCGCGGGCTCGTAGGTGTAGGCCCCGTAGATCGTGTCGATGAGGCCCTGACGCAGGATCGACCAGCTGAGGGCCTCGCGCACCGCGATCGGGGCCGTCGTGGCGCTGCGTGGGGAGAGGGTCAGCTCCTCGATCCCCGAGGCCGAGCCGATGCGGCTCTGGACGGCCGGGTCCGAGGTCGTCGCGAGCACCTCGGCCTGGTTGACGGTCGTGGAGAACCCGGCGTAGATCGTGCTCGCGCGCTTGGGCAGGGTGCGCGAGGTGGTCACCACGACCCGGCCGAAGCGGTTGGGGTCGAGGGGCCAGCGGGGGTTCATCACGAGCACCACCCGGCGGGCGGTGGCGCTGCGCACCTCGTAGGGCCCGAGGGTGGGCCGCGCGGCGAACGCGGCGATCGAGCAGCCGGCGCTCGCGGTGGGCGCCTCCACGTCGCGAAAGAGCAGCGTCCACGTCGCGTAGGGGTGGGCGAAGACCGCCGTCGCCACCAGCCCGTGGTCCGACACGCGCATCGAGGCGATGGCCCGGTAGCCGTCGCTCGCCACGCTCGCGAGCTGGCGGGCCCGCTGCCACCACGCCACCAGGTCGCGGGCGCTGAAGGGGCGCCCGTCACTCCAGCGTTGGTGGGGGGCGACGCTGTAGCGCACGGTCTCGGGCGAGAGCGAGGTCAGTTCGGCCGAGGCGATCGGCCCGCCCTCGCCGACGAGCACCCCCGTGGGCAGGGTCGTGAAGGCCGAGGGGGTCACGAGGTCGTTCAACGCGTCGTCGCTCGCCGTGGCGGCCTGGTCGAGGTAGGTGCAGCCCGAGAAGGGTCCGGGCAGCGAGACGACCAGGGTGTGGGAGTTCTCGTTGGTCCCCCCGGGGGTCCGCGCGGCGTCGCTCGAGAGCGCCGGGTAGACCAGCGACGTCAGGGCCAGGGCCGCGACGAGGAGCGCCCGTCGCTCGAGCCGTCGACCCACGACGGCTACTGGAGGCGTAGGTCCAGCGCCAGTGTGGCGAAGGTGAAGACCAGGGCGACGGCGATGGTGATCCGGTCGAGGTTCTTCTCGACGGCCGTCGACCCCGAGGCGGCGGTCGTCACCGAGCCGCCCATCAGGTCCGAGATCCCCCCGCCCCGTCCGGAGTGCAGGAGGACGAGGAAGACCAGGGCGACGGCCGTGATCGCCTCGATAGCGATGATCAGCGCGGTCAGCATGGTTCCCTCCGAGAATTCAGCGGGTAGAAGCGTAGCAGTCGTCGACGGCCCGACAGACCGCATGGAAGGCCTCGGCCCGCAGGCTCGCCCCCCCGACCAAGAAGCCGTCCACCGCCCCCTCCCGGGCCAGCTCAGCGGCGTTCTCGGGGCTGACCGAGCCGCCGTAGAGCACCGGGGCCTCGAGGCCCAGCTCGTCCAGCGTGACCCGGATGGAGTGGTTCTGCGCCGCCACCTGGGCGGTCTCGGCGACCACGCCGGTCCCGATGGCCCAGAGCGGCTCGTAGGCGACGGTCACGTTCCCTCGCGCCCCCTCGGTCAGGCCCCCCAGGGCCGCGCGCAGCTGCTCGGCGACGAAGGCCTCCTCCCCGCCCGACGCGCGCACCTCGGCGTCCTCGCCCACGCACACGATCGCCCGCAGCCCGGCTCCGGCCACCCGGGCGACCGTGCTCGCGACGAGCGCGTCGTCCATGCCGTAGAGCCGTCGCCTCTCGGAGTGGCCCACGATGACCGCGCGCACGCCCAGGCGCTCGAGCATCGCGAGCGACACCTCCCCGGTGAACGCACCCGACTCGTGCTCGTTCACGTGCTGGGCGCACAACACCAGACCGATCCGGTCGGCCTCGTTCACCGAGCCCACGCTGCGCAGGTCCACGAAGGGGGGCGCGACGCCGACCTCCACGTGCTCGAGCGGTGAGCGGCGCCGTAGCACCCCGAGCTGCTGGGTGAGATGGATCGCCTCGACGACGTCGAGGTTCATCTTCCAGTTGCCGTAGACGGCGGGCGTGGGCATCAGCCGAAGGGGCTCTCGCGCAACGCCCGCAGCCCGGGCAGGTCGCCCTCCTCGACGAGCTCGAGCGTGGCTCCCCCACCGGTCGAGACGAAGGTCACCGCCTCGCGCAGACCCAGGGCGTCGAGGGCGGCGGCCGAGTCCCCTCCCCCGACCACGCTGTGCGCCTCGCTCGCGGCGACCGCCCGGGCGACGGCCTCGGTACCGGCCATGAAGCGCGGGTCCTCGAAGACCCCCATAGGTCCGTTCCACAGGATCGAGCCGGCGCCCGCGAGGGCGGCGGAGAAGAGGGCGACGGTCTCGGGGCCGATGTCGAGGGCGGTGTAGCCGTCGGGGACGTCGCCGGCGAACTCGACGACGGGGTCGTCCCCCCCGTCGGGACCGAAGGGCGCCCCGGTGCGAAGGCCCCTCCGGTCCACCGGGATCACGACCGTGCCGCCCTTCAACAGGGTCCGGCACTCCTCGAGCCGGTCCGGATCGACCAGGCTGTCACCGACCCGACGCCCCTCGGCCAGCGCGAAGGTGTGGGCCATCCCCCCTCCGACGAGGACCAGGTCGGCCCGCTCGGCGAGGACCCGAACCAGGCTGATCTTGTCGCGCACCTTGGCCCCCCCGACGATCGCGACGAGGGGTCGCCGAGGGCTCTCGAGCAAGGAGAGGATCGTCTCGACCTCGTGGGCGAGGTTGGGCCCAGCCGCGCTCGGCACCAGGGTCGGCGGGACCATGATCGACGCGTGGGCCCGGTGTGAGGCCCCGAAGGCCTCGTTCACGTAGTAGTCCACGCCCTCGACCAGCGAGGCGCCGAAGGCCGGGTCACAGGCCTCCTCGCCCGGGTGGAACCGCAGGTTCTCCATCAGCTCGACGCCCGGGCGCAGCGCCTGGAGGGCTCGGCGCACGGGCTCGAGGGAGTAGCGCGGATCCTCCCGGCCCTCGGGCCGGCCGAAGTGGGTGCAGGCCACCACGCTCGCCCCACGCGCGAGCAGGTCGTCGAAGAGCGGCAGCGCCACCCGCAGGCGGAAGTCGTCGGTCACCACGACCTCGCCGTCGTGCTCGGCCACGGGCACGTTGAAGTCGACCCGGACGAGCACCCGCTTGCCGGAGAGGTCGCCCCAGCGCGCCGGCGACGGCAGCGGCCTCACCGCGCCCCGACGCGCTCGGCCAGGTCGACCAGCCGGTTCGAGTAGCCCCACTCGTTGTCGTACCAGCCGAAGACCTTGACGAGGGAGCTCGTGCCGTCGAGGTCCTGGACCATCGTCATGAGCGAGTCGAACGTGCACGACGCCGGGCTGCCCACCACGTCGCTCGAGACGATCGGCTCGTCGCAGTAGACGAGGACCCCGGCGAGGGCCCGCTCGCTCGCCGCCTTGAAGGCGGCGTTGACGGCCTCGACGGTCGTGGCGGGCACGACGGCGGTGAAGTCGGTGATCGAACCGGCCGGAACCGGCACGCGCAGCGACGTGCCGTCGAGGCGGCCCTTCATCGACTCGAGCACCAGGCTGGTGGCCCGGGCTGCGCCGGTCGAGGAGGGCACGATGTTCAGCGCCGCGGCGCGTGCCCGGCGCAGGTCCTTGTGGGCGAGGTCGAGCAGGTTCTGGTCGTTGGTGTAGGCGTGAACCGTCGTCATGAGCCCCCCGCGCACGCCGAAGGCGTCGTCGAGGACCTTGACCATGGGCACGAAGCAGTTGGTCGTGCACGAGGCGTTCGAGACCACGACGTGGCGCTCGGGGTCGAACGTGTCGTCGTTCACCCCCACCACGAAGGAGGCGTCGGCGTCAGGGGAGGGGGCCGAGACGATGACCCGCCGGGCCCCGCCGACGAGGTGCGCCGCCGCCTTCTCCCGGGCGGTGAACAGGCCCGTCGACTCGATCACGACGTCCACCCCGTGCTCGCCCCAGGGCACGGCCCCGGGGTCGCGCTCGGCGAAGACCGCGATCTCGCTGGCTCCGACCGAGAGGCCGGTGTCGGTCAGGCCCACCTCGACCCCGAGGGGTCCCTGGGTCGAGTCGTACTTCAGCAGGTGCGCGTTGGTCGCCGGGGCGACCAGGTCGTTCACCGCGACGACCTCGAGGCCCTCGCGTCCGAGAGCGGCGCGCAGGAAGTTGCGCCCGATGCGGCCGAAGCCGTTGATGCCCACCCGAATCGCCACCGCCACTCCGATCTACGCCGCGCGCCCCACGAGGTCCGCGAGCGCCGACGCCAATTTTTGCACATCGTGTACGAGGCCCCGGTCGTCCGCGAGGTCGGCCCGCACGACGGGTCGGGCGCAGGCCCCCTCGGCGAAGCGGCACCGGGCGTCGACGAGGACCGTGTCGGGCACCACCCCGTGGCGCTCCAGCGCCTCGACGTGGTCGGCCAGGCTGAAGCCCTCGGTCTCGGGCACCTGGTGGTGGAGGTTCGCCACGTAGAGGGTGCGCGCCCGCGTGGCGGCCAGCGCCTGGGTCACCCCGGGCACCGCGCAGGCGGCGAGCACGCTCGTGAACAGCGAACCCGGCCCGACGACCACGAGGTCGGCCCGCTCGATCGCCTCGACCGCGGCGATGGGGGCGGCGGCGTGGCGCGGCTCGAGGCGGATCCGCTCGATGGCCCCGGTCCGGGCGACCTCGCTCTGACCCCTCGTGGCGCCGTGGCGGGTCGTGGCGATCAGCTCGACGCCCTGGGTGCTCGCCGGCACGATGGCCCCGGTCACCCCCATCACCTCGGCGAGGGCGCGCACCGACTCCTCGAGGTCGCCCGTGGCGTCGATCAGCCCGACGAGCAGGAGGTTGCCCACGGCGTGCCCCGCCAGCTCGCCCACCGAGAAGCGGTGCTCGAAGGAGCGCGTCAGCGGGTTCTCGGGGTCGGCCAGGGCCACCAGGCACTTGCGCAGGTCGCCCACCGCGGCCACGTCGAGCAGGGCGCGCAGCCGCCCCGTCGAGCCGCCGTCGTCGGCCACCGAGACGACGCCGGTGACCTCGGCCGAGAGGGACTTGAGGGCCCGCAGCGAGACGGCCGTACCGTGGCCGCCCCCGACGGCGACGGCCCTCATCGGGTGATGTCGCGGTGGAAGGGCGGGTTCTCCAGGCCCAGGCGTCGGGCGACCTCCTCGGCCACGGCCACGCTGCGGTGGCGCCCCCCGGTGCAGCCCACCGCGATCGAGAGGTACGACTTGCCCTCCTTGGCGAAGGCCGGGATCTGCCACTCGAGCAGCCCGACCACCTCATCGACCAGGCGGATGGCTCCCTCCTGGGCGAGCACGTACCGCGCGACCGGCGCGTCGAGGCCCGTCAGCGGGCGCAGCTCCTCCACCCAGTGGGGATTGGGCAGGAACCGGCAGTCGAAGACGAGGTCGACGTCGCGCGGGATGCCGTAGGCGAAGCCGAAGCTCACGAGCGAGACCCGCATCGCGCGCCCGTCGCCGGGGGCGGCGACGCTCTCGATCACTCGGCGGCGCAGCTGGTTGACGTTGAGCCCTCCGGTGTCGATCACCAGGTCGGCGGCGTCGCGGATGGGGGCGAGCAGGGCCCGCTCGGCGCCGATCGACTCGGCGAGGGACGGCGCGTCGATGGGGTGACGGCGCCGGTTGCCCTCGAAACGGGTGATGAGCACGTCGTCGGGCGCGTCGAGGAAGAGGATCCGTAAGGCCCCGTGGCGCTCGCGGAGCTCGCGGGCCACCTCGAGCAGGGCGGCCGAGTCGAGGTCGGCCGAGCGGCCCACCACGAAGGCCACCCCGGCGTCGCGCGCGCTGCGCGTGGTGGCGAGCTCGCCCACCCGCACCGCCAGCTCGACCGGCAGGTTGTCGATGACGAACCAGCCGAGGTCCTCGAGGGCCGCCGAGGCCGTGGAGCGCCCGGCGCCCGACATCCCGGTGACCAGCAGGACCTCGCTCATCTCACCTCTTCTCGGGCCGGGGCGCCCCCGGCGCGTGCAGGTGATCGTAGAGGCTCGTCGCCACGCTGTCCGGTAGCCACGAGAGGGCCGTCAGCTCCTCGAGCCGCGCCGCGCGCAGGGACTCGAGCGAGCCGAAGTGCCCCATCAGCCGCTCGCGCCGGGCGGGACCGAGGCCCTCGACGCCCTCGAGGGTCGAGGCCACCATCGAGCGGCCCCGCTTGGAGCGGTGGAACGTGATCGCGAAGCGGTGGGCCTCGTCGCGCACGCGCTGGACGAGGTAGAGCGCCTCGCTCCCGCGCTCGAGCGCGATCGGGGTCGCCCGGCCCGGGCGGTACAAGAGCTCCTCGCGCTTGGCGAGGGCCGCGAACTCGACCCGACCGGCCAGGCCCAGCTCCGCCGCCGCCGCCTCGGCGGCGTGCAGCTGGGGCAGGCCGCCGTCGATGATGATCAGGTCGGCCCGGGCGAAGCGCGACCCCTCCCCCTCGTCCCAGTGGGCCAGACGCCGGCGCACCACCTCGGCCATCGCGCCCGCGTCGTCGTTGCCGAGCACTTCGCGCACGTTGAAGTGTCGGTACTCGCGTTTGGCCGCCAGCCCGTCCTCGAAGACGACCATCGAGCCCACGTAGTTGGTGCCCTGGAGGTGGCTCATGTCGAAGCACTCGATGCGATAGGGCGGCGCCGCGAGGCCGAGCGACCCCCCGAGCTCGAGCAGGGCCCGGCTGCGCACGTTGTGGTCGGCCTGGCGGCGCAGTGTGTCACGCGCGACGACCGCCACGGCGTCGGCCCGGGCCAGCTCGACCACCCGTCGGCGCTTGCCACGCCGGGGGGCCACGACCTCCACCGGACGACCCCGCCGGGCCCCCAAGAAGGCGGCCGCCAGCGCGCTCGCCCACCCGGGGCGCTCTACGACCACGACCGGGGGGACCGGCTCGCCCTCGGTGTAGAGGTCGGCCAGCACGTCCTCGAAGAGCTCCTCGTCGTCCTCGTCCATGGTGCGGTCGATGAGGTGGGCCGTGCGCCCCACGATGCGTCCGAAGCGGACCCGGAAGCGCACCAGGGCGGTGCGCGACCCCTCGCTCGCCGAGGCCACCACGTCGAGGTCGGAGTGGTCGTCGAGGACCACGCTCTGGCTCGCCGACGCCCGCTCGAGGGCCTCGAGGCCGTCGCGCGCGCGGGCGGCGGCCTCGTAGTGGCGACTCTGGGCGGCCTCGTCCATCTGGGCCGCCAGCCGCTCGCGCAGGGGGCGCACGTCGCCCTCGAAGAAGCGCGCCCAGGACTGGACGATCTCTCGGTAGCCCGCCTCGTCCACCCTGCCCACGCACGGCCCGCAGCACTTACCGATGTCGTAGAGCAGGCAGGGGCGCCCGACGCGCTCGTGGTAGCGGAACTTGTGGGTCGAGCAGGTGCGCAGGGGGAAGGCCTGGAGCAGCTCGTCCATCGTCGTGCGCAGGGCGCCCACGTCGACGAAAGGGCCGTAGTAGCGCACGCCCTTCACGTGGGCCCCGCGGGTCAGGTACGGCGCGGCGTAGGGGGTGCGCGAGTCGAGGGCGACGTAGGGGAAGCTCTTGTCGTCCTTCAGGCGAAGGTTGTAGCGGGGCTGGTTCGCCTTGATCAGCTCGTTCTCGAGGACCAGCGCGTCGAGCTCGCTCGGGGTGACGATCCACTCGACCGAGGTCGCCTCGTCCATCAAGAGACGCGTCTTCTCGGACAGCGCGTCGCGGCGCTGGAAGTAGCTCGAGAGCCGCTGGGCCAGGACCCGGGCCTTGCCCACGTAGACCACCTCGCCGCGGGCGTTGCGGAAGAGGTAGCAGCCGCTCTGGCGCGGGATGCCGGCGGGCTTGTCGAGCACTAGGCCCGCCCGGGGGCGAGGACCTCTCTCAGCACCGTTCCGGTCGCGGTGTCGAGGCCCGCGATCGCCTCGGGGGTGCCCTCGCCCACGACCCGCCCACCCCGGCGACCGCCCTCGGGTCCGAGGTCGACTATCCAGTCGGCGGTCTTTATGACGTCGAGGTTGTGCTCGATGACGAGCACCGTGTTGCCCTGGTCGACCAGGCGGTGCAGCACCGTGAGCAGGCGGCTCACGTCCTCGAAGTGCAGGCCGGTCGTGGGCTCGTCGAGGACGTAGAAGGTGTGGCCCGTCGGGCGTCGGGCGAGCTCGGTGGCGAGCTTGACCCGCTGCGCCTCGCCGCCCGAGAGGGTGGGCGCCGGCTGGCCCAGACGCACGTAGGAGAGGCCGACGTCGATGAGGCTCTGGACGTGTCGGGCGATGGCCGGCTGGCGCTCGAAGAACTCCAGCGCCTCGCCGATGGGCATGTCGAGCACGTCGGCGATCGAGCGGCCCCGGTAGAGGATCTCCAGGGTCTCGCGGTTGTAGCGCTGGCCGTCGCAGACGTCGCAGTTCACGTACACGTCGGGCAGGAAGTGCATCTCGATCTTGATGGTGCCGTCTCCGGCGCACGACTCGCACCGCCCACCCTTCACGTTGAAGGAGAACCGGCCGGGCTGGTAGCCGCGGACCTTGGCCTCGGGGACCTCGGCGAAGAGGCGGCGAATCTTGTCGAACACCCCGGTGTAGGTCGCGGGGTTCGAGCGCGGCGTGCGTCCGATCGGCTGCTGGTCCACGGCGACGACCTTGTCGAGGTGACTCACCCCGTCGATGCCGTCGTGCTCGAGGGCGACGACCTTGGCCCGGTTGATCTGTCGCTCGAGGGAGGCCAGCAGGATGGCGTTGACGAGCGACGACTTGCCCGACCCCGACACCCCGGTCACCGCGACGAACGTGCCGAGGGGGAAGCCGACGGTGACGTCTTGGAGGTTGTGGGCTCGCGCCCCGCGCACGGTGAGGCGCTGGCCGTTGCCCGCCCGCCGCTCGCCCGGCACGGGGATGGCGCGCCGTCCCGAGAGGTACTGGCCGGTGAGCGAGTGGGTGTTCTCGAGCAGGGCCTCGTAGGTGCCCGCGTGCACCACCTCGCCGCCGAACTCGCCCGCGCCGGGTCCGATGTCCACCACGAAGTCGGCGAGGCGGATGGTCTCCTCGTCGTGCTCCACCACGATCACCGAGTTCCCGAGGTCGCGGAGCCGCTCGAGGGTCGCGATGAGGCGACGGTTGTCGCGCTGGTGGAGCCCGATGGAGGGCTCGTCGAGCACGTAGAGCACGCCCACGAGGTAGCTGCCGATCTGGCTGGCCAGGCGGATCCGCTGGGCCTCGCCGCCCGAGAGCGAGGCGGAGGCCCGGCTGAGGGTCAGGTAGTCGAGGCCCACGTTCATCAGGAAGCTCAGTCGCTCGACGATCTCCTTGACGACCTGGCGGGCGATCGCCTCCTCTCGCGCGCTGAGGGGCAGCGTCGTGAAGTAGGCGATGGCCTCGTCGATCGCCAGGGTCGAGACCTCGGCGATGTTGCGTCCGTGAACCCGCACCGCGAGGACCTCGGGACGGAGCCGCTGGCCCCCGCAGGCCGTGCACTCGACCTCACGCATGTACTGCTCGGCCTGTTCGCGGGTCCAGTCACCCTCGGCCTCGGTCCGGCGCCGCTCGAGCCACTCGACGATCCCGCGGTAGCTCGTGTCGTAGGTCTTCACCTTGCCGTAGCGGTTGCGGTACTTGACCGGCACGGTCTTGCTCTCGACTCCGTAGAGGACGAGTTTGCGGTCCTTCGCGCGCAATTTCTTCCACGGCGTGGTGACCTCGAACCCCCCGGAGTCGGCCACCGCCTCGATGAGCCGCTCGAAGTACTTGAGCCGGGCCCCGCTCCAGGGAGCGAGGGCCCCCTCGGCGAGCGAGAGCGTGTCGTCGGGCACCACGAGGTCGGGGTCCACCTCGAAGCGCGTGCCGAGCCCCGTGCAGACCGGGCAGGCCCCGTAGGGCGAGTTGAACGAGAAGTCCCGGGGCGCCAGCTCGCTGAAGCTGATCCCGCAGTCCGAGCAGGCCATCCTCTCGGAGAACTGCACCGTCTCCTCAGGCTCGAGGAAGGCCACGGTGACCGTGCCCTTGGTCAGCTTGAGGGCGGCCTCCACCGACTCGGTCAGGCGCTGGCGGTTCGTCGCCTTCACGGTGAGCCGGTCGAGGACCACCTCGATGGTGTGCTGCTCGTAGCGCTTGAGGGTGATCGCCTCGCGCTCGGCGAGCTCGTGGATCGTGCCGTCCACGCGGACTCGGCTGAACCCCTGGCCGGCCAGGTCGTTGAAGAGCGCCGAGTACTCGCCCTTGCGCCCCTGGACGAGGGCGGCCAGCACCATGAAGCGCTGGTTGGCGGGACGCTCGAGGACCTGGTCGACGATCTGCTGGGGGGTCTGGCTCGCGATGGCCTTGCCGCAGTTGGGGCAGTACGGGACCCCGATACGCGCGAACAGCAGTCGCAGGTAGTCGTGCACCTCGGTGATGGTGCCGACGGTCGAGCGCGGATTGCGCGAGGCCGTCTTCTGGTCGATCGATATGGCCGGCGACAGCCCCTCGATGAAGTCCACGTCGGGCTTGTCCATCTGGCCCAGGAACTGGCGGGCGTAGGCCGAGAGGCTCTCGACGTAGCGGCGCTGGCCCTCGGCGTAGATCGTGTCGAAGGCGAGCGACGACTTGCCCGACCCGGACAGGCCGGTGAACACGACGAGCTGGTCCCGCGGGATCTCCACCGAGAGGTTCTTCAGGTTGTGGACCCTCGCCCCCTGGACCCGGATCGACTTCGCCACCGTCGAACCCTACCGGTCACTCCGCCGCGACCAGGTCGTCGCTGGCCTCGAGCGACTGGCGGTGCAGGGCGTGCAGCGTGTCGCGCAGAACCGCGGCCTCCTCGAAGCGCAGCTCGGCCGCGGCCTGGAGCATCGCCTCTTCGACCCGGGCCATCTCGCGCGACAGGTCCGACGCCGCCACGTCGACCGTGGCGGACCGCTCCGTCGCCGCGGGCTCGCCGCTGCGCAGACGGTTCAAGATGTCGGCCACGTTCTTGATGACGGTCGTCGGCTCGATGCCGTGCTCGGCGTTGAAGGCGCTCTGCATCGCGCGGCGACGCTCGGTCAACGAGACGGCCTCGCGCATCGAGTCGGTCATCGAGTCGGCGTAGAGGATCGCCTGGCCGTTGGCGTTACGCGCGGCGCGACCGATCGTCTGGATGAGGGCACTCTTCGAGCGCAAGAAACCCTCTTTGTCCGCGTCGAGGATCGCCACGAGCGACACCTCGGGCAGATCCAGCCCCTCGCGCAGGAGGTTGATGCCCACCAGGATGTCGAACTCCCCCAGGCGCAGGGAGCGCAGGATCTCGATGCGCTGGATGGTGTCGATGTCGCTGTGCAGGTACTGGACCCGGTAGCCGGCCTTGGTGAGGAACTGGGTGAGGTCCTCGGCCATCCGCTTGGTCAGCGTCGTCACGAGAGCCCGCTCGCCGCGCTCGACGACTTCGGTCAGCCGGCCCCGTAGGTCGTCGATCTGGTTGCGCGTCGGCACGACGCGCACCACCGGGTCGAGCAGCCCGGTGGGCCGGATGACCTGCTCGACCACCTGGTCCGAGACCTCGAGCTCGAAGGGACCCGGCGTCGCCGAGACGAAGACGGTCTGGGGCACGAGGTCCACGAACTCCTCGAAGGTGAGGGGCCGGTTGTCGAGCGCGCTCGGCAGGCGGAATCCGTGTTCGACGAGGGTCTCTTTGCGCGAGCGGTCGCCGGCGTACTGCCCGCGCAACTGGGGCACCGCCACGTGGCTCTCGTCCACCACCACCAGGAAGTCCTCGGGGAAGTAGTCGAGCAGGGTGTAGGGCCGCTCCCCCGCGGACCGCCCGTCGAGGTGGCGGGCGTAGTTCTCGACCCCCGCGCACACCCCGGTCTGCTCGAGCATCTCCAGGTCGTGCTCGGTCCGGCTGCGCAGGCGCTGGGCCTCGAGCAGCTTGCCCTCGGCCTGGAACCGGCCGAGCTGCTCGCCCAACTCCTCCTCGATCGACCGGCACGCCCGGCGCAGCGTCTCGAGGCCGGTCGCGTAGTGGGAGGCGGCGAAGAGGGTGACCTCGTTCACCCGCCCGCGGCTCTCCTGGGTAAGCGGGTTGAAGAAGGAGATCTCCTCGACCTCGTCACCGAAGAACGAGACCCGGATGGCCTCGCTCGCGTACGCGGGCTGGACCTCGAGGGTGTCGCCCCGCAGGCGGAACGTGGCCCGGTCGAGCACCAGGTCGTTGCGCGAGTACTGCATCTCGACGAGGCGGCGCAACAGCGAGCGCTGCTCGAGGGTGGCGCCGACCTCGATCGGCAGCATCCGCTCGCGATACTCGAAGGGCGAGCCCAGGCCGTAGATGCACGACACCGACGCCACCACGACCGTGTCGCGTCTTGTGAGCAGCGACGAGGTGGCCGCGTGGCGCAACCGGTCGATCTCGTCGTTGACCGAGCTGTCCTTCTCGATGTAGGTGTCGGTGCGCGGTATGTAGGCCTCGGGCTGGTAGTAGTCGTAGTACGAGACGAAGAACTCGACGCGGTTCTCGGGCAGCATCTCGCGCAGTTCCGACGCCAGCTGGGCGGCCAGCGACTTGTTGGGCTCGAGGATCAGCGTCGGACGCTGGACGCGCTCGATCAGCCACGCGATGGTGGCGGTCTTGCCGCTGCCGGTGATCCCCTCCAGGGTCTGGTAGCGCAGGCCGTCGGTGACCCCGTGGGCCAGGGCCTCGATCGCCCCCGGCTGGTCACCCGCGGGCGCGAACGGCGAGCGGACGGCGAACTCAGCCACGTCGGGCCCCGACGCCCAGGGCGGCGAGGGCGTCGTCGAGCGCCCGATGGAGGTGCTCGAGGGATCCCTCGTTGTCGATCACCCGGTCCGCCAGCCGCCGGCGCGCCTCGTTGGTCACCTGCGCGGCGATCCGGGCGCGGGCGTCGGCGGGATCCATGTGGCGCTCGGTGGCGAGGCGGGCGAGCGCGGTCTCGGGTGAGACCTCGAGGGCCCAGACCTCGTCGAGGCCGAGCAGCCCGCGATGTTCGGCCCGGTACAGCGGCAGGGCCACGAAGGCCACGTCGCCGTTCGCCTCCTCCAGCGCGGCGGCCATCGTCTCACCGATCCTCGGGTGGGTGATGGCCTCGAGCCGGCGCCGGGCCGTCGGGTCGGTGAAGACCACCGCGGCGAGGAACGCCCGGTCGATCGCCCCGGTCGGGTCCAGCACCGCCGGACCGAAGGCGTCCACCAGGGCGACGTGGGCCGGCCGGCCGGGACGCACGACCTCGCGGGCTACGTCGTCGGCGTCGACGACGAGGTAGCCCCGCCCCCTCAGGTAGGCGGTCGCCGCCGACTTGCCCGAACCGATGCCCCCTGCGAGGGCCACACGAATCACCCGTCCACCGTACCCACCGCCTGTGACAGCCGGCCGGGCCGGGCTGGCCCGTGGGGCCGGGGACCCTTCGCTAATGTCCAGGGGAAGTTTCCAAGGGGGGTAGGTGGCGCGGTACCTGGCGCGACGGCTGATAACGCTCGTCGGCATCGTCATCATCATCTCCATCGGGGCCTTCTACCTGATCCACCTGCTCCCGGGTGACCCCGCCACGGTGATCCTCGGCACGGGTGACAGCCCGCAGAACCGCGCCCGGCTCTACGCGCAGCTGGGCCTCAACCGCCCGATCATCGAGCAGTACTTCGTCTGGATGAAGAACGTGCTCCACGGCAACCTGGGGACCTCGTTCATCAGCCAGGTCCCGGTATGGACGACAATCCGCGCCGCCTTGCCGATCGACCTGGAGATGATCGTGCTCAGCCAGATCCTCTCGTTCGCGGTGGCCATTCCCCTCGCGATGAGCAGCGCCAAGCGCCCCGACAGCTGGTTCGACCGCTTCCTCGGTGCCTTCAGCTTCACCATGCTCTCGATCCCCGCGTTCATCCTGGTCGTCGTGCTCGTCCTGGTGGTGGCGATCAAGCTGGCGATCCCACACACGGGGGTCTCGTCCTACGTGCCGCTCACCCAGGACTGGGTCACGAACCTCGAGAGCATGGCCCTGCCCTCGGTCGTGCTCGCCATCGGCAGCGTGACCGTCTACTACCGGGTCCTGCGCTCGGACCTGATCGCGACCCTCCAGCAGGAGTACATCACCCTGGCACGATCCAAGGGGATCAGTCAGCGGCGCATCCTCTGGCGCCACGCGCTGCGACCCTCCTCGGTGGCCCTACTGGGCACCGCGGGGGTCAACATCGGTGGGCTGCTGGCCGGGGGCTTCATCGTCCAGTACCTTCTTGACATCCCCGGGCTCGGCTACACCCTGGTCAACTCGATCGGCCTGTCGGACTACCTCGTCGTCCAGGGGATCGTGCTCGTCGTCTCGGTCGGGGTCATCGTCATCAACTTCGTCTTCGACTTCTTCATCACGTTGGTCGACCCGAGGATCGCCCGTGAGTAGCTCCCTCGAGCTCTCCGAGCTGGTCGAAGAGGCCACCGAGACCGCCGACGGGCGGCGCCTGGGCGTGCTGTTCTGGGTCTGCGTCGGGTGGCTCGCTCTGAACCTGCTCGCGGCGATCCTGGCGAACGTCCTGCCCCTCGAGAACCCCCTCACCCAGAACTACAACGCCATCAACGCGGGGCCTTCGCTGCATCACCTCTTCGGCACCGACGACCTGGGCCGGGACATCTTCAGCCGCGTCGTCTTCGGCTCGCGTGTCTCGATCGAGGCGGGGCTCGGCTCGATGGTCATCGGCTTCGGCGTCGGAGCGCCCCTCGGGATGCTCGCCGCCTACCGTCGGGGCCGCTTCGACCAGGTCCTCACCGTCCTCATGTACGTCGTCCTGGCCTTCCCGGCGATCATCGCGACGATCGCGATCCTGTCGTTCTGGACACCACGCACGCTGCTCAAGATCATCGTCGTGATCGGCGTCGCCGCCATCCCCCTCGTCTACCGCGTCATCCGCACGGCCACCCTGGCCGTCGCCACCCAGGACTTCGTGGTCGCGGCCAAGGTCCAGGGCGCCTCCGACACGCGGATCCTGGTACGCGAGCTCCTGCCCAACGTCGCCCCCATCGCCGTCTCGTTCCTGCTCATCGGCGTCGCCACCGTCGTCACGCTCGAGGGCTCGCTCGCCTTCCTCGGGCTCTCGGTCGCGCCGCCGACGCCCTCGTGGGGCAACATGATCAACGAGAGCCGCACCATCCTCCAGCTCAACCCGTGGCTGGCCCTCTTCCCGTCGGCGGCCATGTGCCTGTTCCTGCTGTCCCTCAACTTCATCGGTGACCGGCTGCGCACTCACTTCGACGTCTCGGAGGGAAAGCTGTGAGCGACGAGACGCTCCTGCGCGTGCGCGAGGTCACCACGACCTTCGACACCCCCCAGGGCCGGCTCACCGCGGTCGACGCGGTGAGCTTCGACCTCGGGGCGCACGAGTCGCTCGGGGTCGTCGGCGAGTCGGGCTCGGGCAAGACCGTTCTCTCGCGCACCATCATGGGCCTCCAGCCGAGGCGCGGCGTCAGCGTCACCGGGTCGGTCCTGCTGAACGGCATCGAGGTCGTCGGCGCCACCGAGGAGGCCAAACGCGAGCTCTGGGGGCGCCAGGTCGCCATGGTCTTCCAGGACCCGATGACCTCGCTCAACCCCGTCGTCAAGGTCGGCAAGCAGATCGACGAGGTCTTGCGCGTACGCCTGGGCATGGACCGCGCCGCGGCGCGCGCCCGGGCGATCGAGCTGCTCGAGATGGTCGGCATCCCGGCCGCGGCCACCCGCTACGACGCCTACCCCCACTCGCTCTCGGGCGGGATGCGCCAGCGCGTCGTCATCGCCATCGCGCTGGCCGGCTCGCCCCAGCTCCTGCTCGCCGACGAGCCGACGACCGGCCTCGACGTGACCATCCAGGCCCAGATCCTCAACCTGCTCGACGAGGTCCAGGGTCGACTCGGGATGTCGATGATCCTGGTGACCCACGACCTCGGGGTCGTGGCCACCCGCACCAGCCGGCTCGTCGTGATGTACGCCGGGCGCGTCGTGGAGACGGGCACGACCCGGGACGTCTTCGCCCGCCACCGCATGCCCTACACCCGGGCGCTGCTCGAGAGCTCGCCCAAGGTCTCCAACCCCTCCCACACCCGCCTCGCCGCCATCCCCGGACGGCCGCCCAACCTGCTGGACCTGCCCGCCGGGTGCGCCTTCGCCCCGCGCTGCGCCTACGCCACCGACCGGTGCCGCAACGAGCGGCCCGTCCTCGAGCCGGCCGGCGAGCCGGGCCACCTCTTCGCCTGCTTCAACCCCCTGAGCGAACCCGTCGGGAGCCCCACGTGAACGAGACCCTCCTGTCGGTGCGGGACCTGTCGGTCGCCTTCGGTCCGCGCGGGCGACGGGTCAGCGCCGTCGACGCGGTCAGCTTCGACGTCGCCGCCGGCGAGACCCTCGGGCTCGTCGGCGAGTCGGGGTGCGGCAAGTCGACGACGGGTCGGGCGCTCATGCGCATCGTCGAGCCCACGGCCGGCACCGTGACCCTGGAGGGGGTCGACCTCACGGCCGCCTCGGGCCGGGCCCTGCGCGAGCGGCGCACGGCGATGCAGATGATCTTCCAGGACCCGATCAGCTCGCTCAACCCACGCCGACGGGCCCGCGACATCGTCGCCGAGCCCCTCGACTGCTGGAACCGGGCCACGGGCGAGGAGCGACGCCGGATCGTCGACGAGCTGCTCGCCCAGGTGGGGATCGACCCGGTCGCCTACGGCGGGCGCTACGCCCGTCAGTTCTCCGGGGGCCAGTGCCAGCGCATCTCGATCGCCCGCGCCCTCGCGATGCGCCCGAAGCTGCTCATCTGCGACGAGGTGGTCTCGGCCCTCGACGTGTCGGTCCAGGCCCAGATCCTGAACCTGCTCGAGGACCTGAAGGCCGAGTACGGGCTCACAATGCTCTTCATCGCCCACGACCTCGCGGTGGTGAAGAACATCTCGGACCGGGTGGCCGTGATGTACCTCGGCCGGCTGTGCGAGATCGGGCCGGCCGACACGCTCTACGACGCGCCGGCCCACCCCTACACCAAGTTCCTCCTGGGCGCGGCCCTCGAGGCCGACCCCGAGGCGCCCCGGCGCGGCGAGGTCCTCGAGGGCGAGCCGCCGAGCCCGCTGAACCCCCCCTCGGGCTGTCGCTTCCGCACCCGCTGCCCCTTCGCCGCCGAGCGCTGCGCCACCGAGACGCCCGCGCTGCGCGAGGTCGCGCCGGGCCACCAGGTGGCCTGTCACTTCCCGCTGGCGATCGCGCGCCGCGAGGGCGCCCCGGCCTAGGCGGTCGGGGCCTCCTCGGCCGGGGCCTCGCCCTCGGCGCCGAACTCGGCCCAGGCGGCCTGCCCCTCGGACTCGGGGGTGAACTCGCCGTACTCGAGCTGGCCGATGTAGTTGCCCTCCTCGTCGTAGGCGTGGCTGCCGAAGGCCTCGCGGTACTCCTCGGAGACCTCGCCGCCCTCGGCCGCCTGCTTGATCGACAGGCTGATGCGCCGACGTCCCGTGTCGAGCTCGATGATCTTGACCCAGAGCTCCTCGCCCACCGTGACGACCTGCTCGGGCGACTCCACGTGGTGGGCCGCCATCTCCGAGATGTGCACCAGGCCCTCGATGCCGTCGCCCACCTGGACGAAGGCCCCGAAGGGGACGAGCTTGGTGACCCGGCCGTAGACGAGCTGGTTGACGGCGTGGGTGTCGGCGAAGACCTGCCAGGGGTCGGACTGGGTGGCCTTGAGCGAGAGCGAGATGCGCTCCTTGGCGAAGTCCACGTCGAGGACCTCGACGTCGACCTCGTCGCCCACCGAGACCACCTGGCTCGGGTGGTCGATGTGCTTCCAGCTGAGCTCGCTGACGTGGATGAGCCCGTCCATGCCGCCCAGGTCGACGAAGGCGCCGAAGTTGACCACCGAGCTGACGACCCCGTGGCGGCGCTCGCCGGGCTTGAGGTTCGCGAGGAAGTCCCCGCGCTGCTCCTTCTGGGTCTCCTCGAGCCACGCGCGGCGGCTCAGGACGACGTTGTTGCGGTTGCGGTCGAGCTCGATGATCTTGGCCTCGACGGTCTTGGAGATGTAGGGCTGCAGGTCGCGCACGCGGCGCAGCTCCACGAGCGACGCCGGCAGGAAGCCGCGCAGCCCGATGTCCACGATGAGGCCGCCCTTGACGACCTCGATGACGACGCCCTTGACGACCTCGTCTCTCGCCTTGAGGTCCTCGATGGTGACCCAGGCCTTCTCGTACTGGGCCCGCTTCTTCGACAGGACCAGGCGGCCCTCCTTGTCCTCCTTCTGCAGGACGAGGCACTCGACGCGCTCGCCCAGGCTCACGATCTCGGAGGGGTCGACGTCGTTGCGGATCGAGAGCTCGCGCGCCGGGATGACGCCCTCGGACTTGAAGCCGATGTCGAGCAGCACCTCGTCGCGGTCGATCTTCACCACGGTGCCCGCCACCAGGTCGCCGTCGTCGAACTCGAGGACGCTATCGCCCACCAGGGCGGCCAGGTCGGCGTCGGGGAGGTTGTCCTCGGTGACGGTGCGCGGGACGTAGGTGCCCTGCTCGTCGAAGGTGCCCATCGGCTGGGCGGAGAGGAGGCCGGCGGAATCGGTCATCGCCATACTTTCGGTTGACCACACCGGGGTCTGACTAGGGGACGCGGGGCGGGCCTCCGGTGTCGGCCCGAGGGACGAGCCTAGCACCTACTCCTTGGCGACGGCCCAGTTGTCGCCCCAGGCGAGGCTCACCTCGAGCGGCACGCTCAAGGCGGCGGCGTGCTCGAGGCTCTCGCGCACGAGGCGCGCCACCGCCTCGCGCTCGCCCCCCGGCGACTCCACGAGGACCTCGTCGTGGACCTGCAGGACGAGGCGGGCCTGGAGGCCGGCGGCGTCGAGGGCGTGGTCGAGGCGCACGAGCGCGGACTTGAAGACGTCGGCCGCGAGCCCCTGGATCCCCGCGTTCATCGCCTGGCGCTCGGCGGCCTGGCGCTGGGCGCCGACGGCGGTGGCGAGGTCGGGGAAGGGACGGATGCGCCCGAACTCGGTGCGCGAGTAACCCTGGGCGCGGATCTCGCTGATGGTGCGCTCCATGAAGCGCCGCAGGCTCGGGAAGCCCTCGAAGTAGCGCTCCATCACCGCGCGCGCGTCGGCCACCGGGATGCCCAGGCGCTGGCTGAGCCCGAACGCCTCCATCCCGTAGGCCAGGCCGTAGGAGACCGCCTTGGCCTGCTCGCGCTGCTCGTGGGTCACCGCCTCGGGCGCCACGCCGAACACCGAGGCCGCGATGGCCCGGTGGACGTCCTGGTGGTGGGCGAAGGCGCCGAGCAGGCCGTCGTCTTGGGAGAGGTGGGCGAGGATCCGCAGCTCGATCTGGTTGTAGTCGGCCACGCACAGCGCCCATCCCTCACGCGCGGTGAAGGCGTAGCGCAGGCGGCGGCCCTCGGGCGTGCGCACCGGGATGTTCTGCAGGTTGGGGTTCTCCGAGGAGATCCGCCCGGTGCGCGCGACGAGCTGGTTGAAGGTGGCGTGGATGCGACCGTCGGGCGCCACCGCGTCGATCAGCGGGGCGCCGTAGGTGCTGCGCAGCTTCTCGACCTCGCGGAAGCGCAGGATGAGCCCCACGACGGGGTGCGCGTCGGCGATCGCCTCCAGGGTCGCCGCGTCGGTCGAGTAGCCGGTCTTGATGCGCTTGCCCCGGGGCAGGCCCAGCTCGTCGAAGAGCACCACCTGGAGCTGCTGGGGCGAGTTGACCTTGAAGGGGTGTCCGGCCATCGCCTGGATCCGCTCGTCGAGGTCGGCGGCCTCGGCGGCGAACTCCTCGGCGATGGTGCGCAGCATCGCCGCGTCCACGCAGATCCCGCGGGCCTCCATCCGCCCGAGCACGCCGACCAGGGGCAGCTCGATCTCCCGGTAGACGCGGTTGAGCCCCCAGCGCTCGACCTCGCCGACGAGGGCGCCGCGCAGCCGCGCCGCGATCGCCGCCGCCCCCGCCAGCTCCTGGTCGCCCCGGCCGAAGAGGGTCGGGGTGTCACCCGCGGTCTCGCCGAGGTAGCGCTCGGCCACGTCGGCGAGGCCGTAGCGGCCGCTCACCGCGTCGAGCAGGAACGCCATGACCGCCGTGTCGTCGAGCGGGTCGTCGAGGGCGACCCCGCGTTCGCCGGCGCGCCGGTAGAGCGCCTTCACGTCGTGGCCGAAGAACCGCCGCCCGACGAGGGCGTCGAGCACCGCGTCGAGCTCGCCGACCCAGGCCGCGCCGCTCGCCGGGTCGAGCAGGGCGCCGCGGCCCGCCTCGAGGACCACCGCCAGCTCGCTCCCCTCGAGTACCTCCTCGAGCCCGCCCACACGCGCCGCCACCGCGGGCGTCGGGCCGGCCGGCGCCGCCACGGGAGCCGACGCCGCCGCGTCCGCGGGCTCGCCGAGGAGCCCCTCGCGCATCAGGCGCTCGAAGCGCGTGCGCACCGTGTGCAGCTCGTAGCGCTCGGTGAAGGCCAGGAACTCCTCTCGCCGCCAGCCCCCCAGGTGCAGGTCGTCGAGGGACACCTCGAGGGGCACGTCACGCACCAGGCGCATCACCTCGGCGTTGTTGCGCACCCGTCCCTCGTAGGTCGCCAGGTTCTCGCGCAGCTTGGGCGTGAGGTCCCCGAGGTGGCCGTAGAGCTCGTCGAGGTCGCGGTACTGGGCGAAGAGCTTGGCCGCGGTCTTCTCCCCCACCCCGGGCACCCCCGGAAGGTTGTCCGAGGTGTCCCCGCGCAGCGCGGCCAGCAGCGGGTAGCGCTGGGGCTCGATCCCGCAGCGCTCGACGATGCCGGCCTCGTCGTAGAGCGAGTAGTCCGACACGCCGCGTCGGTTGTAGAGCACCCGGACGAAGGGGTCCTCGACCAGCTGGAAGGTGTCGCGATCGCCGGAGACCACGATCACCGGCCGACCGGCGTCGCGGGCCCGCGTCGCCAGGGTCGCGAGCACGTCGTCGGCCTCGAACGAGGTGACCCCGAGCACCGGGATGGCCAGGGACTCGCACAGTCCCCTGATGAGGTCGAACTGGGGTTCGATCTCGGGTGGCGTGGCCGCGCGCCCCCCCTTGTAGTCCTCGGTCAGCTCGTCGCGGAACGTCCCCCCGGGCAGGTCGAAGGCGACGGCGAGCGCTCGGGGGTGGTGCCCGGCGACCAGCGAGGCGACCATCGAGGCGAAGCCGTGCAGGGCGTTGGTGATGAGCCCCGAGGACGTCTGGATGTCGGTGGGCAGCGCGAAGAAGGCCCGAAAGGCCAGGCTCATCCCGTCGAGCAGCAGGTAGGGCCGCTCGTCGGGCCCCTCAGCCAACGAACTCGCCCTTCAAGATCCGCTGGGCGACGTCACGCATCCGGGTGCGCCCGCGCATAGCCGACTGCTGGATGACCTCGAAGGCCGTGGGCTCGTCCAGCCCGCGCTCGGCCATGAGCCGCTCTTTGGCGCGCTGGACGATCTCGCGGGTCTCGATCTTGTCCTCGGCGCGCTGGGCCGCCTCGTCGTCGACCGGGGCCACGCTCGGGTTCAACAGGGCGGCCAGTTTGGGCAGGATCTCGCTCGAGCGGAAGGGCTTCACCAGGTAGGCCGACACCCCCGCGTCGCGGGCCGCCTCGATGAGGCTGCGCTGGCTGAAGGCGGTGAGCAGCACCACCACCGTGTCCTGGCCCTTTATCCGTTGGGCCACCTCGATGCCGTCGAGCCCGGGCATCTTCACGTCCAGCAGCGCCAGGTCCGGCCGGTGCTCTTCGATCAGCGCGAGGGCGTCGTCCCCCCGGGCCGCCTCACCGACCACCTCGTAGCCGTCGTCCTCGAGGATCTCCTTGAGGTCCAGTCGGATGATCGACTCGTCGTCGGCTATGACCACTCGCTTGCCCATCGTCACCCTTCAGGAGTCCACACCCGCAACAGCTCGTCGCGCGCTTGCACCAGAGCGCTCACCTCGTGGGCCCGGCGCTCGAGCTCGGCCGTCGCGACGCTGACCTGTCGAGAGAGGTCATCGTATTCCTTGGCCTGCAGGGGCGTCTCGGACACCAGGGCGCGGATCCGCGCCTCGTCCAGGTCCTCGCGCCACTTGGCGACCTGCTCGTCGAGCACGGCCCGGCTCTCGCGGGCCGCCACGAGCCGGCGCTGGATGTCCTCGAGGCGGCGCCTCTGCGCCACGGATCCCACGGCCCGAGTCTACGGGCGGCCCCTCTCAGGGCTCGAGCGCCTCGGCCCCGGCCAGCACCCCGGGCGAGGGCCAGAGCCCGACGGACCCCTCGACCGCGACGACCTCGGAGGGCCCCGGCACGGCCACGTCGCCGACGTCGCTCGGCTCGACGACCGCGTGCGCGACGAGCGCCCGGTGGACCGCCCGGGCGTAGGGGGACTCGAAGAAGCCGCCGAGGTACGCGCTGAGCCCGAGGTCGCGCGTGCGTTCGATGAGGTTGAGCGCCTGGGCGAGCCCCCCCACCCGCGCCGGCTTCACGCAGACCACGCTCGCCGCCCGGTAGCGCGCGGCTCCGCGGAGGTCGCCGAGCGTGCGCACGCCCTCGTCGAGGCTGACGGCCACCGCGATCTCGCCGAGCCGATCGGCGAGCCGAGCGGTCTCGGCGAGGTTGCCCGGGGCGAAGGGCTGCTCGATCGCGACGAGCCGAGTCCGCCGGGCGACATCGCGGGCGCGCTCGAGCACCCCCTCGGCGTCGGGGGCCGTCGCGTTGTAGTCGAGCATGACGGGCACCTCGAGCGCCTCCAGGCGCTCGAGGGCTCCCGGCGCGAGGGGTCCGGGCCCGCACTTCGCGCGCACCCGGGCGACCCCGGGCGGCACCCTCCAGGGCGTCGTCGAGAGCACCGAGACGGTGGCCGTGGTGCGCACCGCGTGACGCGGCGGCCAGAGCTCGTCCAGGGTGCGCCCGCTCGCGCGCAGCTCTCGGTCGAGCAGCGCCATCTCCACCAGCGCCGCCGCCGCGCGCGCCGCCGGGGTGCCGTCGACGACAACCCCCACGCGCCACCACGGCGGGACTCCCTCGCGCCCCACCCACTCGCGCACCCGCCCGAGCGTCCCACGCAGCGCCGCGACGACCGACGCGAGGCCCGGGTCGCCGTTCAGCGCGACCGGCTGGGGTGCGACCTCGCCGTAGCCGCGAACCCCGTCGACCTCGAGTTCGAGGTAGAGCCTCGGACGCGACGCGTGGGTCTGGGCGCCGCCGACGACGGCGTCGGCCAAGGCGACCTCGGTGCGATAGACGCGCGCCCTCACCGACGTCACCCTAGGGTGAACTGGTAGCGTGACCCGACGGCCCGGATGGCGGAATCGGTAGACGCGGAGGCCTCAAAAGCCTTTACTCGAAAGGGTGTGTGGGTTCGAGTCCCACTCCGGGCACCCGGGGCGGCCCGAGCGCCGGGGAGGCGCGAGCGACCCGTCGGCGACGTCGCGCGGCGAGGGCCGCTGGGGGACGGCGCGAGTAGCGTGGCCGCCGTGACCGAGCCCGCCGCCGCCTTCCGCGACGACGTCGTCGCCCTCTTCCCGGGTCAGGGTTCGATCGGCGCGG
The DNA here is from genome assembly GCA_021831125.1 of Actinomycetes bacterium. Classification (GTDB taxonomy): domain Bacteria; phylum Actinomycetota; class Acidimicrobiia; order Acidimicrobiales; family RAAP-2; genus RAAP-2. The sequence continues at coordinate 3,172 of JAKBNI010000001.1, read as the reverse complement.
GCGCGGGCAGCGCGTGGACCGACAGCCCCCACTGGGGGATCGTCGAGGAGGTCTCCGTGGCCGCCGGCGCCGACGTCGCGAGACTCCTGCTCGAGGCCGACGACGAGGAGGTCGTGCGCACCGACAACGCCCAGCTGGGCACCTTCGCGCTCTCTCTCGTCGGCTACCACGACCTCATCGCCGCCGGGTGGCGGCCCCGCTATCTGCTCGGCCACAGCCTGGGCGAGTTCAGCGCCCTGGTGGCCGCGGGCCTGCTCTCGATCGCCGAGGGGGCCCGGCTCATCGCGGTGCGCGGAGCGGCCATGGCCCGCGCGGCGCGCGAGACGCCGGGCTCGATGGTGGCCCTCATGGGTGGGGACGACGACGCGCGCCGCGCCCTGGCCGGTCTCGAGGACGTCTGGGTCGCCAACGTCAACGGCGCCCAGCAGGTCGTCGTGAGCGGCACCCGCGAGGGCCTCGCCGACCTGCTCGAGCGCCACCGCGACCTGGGCTGGCGCCGGGCGACGGCCCTACCGGTGGGCGGCGCCTTCCACTCCCCGCTCATGGCACCGGCCCAGGCCGACCTCGACGGGGCACTCGCGCTCGCCTCCTGGGGCGCCACCGACCACGTGGTCGTCGCCAACGTCGACGCTCGGCCCCACACCGACGCGCGCGAGTGGCCCGACCTGCTCTCGCGCCAGCTGACCTCGCCCGTGGAGTTCGTCGACGCCACCCTCGCCCTGCCGGGTTCGGTGCGCGTCACCGTGGAGATGCCCCCCGGCGCCGTCCTCACCGGGCTCACCAAGCGCATCCGCGAGTTCGACCACCAGTACGCACCGGCCGACCCGGCCGAGATGGGAGCGATCACCCCGTGAGCCGTCACGTCATCGTCACCGGCGCCAGCCGCGGCATCGGCGCCGCCATCGCCGAGCACTTCGTCGCCCTGGGCGACCGGGTCGTCGGGCTGTCGCGCAGCGGCACGGCGCCCGAGGGTTGCGTCGACGCCGTGGCGCTCGACGTCGCCGACGCGCCCGCCGTCGGCGCCGCGGTGAAGGCGAGCGTCGAACGGTTCGGACCCGTCGACGTCATGGTCGTCAACGCCGGGATCACGCGTGACGGGCTCGCGCTGCGCATGAGCGACGAGCAGTGGCGCGAGGTCCTCGCCACCGACCTCGACGGCGCCTTCTACTGCGCGCGGGCCGCCCTGTCGTCGATGGTGCGCAACCGCCAGGGGTCGCTCGTGTTCATCGGCTCGGTCTCGCCGTTCATGGGCGTGCCGGGCCAGGCCAACTACGCCGCCGCCAAGGCCGGACTGGTCGGGATGGCGCGCTCGCTCGCCACCGAGGTGGCCTCGCGCTCGATCACCGTCAACGTCGTCGCGCCCGGGCTGATCGACACCGAGATGACGACCGACCTCGGCTCACGCGAGGTCATGACCTCACGCATCCCCCTCGGCCACGTCGGGGCGCCCGCCGATATCGCCGGCGTGGTGGGGTTCCTCGCCAGTAACCACGCGCGCTACATCACCGGGGCCGTGATCGTCGTCGACGGGGGCCTCTCGCTCGGCCACTAGGGCGCGGCGCTCGCGTCGGCCCAAGTACCATGGGTCGACCGACACGGAGGAACACACACAATGGACCGCGAGGAAGCCTTCCAGAAGTTCAAGGACGACACCGTCGAGGTGTTGGCCGTGGACCCGTCGCAGGTGACCCCCGAGGCGTCGTTCGGAGACGACCTCGGCGCCGACAGCCTCGACCTCGTCGAGCTGGTGATGGCGCTGGAGGAGACCTTCGGCATCGAGGTGGCCGAGGACGAGCTCAAAGAGATCAAGACCGTCGGCGAGGCCTTCGAGCTCATCTACGCCAAGCTGTAGTGCGCATCGGGCTCACCCCCTCCGGACCCCTCGACGGTCGCCGGGTGGCGGTGACCGGCATCGGTGCCCTCTCGTGCGCGGGCGTGGGCGTCGACGCGCTCTGGTCGGCGCTGCTCAAGCCCGAGGCGCCCGGCGCCATGACAATCGCGCCCTTCGACGCCTCCCACCTGGGCGGCCCCAAGGAGCTACGCCGTCTCGACCCGTTCACCCTCTACGCCCTCATGGCCGCCGACGAGGCGTGGCGCCAGAGCGGACTCGAGGGCCCGTTGCTCGACGGCGGCAGCGTCGTCACGACGGGCATCGGCGGCCTCCAGACGGTGCTCGAGCAGGTCGGGGTCCTCACCGCCAAGGGCCGTGACCGCGTCTCGCCCTTCATGGTGCCCATGATGATGCCCAACGCCGCCACCGCCGCCGTCTCGATGCGCTTCGGCCTGGGCGGACCGGCCGAGACGGTGACGACGGCCTGCGCGGCCGGGACCCACGCGGTGGGCAACGGGGCTCGCCTCGTCGCGACTGGCCGCTGTCCGGTCGTGCTCGCCGGCGGCGCCGAGGCCGTCATCGTCGAGATCGCCGAGGCCGGCTTCCGCAACATGACGGCCCTCTCGACGCGGGGGCTGTCACGACCCTTCGACGTGGACCGCGACGGGTTCGTCATGGGCGAGGGCGCGGGCGTCGTGGTGCTCGAAGAGTGGGAGCACGCTCTCTCGCGCGGGGCCACGATCCTCGCCGAGGTCGTCGGTGCCGCCTCCACCGCCGACGCGTACCACCTCACGGCCCCCGACCCCGAGGGCCACGGCGCGATCCGCTCGATGACCCTCGCGCTCGACGACGCCGGCCTGACCCCCCGGGACGTGTCGCACATCAACGCCCACGGCACCTCCACCCCGCTCAACGACCTCGCCGAGTCGGTCGCGGTGCGGGCCGTCTTCGGCGAGGCCGCCCCACCGGTCACCTCGATCAAGGGTCACCTCGGTCACTCCCTGGCCGCCGCCGGGGCCCTGGAGGCCGTCGCCTCGGTCCTCACGCTCACTAACCAGGTGATCCCGCCTACCGCCGGCACCACCACGATCGACCCCGCCGTCGGGCTGGACGTGGTGATCGGGGCGCCGCGCGCCGCGTCGGTCGACGTCGTGCTCTCGAACTCCTTCGGCTTCGGCGGCCACAACGGCAGCGTGATCCTGCGACGGGTGACCGCCTAGGAGACTGTTGAACAATCCTCGTCTCGCTGGTCCCGGGCACCCAGACTGGAGAGGTGCAAGGCACCTCTGATCCCAACCGTGAGTTGATGGACGCCGCGGCGCTGTGCCGTCAGCTCGTCCC
>JAKBNI010000028.1 GCA_021831125.1 Actinomycetes bacterium | reverse complement strand
CGGGGGCGCCGTGGCGCACCGCGCGCCCCGGGGTCGGCGCGCTCAGCGCCTCGGGGTCGCGCCCGGGGGCGAGCAGGTAGAGGCGCTGGTCGTCGTCGCCGACCACGACGACCCGCCCGTCGCGCACGTCGATCGGGCGAGCGCCGTAGGAGTGCACGCGCGAGCGCACCGCGAGGTCCGCGACCCACACGGGCGCGCCCTGGCCGCGCCGGTGGCGGCGCACGAAGGCGCGTCCGGCGCGCGCGGGGTCGGACTCGACCCAGTAGAGGTCGTCGCCGTCGGCGCAGGGCCACCGCCTCCAGGTGGCGCCCTCGACGAGCGCGTCGAGCGAGACGTCCGACGGCCAGGTCCCGTAGGGCCGCTCGTTCCGGGTCACGGGGCGACTGTAGGGCTCGGGGGCGGTCCCGCCAGGGTGGACCGGCGCGCGCGCGGGTCCGACCCCGGCGCGGGAACCGTACAACTTGTCGAGTTGAAATACCTGGTCCTCGCGTCTTTCGGTCCTAACCTGGGTCGGAGTCAACGAGAGCTGGTCGGAGCTTTACGCATGCGCGCACATCGCAGGGCCGGGTCGTCGGCCGAAGAGTGGCCTGGATTCACTCTGGTCGAGCTCCTCGTCGTGGTGGTCGTGCTCGGCATCCTCGCGGCCGTCGTCGTGTTCGCCCTGGGGGGCGTCAGCGCCTCGGCGAGCGTCGCGTCGTGCCGAGCCGACGCGCACATCGTCGAGACGGCCGTGCGCGCCTACGTCGCCCAGAACGGCGCCTCGCCGACCACCGCAGAGCTCACCGCGTCGACCGACCCCTACCTGGACTCGTTCCCCGCGAGCACGTCGTTCGCCATCACCCTCAACCACGGCGTGGTCGAGGTCGCCGCTCCCACGGGCGCGGCGCCGGTGCCCGCGAGCAGCCCCCGGGCCTGCACCGGACTCACGGGGGCGCACTCGAGCGGGACGACCACCACGTCGTCGACCACGACCACCACGTCGTCGACCACGACCACCATCGCCCCCCCGAGCCCGCCGGTCGTCGCCGTTGCCCTCATCTCAGCCGGTCGCCAGCCCCACGACCAGCTGCGCCTGACGTTCAATGAGCCGGTGAGCGCCTGGAGCGTCTCGATCACGGTCGACACCAGCCACGCGGAGATCTACAAGGGGATGTACCCGCGCGCTCGTAACTACTCGCCTCGCCACAGCGTTCGCCCCCACGGCCCCATCACCTACACCTGGGCGTTCCACTCGGCGAGAGCGGTGGACCCCCGCCTGATCAACTTCTACGCGCTCTTTCGCTACCCGGGGCGCTCGACGGGCCCCCACGCCTTCGCGACCGACTCCTTCGCCTGGTCCGCCACCGCGTCCGGGGTGGCCTCGAGCGGGACGGGCCACTTCTAGCGCTGGTCCGCCCAGGAGGGGCCAGGGGACGTCACGCGAACTTCTTATCCCCCTCTTCTCTGGCTCTGAGGACGCCGTCGGTACCCTGAGACGGCCCCGAGCGGCCGGCGAGACCGGGACCCACGGGGCGTCGCCTCGAAGACAGGAGCGGTCGTGCGTGCACGTCGAGTGGCCAGGGTGGCCGTGCTGGCCCTGATGGTGCTGGCGGCCGCCGTCGCGGCCGGCCCCGCGGTCGCGTCGGCCGACACCGCCGCGCCGGTGACGAGCGGCTTCTACCTGGCCCTGGGCGCCTCGGAGTCGGTCGGCTGGCAGCCGACCCTCGTCGCGCCCCGGGGGCAGCGCACCGACCAGGGCTACGCCAACGACGTCGTCGCCTTCGAGGCGGCCCGCGGGGTGCGCCTCGACCTCACCCAGCTGGGCTGCCCGGGGGAGAACACCGCGACGATGATCTCGGGCGCGGACCGGTGCTACCGGTCCACCGGGTCCCAGCTCGCGAGCGCCGTGGCCTTCCTCGAGGCCCACCGGGGCGAGCCGGGGATCGTGACCCTCGACATGGGCTTCAACAACGTCATGAGCTGCATGCGCGCCGGCGTCGTCGACCCCACCTGCGTCGGGACCCACCTGGTGGTGGTGCGCACCGAGCTCTCCTACATCGTCACGACCCTCAAGGCCGCGGCCGGACCGAACGTGACCTTCGTCGGGCTCAGCCACTACGACCCCTTCGCGGCGGCGACGATCGCCCACGTCGGGGGCTTCGGCTACGCGCACCACAGCGACGGCGCTATCTACCAGCTCAACCAGGTGGCCGACGAGGTCTTCGCCCAGAACGGCCTGCGCGTGGCGAACGTCGCCTCGCTCTTCCACGTCACGCCGGCCACGCGGCGCCACGCGCGCGCGACCACGAGCCGGGTGGACTCGGTGTGCGACCTCACCTGGATGTGCCAGCCGGCCCCCCTCGGGCCGAACCTCCACCCCAACGTCGCCGGCTACGCCGCGATCGCCGGCGCGATCGAGGCGGTGCTGCCGGCGCCCTGGGCCTAGCTCAGTCGCGCAGCGCCCGGTAGAGGGGGGCGAGGGCGCTCAGCTGGTCGAGGGCGCGCGTCGCCGCCGCGACGACCACTCCGGTCGGCTCGAACACCCCGTCCTCGACGGGGCTCTCGTTGAGCGAGACGGCGACGTCACCCGCCGGGGCCATGGCGAGGCTCGTGAGGACCGCGCGCAGGGCGACCGAGGCCCGCAGGCCACGTGACTGGCCCCCGTAGGAGACGACGGCGAAGGGCTTGTGGCGCCACTCGTGGTACAGGTAGTCGATCGCGTTCTTGGTGGCGGCGTTGTAGGAGTGGTTGTACTCAGGGGTCACGAAGACGACGGCGTCGGCTCGGGCCACCACCTCGGACCAGCGCCGGGTGTGCTCGTGGGCGTAACGGCGCTCGACGGCCTGGCGGGCCTCGTCGAGCAGGGGCAGGGCGACCTCGGCGAGGTCGGCGAGCTCGACCTCGAAGTCGCCGCGGGCCTCGGCCACGTCGCGGAACCATCGACCGACGGCGAGCCCGGCGCGACCGGGACGGGTGGAACCGACGACGACGAGGAGACGGGGGGTGGGCACCCGGGGAGCCTAACGGGACGCGCCGGATGACTCGCGAGGAGAACCCAACGCGCGCGAGGTGACCGTTACAGTTGACCTATGGCCAAGCAGAGCCGTTCGGGCCCCGTGATGCAGATGGTCCTCGACGCGGTGGCCGAGCGACTGATGGCCGGCGACGAGTCGCTCATCCGAATCCCGGAGGTGTGCGAGGCGACGGGCATCAACTACGGCTCGGTCTACCACCACTTCGGCTCGCGCGAGGGCGTGATCGACGCCGCCTACGACATGATCTTCGCCCGCCTGGTCGAAGAGGACATCGCGCTCTTCCGCCAGGGCGTGGAGCAGGCCACGTCCTTCGAGGAGTTCGTGTCGATCATGCAGCCGGTCGTGGCCAGCGTCTCCTTGGGGACGGCCCGCCGCCACCGGCGCGCGATGCGGGTGCGCATCGTGGCGGCCGCCTCGACCCGACCCCGGCTGCGCCAGCTCATCGGCCAGACCCAGGCCCGGCTCTCGGCCGAGGTGCGCCACACGATCGAGCGAGCCCAGTCCCGGGGCTGGCTACGCGAGGACCTGAGCGCCGGGGCGCTCGCCGTCCTCTTCCAGATCGTGGTCTTCGGTCGCTCCCTCGACGACGTCTCGGTCGACCCGGTCGACGAGGGGGAGTGGGAGAAGACCATGTCGGCGGTCTTCTTCGAGCTGCTGCCTCGCTAGCCCCCCGGGCTGTGGTGAACTACGGGTATGGGCACCGGCTATCGGGTCTTGCTCGCGGTGGCGCTCGCGGTGGCGCTCGCGGTGGGCCTCGGGGTCGCGGCGTCGCGGGCCTCGGCCTCGACGAGCGCGGCCCCCGTCGCGGCGCCGTGCACGGCGGCCGCCTTGAGCGCCGCCTACACCCACGTTGACAGCGTCCAGGGGTACGGCTGCTCGGACGGGTACGGCTACCTCTGGATGACCGTGGGCACCGGCGTCGCTGAGGTCGGGGTGACCGAGGTCGTGCGCTACGACGAGGCCGCCGCGCAGTGGGTCAACGCCGATCGGGCCTACTACTGCGTGGCCGGCCGGCTGCCCGAGTACGTGAACCGCTGGGGCTGCCACTCGAACTAGTCCGGCGCCCGCCGGGGCGTGTCTACGCTCGGGGGTCGTGCGGGCCCGCGGATTCCTGACCCTGGCGCGGGCCTCCGCGCTGGACCTGTTCGACCAGACCACGGCCTTCGGGCGCCTCGCCCTGGTCCACGTGCTGATGATGGCCGGCGACACGATGGTGACGGTCTCACTGGCCGGCTCGCTGTTCTTCTCGGTCTCGCCCGACGAGGCGAAGAGCAAGGTCCTGCTCTACCTCGTGCTCACCATCGCGCCCTTCGCCGTCGTCTCGCCGCTGCTCGGGCCCCTCATCGACCGCTCCACCAACGGCCGACGCGTGCTGGTCGCCCTCTCGGCCGGCGCGCGCGTGGTGCTGTGCTGGCTCATGGCGCAGAACCTGAACTCGCTGTGGCTCTTCCCGCTGGCCTTCTTGCTGCTCGTCTCGTCGAAGCTCTACGTCGTGACCCGGGGGGCGCTCGTGCCCGAGATGGCCCGCACCGACCAGTTCAAGGAGCACGCGCTGCCCGTCGACGACGCCGGCTGGCCCACCCAGGGGGTGCTCGCCGAGCCGGGCTACGCCGGGTTCAACGCCCAGCTCACCCTGCTCGGCACGGTGGGGGGCTTCCTCGCGGGGTCGCTCGGGGCGGGACTGCTCAAGGGGATCGGCGCGGTGAGCGTGCTCGTGGTGGCCTCGCTGGTGTACGCGGTGGCGACCGTCGCGAGCGCCCGGCTGCGCCGTCCGACCGGCGCGGTGCGCGAGTCGGTGGAGCGGCTCACCCAGCGCGAGCGCGACCGCCACGCCCTCAACCCGCTCGGCGAGGGCGAGGTCGCCTGGGGGCTCGGCGCGGCGGCGGTGATGCGCTTCGCGGTGGGGTTCGCGACGTTCCTGCTCGCCTTCGGCCTGCGGCGCGAGTCGGCCGCCCTCGGCTGGTACGCGACGGCCCTCCTGCTCTCGGGCGTCGGCTCGCTGGGGGGGCTCGCCCTCGTGACCCGGGTGCGCCGGCGCCTGGCCGAGTCGACGCTGCTGACCCTGGCGCTGCTCGCGACGGGCCTGGGCGCCTTCGTTGCCTCGACCCACCCCGACCTCGTGGCCCAGGTCGTGCTGGCCGGGTGGCTCGGCGCCACCGCCGCCGTCGCCCAGCCGAGCTTCGACTCGATCACCCAGCGCCACGTCGCTCCCGGGGCCCAGGGCCGGACCTTCGCGCGCTTCGCGGTGCGCCAGCAGCTCGCCTGGGTCGTCGGGGCGCTCATCCCGGTAGGGGTCGCGCTGCGCTTCGGGGTCGGCGACCGGGTCCTCGCCGCGCTCACGCTGCTCGCGGCGCTCGTCTACCCGATCGGACGCCGGGGGTCCCAGGGCGAGTGAGCCCTATGCTGCGACGGGATATGGCGACCTCCCCCGTGTCCCGTCCGGCTCGCGTCCCCGTGGAATGGCCCCACGTCGTGATCGTCGGCGGCGGCTTCGCCGGGGTGTCGGCGGCCCGCACGCTCGCCAACCGCCCGGTGCGCGTGACGATCGTCGACCGCCACAACTTCCACACGTTCCTGCCCCTGCTCTACCAGGTCGCCACGGCCGGCCTCGAGCCGGCCGACGTGGCCTACCCGATCCGCACGATCTTCGGCCACGCCGACAACATCCGCTTCCGCCACGGCACCGTCGCCGACCTCGACCGCGCGCGGCGCGTCGTGACCCTCGAGGACGGCAGCGAGCTCGCCTACGACCACGTGATCGTCACGACCGGGGCCACCGCGTCGTACTTCGACATCCCCGACGCGGCCCGTCACGCGCTGCCCCTCTACTCGCTGGCCGACGCCCGCCGGCTGCGCAACCGGCTGCTGCTCGCCCTGGAGGAGGCCGACGTGGCCGCCGAACGCTCGTCGGTCGCGCTCAACTTCGTGGTCGTGGGCGGCGGGCCGACGGGCGTGGAGACCGCCGGGGCGCTCAGCGAGCTCATCGGGATCGTGATCCGCCGCGACGGGCTCCACCTCGACCCCTCGAGCGTGCGCGTGGTGCTGGTCGACCTGGCGCCCCGGCTGCTCACGGCCTTCCCCGAGTCGGCCGCGCGCTACGCCAAGCGCGAGCTCGAGTCGATGGGCGTCGAGGTCGAGTTCGGCCGCTCGGTCGTCGAGGTCGGGCCCCGCTCGATCCGCTTCGCCGACGGCGAGAGCTGGGCCGCCGCCGCGGTCGTCTGGGCCGCCGGGGTCACCGCCACGGGCACCCTGGCCGGCCGGCTCGAGGGGCCGCGGGGCCCGGGCGGGCGGGCCGTCGTCGGGGGCGACCTGCGCGTCGAGGGCGACGGGGACGTCTGGGCGGCCGGGGACGCGGCCGCCATCCCCGACGGGTCGGGGGGCTACCTGCCCCAGCTCGCGCCCGTGGCGATCCAGTCGGGCCGCCACGCGGCTCGCCAGGTGCTCGCCGTCCTCGAGGGGCGTGCCACCGAGGCGCTGCGCTACCGCGACAAGGGGATCATGGCGACCATCGGGCGCCGGGCGGCGGTGGCGAAGCTGCCCCACGCCGGGGTCATCCGGGGCACCGTCGGCTGGCTGGCCTGGCTGGGCCTGCACCTGTGGTATCTCGTGGGGTTCCGCAACAAGCTGCGGGTGATGATCAACTGGACGTGGCGCTACTTCGACTGGCCCTCGGGGCCCCGGCTCATCGTCGCCGACGCCGAGACGGCCGACTGACCTAGCCGAGGCGCGACTCGAGCGCGTCGACCTCGGCGGCCAGGGCCGCCGGCAGGTGGTCGCCGAACTGGGCGAAGTGCTCGCGGATGAGGGGCACCTCGGCGCGCCACTCCTCGAGGTCGACGCGCAAGAGCTCGTCCATCGTCGCCGCGTCGATCGCCAGGCCCGTGGTGTCGAGGGCCCCGGGGGCGGGCAGGAGGCCGATGGGGGTTTCGACGGCCCCGCCTCGTCCGGCGGTGCGCTCGAAGACCCACTCGAGGACCCGGGAGTTCTCGCCGTAGCCCGGCCAGAGGAACTTCCCGTCGGCCCCCTTGCGGAACCAGTTGACGTAGAAGACCTTGGGCAGGGTGGCCTCGTCGAAGCGCTCGGCGAAGGAGAGCCAGTGGCCCCAGTAGTCGGCCATGTTGTAGCCGCAGAAGGGGAGCATCGCGAAGGGGTCGCGGCGCAGGTTGCCCACGGCGCCGGTCGCGGCGGCCGTCGTCTCGCTGGCCATGATCGAGCCGAGGAAGACCCCGTGGGCCCAGTCGCGGGCCTGGAAGACGAGCGGCACCACGCTGGCCCGACGTCCCCCGAACAGCACCGCGTCGATCGGCACGCCGGCCGGGTCCTCCCACTCGGGTGCGATGGCCGGGTCCTGGGCCGCCGGGGCGGTGAAGCGCGAGTTGGGGTGCGCGGCGGGCGTGCCCGACTCCGTGGTCCAGGGCTGGCCCCGCCAGTCGGTGAGGCCCGCGGGCGGCTCGCCCATGCCCTCCCACCAGACGTCGCCGTCAGCGGTGATCGCGGTGTTGGTGAAGATGGTGTTGGCCTGGACCGACAGCATCGCGTTGGGGTTGGTCTCCATGTTGGTGCCCGGCGCGACGCCGAAGAAGCCGGCCTCGGGGTTGATCGCGTAGAGCCGGCCGTCGGGGCCCGGCTTCATCCAGCAGATGTCGTCGCCGATCGTCTCGACCTTCCAGCCGGGCAGGGTGGGGACCATCATCGCGAGGTTCGTCTTGCCGCACGCGCTCGGGAAGGCCCCGGTGACGTAGCGGACCTCGCCGGCGGGATTGGTCAGCTTGATGATGAGCATGTGCTCGGCCAGCCAGCCGTCGTCGCGCGCGAGCACCGAGGCGATGCGCAGGGCGAAGCACTTCTTGCCGAGCAGCGCGTTGCCGCCGTAGCCCGAGCCGTACGAGACGATCTCGCGGGTCTCGGGGAAGTGGACGATGTACTTGTTCTCCGCGTCGCACGGCCACGCCACGTCGGCCTGGCCCTGGTCGAGGGGCATCCCGACCGAGTGCAGGCACGGCACGAACTCCCCGGTGTCGCCGAGCACCTCGAGGGCGCCCTGGCCCATGCGGGTCATGATCCTCATCGAGACCGCGACGTAGGCCGAGTCGGTGATCTCGACCCCGATGTGGGAGATCTTCGAGCCGAGCGGGCCCATCGAGAAGGGCACCACGTACATGGTGCGCCCGCGCATCGAGCCCGCGAACAGGCCCTCGAGCGTCGCGCGCATCTCGGCCGGCTCGCGCCAGTTGTTGGTCGGGCCGGCGTCGGCCTCGCGCTCGGAGCAGATGAACGTGCGGTCCTCGACGCGCGCCACGTCACCGGGGTCGGAGGCCGCGTAGTAGCTGTGGGGCCGCTTGGCCTCGGAGAGCTTGGTGAAAGTCCCGTTGTCCACGAGCAGCTGGCAGAGGGCGTCGTACTCCTCGGCCGAGCCGTCGCACCAGTGGATACGATCGGGCGTCGTGAGCCTGGCCACTTCCTCGACCCACTCGATGAGTTTCTTGTTCTTGGTTGGGTACGCCACGACTACCTCATCTACCGTCCGGGCGCCGCGGGGTTACGGCGCGTCGCACTGCCCGTCATGACCACGCCGGCCGACCCAACCAGAGAACGTGACCGTCGCGAGGATGACGTCCTCGAGCGTATAGCGAAAATCGTGGGCCCCGGCTCCCCGGCGCGCGGCGAGCTCTTCGTCGGCGACGACGCGGCGATCCTGTGTCCCCTGGTCGGACAGGTCGTCGTCTCGACCGACGTGGCCGTCGCCGGGGTCCACCTCGATCTCAGCCTCTTCTCGGTCGCCGACCTCGGCTACAAGGCCGTGGCGGGCGCGTTGAGCGACCTCGCGGCGATGGGCGCGCTCGCGCGCGCCCTGGTGCTCGCGGTCACCGCGCCTCCGGGCACCGACCTCGAGGCGCTGCACGAGGGCGTGGCCGCGGCGGCCGTCGCGGCGGGGTGCCCGGTGGTGGGGGGCGACCTCTCACGCGGGGGCGAGCTGGCCCTCGCCGTGACGGTCATCGGGGAGTGCCCGGGCGCGGGTGCGGTGCGCCGCTCCGGCGCGCGACCGGGGGACCGGCTCTACGTGACCGGTCCGCTCGGGCGCTCGGCGGCGGGCCTGCGCCGGCGTCGCGAGGGGGCGGGACTCGACGACGCGCTCGTTCTGGCCCACCGTCGGCCCCGGGCGCTCCTCGCCGAGGGCCGGGCCGCGCGCGGCGCGGGGGCCCGAGCGATGATGGACCTCTCCGACGGGCTCGGCATCGACCTGCACCGCCTGGCCGACGCGTCGGGGGTGGGCTTCGCCCTGGACTCGGTGCCGGTCGCGGAGGGGGCGACCCGGGAGGAGGCGATCAGCGGGGGCGAGGACTACGAGCTCGTCGTCGCGGCGCCCGACCCGGGACGGCTCGGCGAGGTCTTCGCCGCGCGCGGACTACGGGCGCCGATCGAGGTGGGTGAGGTCGTCGCCGACGTGCGCGCGCGCACCCTCTCGGGCCAGCCCCTCGAGCGACGGGGCTTCGAGCACCGCCTCTGACTAGAGGGTGCTGCGCGAGGGCTTGACGACCTTGCCCGAACGCAGGCAGCCGGTGCACACGTTGATGTGCGTGGGGGTGCGCCCGACCAGGGCGCGCACGCGCTGGATGTTCGGGTTCCACCGGCGCTTGGTGCGACGGTGCGAGAACGACACGTTCATCCCGAACGAGGGCTTCTTGCCGCAGAGGTCGCAGACGGACGCCATGGTCAGTTCTCCTTGGGGGCCCCGGGCGGGGGGCGGATCGACAGGGTGACCATTGTAGCATCGGCGGCGTGGTTGCCACCTCGCTTGGCCCGAGCGACCTGCGCGAGGTCGTCGCCACCTTCCTCGAACTGCTGCGTGCGCACCGCGAGGTCCTGAACCGGCTCAACGTGTACCCGGTCCCCGACGGGGACACCGGGACCAACATGACCCTCACCGTGGAGTCGGTCTCGATCGCCCTGGCGGCCCTGGGCGAGGACGCCTCCCTCGAGGCCGTGGGCCAGGCCATCGCCCACGGGTCGCTCATGGGGGCCCGGGGCAACTCCGGGGTCATCCTCAGCCAGATCCTGCGGGGGGTCGTCGAGGAGGTCGGCCACGCCGACGCGGTCGACGCCAAGACCCTCGCCGCGGCCCTGGCGCGCGCCGACGAGCTCGCCCGCCAGGCCGTCGTCCACCCGGTCGAGGGCACGATCCTCACCATCGCTCGCGCGGCCGCGCGGGCCGCCGCCCCCCACGACGACGACCTCGCCGCGCTGGTGCGCGCGGCGCGCGACGCGGCGATCGAGGCCCTCGCCCACACCCCCGAGCAGCTGCCCGCCCTCGCCCAGGCCGGCGTCGTCGACGCCGGCGGCTCGGGGCTGGTGCTCTTGTTGCACGCGCTGTGCCACGCGGTCGCCGGCGACGCGCTGCCCGAGGCGCCGCCGCTCGAGTCGGTGCCCTCCCACGTGCACGAGGCGGTCGGCACCGGGCCCCTCGGGCCGACCTACGAGGTGATGTTCCTGCTCGAGGGGGACGACGCGAGGATCCCGGCCTTCCGCGAGGTCTGGAAGGGTCTCGGCGAGTCGATCGTCATCGTCGGCGGCGAGGGCCTCTACAACTGCCACATCCACACCGACGACATCGGCGGGGCCGTCGAGGCCTCCCTCGACGTGGGCCGTCCGCGCGAGATCCGCGTCACGAACCTCGCCGACCAGGTCCTCGAGGAGCGCTGGGTGCGCGAGGTCACCATCGAGCGCCTGCCCGAGGTGGCGCGGCCCCCGGCGCCGGCGACCGCGGTCGTGGCGGTCGTGGTGGGTGAGGGCGTGGGGCGGATCTTCTACTCGCTCGGGGCGCGTGAGCTGGTGGCCGGCGGCCAGTCGATGAACCCGGCGACGGCCGACCTCGTCAAGGCGGTGGCCGCCACCGGCTCGCCCGAGGTGGTGATCCTGCCCAACAACCAGAACGTCCGCCTGGTGGCCGAGCGCGTCGGCGACCTCGTCGACCAGGTCGTGCGGGTCGTGCCCACCGACTCGGTCATCGAGGGCTTCGCCGCGCTGCTCGCCTACGACCCCGCGGCCACGGCCGAGGAGAACGCGGCGGCGATGACCGCCTCGGCCCTGAGGGTCACCACCGGCGAGGTGACCCGGGCCGTGCGCGACTCCGAGTGCGACCTCGGCCCCATACGCCGCGGCGACTGGATCGGCCTCGGCCCGGGGGGCGTGCGCGCCGTGGCCGACTCGGTGTCGGGGGCCGCGAGGGACCTCATCGCGGCCCTGGCCACGCCCGAGCACGAGCTCGTCACCCTCATCGAGGGCGACGGCGCCTCGCCGGCCACCACCCGGCGCATCACCGACTACCTGGCCGAGGAGTTCCCCCACCTCGCGGTCGAGGTCCACCACGGGGGCCAGCCGCTCTACCCGTACTACGTCGGCCTCGAGTGAGCGACGCGCCCGGGCGCACGCTGGTCGAGCTGGCCGCGATCCCGGTCGAGCGCCTCCACGGGGTCGGCGAGCGCCGGCGCGCGGCGCTCGCCGAGATGGGCATCGACTCGGTGCTCGACCTGATCTCGTGGTTCCCGCGTCGCTACGTCGACCGGACCCGCCGGGTCGACCTCGCCGAGCTGGCGGTCGGCGAGACGGCCGCGGTCTACGGCGAGGTCGTGCGCACGAGGGCGCGCCGCACCCGCCAGGGCCGCTCGATGGTCGAGGTGACCGTGGGCGACGGCTCGGGCGCCCTCGACCTCGTCTTCTTCAACCAGCCCTGGCGCGAGCGCCAGCTCGCCGTGGGCGTGGGGGCCCTCTTCTTCGGGGCGCTCGGGGAGTACCGGGGACGGCGCCAGATGACCAACCCGACCGTCGAGGTCGTCCTCGACCCCGCGGGGCGCGAGCGCGACCCCGAGCGGATCGGCCGGGTGGTCGCGGTCTACCCCTCGGGCGCCGAGGGGCTGGCCAGCTGGGAGCTCGCCGACCTGGTGGACCAGTCGCTGCGCCGCGCGGGCGCGCTGGCCGACCCCCTCGCGCCGGCGACGCGTGCGGCGTACGAGCTCATCGGGCGCACGGCCGCCTACGGGGGCATCCACCGGCCCGAGACCGCCCAGCTGGACACGCCGGCCCGTCGTCGTCTCGCCTTCGACGAGCTGTGGCGGCTCCAGGTCGCCAGCCTCGAGCGGCGCCGACGGCTCGAGCGCGACGCGGTGGGGATCGCCCACCCCGCGCTCGGCGCCGAACTCGACGGCGGGGCCAGCCTCGTCGGGCGCTTCGTCGCGGGACACCGCTTCGCCCTCACCGGCGCCCAGCGCCGCGCCGCTCGCGAGATCCTCTCGGACCTGGCGGCGCCCACGCCGATGCACCGGCTCCTCCAGGGCGACGTCGGCGCGGGCAAGACCACGGTGGCGCTGCTCGCGACGCTCGTCGTGCGCGAGGGCGGCCGCCAGAGCGCGCTCGTCGCCCCGACCGAGGTGCTGGCCGAGCAGCACGCCGCGTCCCTGCGCGCCGACCTCGCGGGCCTCGAGGTGGACGACGTCGCCGTCCTGGGCGGGCGGCGCCCCCTCGCGGTCGGCCTGCTCAGCGGGCGCGTCGGCGCGCGCGAGCGCCGCGAGGTGCTCGAGGCCCTCGCCGCGGGCGCGGTCGACGTCGTGGTGGGCACCCACGCCCTCTTCGAGCCGGCGGTGCGCTTCCGCGCCCTCGGGCTCGTCGTGGTCGACGAGCAGCACCGCTTCGGGGTGGCCCAGCGGGCCGTGCTCATCGAGGCGGCCCGCGAGCGCTCGGGCGAGGGACGCGACCCGGACCTGCTCGTCATGACGGCCACCCCCATCCCGCGCACGGCCGCCCTCACGGTCTTCGGCGACCTCGACCAGTCGGTGCTCGACGAGCTGCCGGCCGGGCGGCGCCCGGTCGAGACGCACTGGTTGCGCGCCGACCCCGAGGTGGCCTGGGCGCGGGTGCGCGAGGAGGCGGCGAGCGGTCGCCGCGCCTTCGTGGTGTGCCCCCTCGTCGAGGAGTCCGAAAAGCTCGACGCGGCGAGCGCGGTCGCCGAGCGAGACCGGCTGGCCGCGGGCCCGCTCGCGGGTCTGCGCGTCGGGCTGGTGCACGGCCAGATGCCCGGCGCCGAGAAGGAGCGGGCGATGGGGGCGCTGCGCGCGGGCGAGCTCGACGTCCTCGTGGCGACCGTCGTGATCGAGGTCGGGGTCGACGTGCCCGAGGCGACGGTCGTGGTGATCGAGGACGCGTGGCGCTTCGGCCTCGCCCAGCTCCACCAGCTGCGCGGGCGGGTCGGCCGCTCGGACCGGCCGAGCTGGTGCTACCTGCTCGGCGAGGCGCCGAGCGAGGACGGCGCGGCGCGCCTCGAGGCGCTCGTCGCCTCGAACGACGGCTTCGCGCTCGCGGCGCGCGACCTCGAGCTGCGCGGGGAGGGGACCCTCCTCGGGGACCGCCAGCGCGGTCGCAGCGACCTGCGCCTGGCGAGCCTGGTGCGCGACGGCGACCTCGTCGAGGCCGCCCGGGCGGTGGCGACCGCGACCGTCGACGCCGGTGGGGCGGACCTGGCGGCGGCCCTGGAGGAGGTGCGCCTCTTCGTCGAGGCCGACGACGAGACCTACCTCCACCGCTCCTAGCACGTAGCCTGGCGACGTGCGGGTGATCGGCGGCACGGCGCGCGGCCGTCCGTTACGGGCGAAGCTGCCCCCCTCGGTGCGCCCGACGACCGACTTCGCCCGCGAGGCGATCTTCTCCATGCTCGAGAGCCGCGGGGGGCTGCACGGGCTCGTCGTGGCCGACCTCTTCTGCGGCTCGGGTGCGATGGGCATCGAGGCGCTCAGCCGTGGCGCGGACCTCGTCTACTTCGTCGACGCCGACCGGGCCTGCCTCGCCGCCGCCGAGGAGAACCTGGCCCCGCTCGGGCTCGCGGGCCGGGCCGTCTTCGTCCAGGCCCAGCTGCCGCGCTGGGGCGCGCCGGCCGGGCTCGACCTCGTGCTCGCGGACCCGCCCTACGGCCCGCTCGACCTGTCGGCCCTGCTCGAGGGGGTCGTGGCCCGGCGCGTGGTCGTGGAGAACGACCGGTTCATGGCCCCGCCCCCGGGCTGGCGAGTCGCGAAGGAGAAGCGCTACGGCACTACGCTCGTGACGATGCTCGAACCCATGTCGGGGGACCTCCCGTGACCGTCGGGCTGATCCCCGGGTCGTTCGACCCGTTCCACAACGGCCACCTCGAGATCGTCGAGCGCGCCTCGCCGATCTTCGACGAGGTCGTGGTCGCGGCCATCCGCAACCCCCAGAAGTCCGAGGCCATGTTCACCCTCGAAGAGCGCCGCGACATGATCGCCGAGTCCGTGGCGCACCTCTCGAACGTGCGCATCGTCTCGATAGCCACCCTGCTCGTGAACGTGGCGCGCGACGTCCACGCGACGGCGATCGTGAAGGGTCTGCGGGCCGTGTCGGACTTCGAGAACGAGTTGCAGATGGCCCAGATGAACCGCTCCCTCTCGGGGGTGGAGACGCTCTTCCTGCCCTCGAGCTCGCACTACTCGTTCATCGCCTCGCGCCTGTTGCGCGAGGTGGCGCGCTTCGGCGGGGACGTGACCGCCTTCGTGCCCGAGCCCGTCGCCAAGCGCCTCGCCGAGCGCTACCCGGAGGCCCCGTGACCTACGACCCCTACACCGAGGAGGTCCCCTTCGCCGAGGACTTCCGTCCCCGGCCGGCCCGGGACCTCGAGACCGAGCTGCGCGAGGTGATCGAGCTGATCGCCACGGCCAAGCAGATGCCCCTGTCGAACTCGGCCCTCATCCCGCGCGACGAGGTGCTCGGACGCCTGGAGGACGCCCTGCGCGTCCTGCCCGAGGAGGTCCGCGAGGCCCGCTGGGCCCTGCGCGACCGCGAGGAGCTCATGTCGGCCGAGATGGCCAAGGCCCAGCAGCTCATGGACCAGGTCCGCGCCGAGGCCGCCCGCATGGTGGACCGCACCGAGATCGTGCGCCAGAGCCGCCTGAAGGCCGACCAGATCGTCGCCGACGCCCGGGCCGAGGCCCGTCAGCTCATCAACCAGGCCGAGGACTTCATCGACGCCAAGCTCGGCGGCTTCGAGATCGTGCTCGAGCGGCTCATGAAGACGGCCCACTCGGGGCGCGAGCGCCTAAGCGCCCAGGTCGCCCCGGCCTCGGTCACCGGGGCCGAGGCGCCCCCCGACGACTTCCTCGCCCCGGCCCCCGAGCCGCCCGCACCCTCGGGCGGGGGTGACGACTCCTTCTTCGACCAGGACGCCTTCTAGTGGCCTCGCCCTACCTCGTGCCCGTGGCCACCTTGTTGCGCGACGTCCCCTCGGTGCGCGAGGTGGCCTTCGAGGCCCCCTTCGACGAGCCCCACGAGTTCGCCCCGCGCGGGCCGGCCGAGACCGACGTCTTCCCCGAGGCCCTGGTGCGCGTGGAGGTGGCCCTGCAGAGCTTCGTCGGGGGGCTGCGCGCGCACGGGCGCGTCGAGGCCCCCTGGCACGGGATCTGCCGGCGCTGCTCGGCCCCGGTGCTCGGGCGCTCGAGGGTCGCAGTGGACGAGCGCTTCGTCGAGCGGCGCGCGGCGGGCGACGAGGAGACCTACCTCATCGAGGGCGACGTGGTGGACCTCGCGCCCCTCGCCCACGACGCCATCCTGCTCGACCTGCCCCTCGCGCCGCTGTGCCGCGAGGACTGCCGAGGGCTCTGCCCCCAGTGCGGGATCGACCGCAACGAGACGACCTGCGACTGCTCGGCGCCGCGCGACCCGCGCTGGGCTACACTGGACGGACTCCGTTTCGCCGACCCCGGCTAGGCCCGGGCGGCAGCTCAGGTGAAAGAGACCGACCATGGCCGTCCCCAAGCGAAAGACCAGCAAAGCCCGCTCGCGCTCGCGCCGCGCCGCCAACTGGCGCCTGGGGCGTCCGGCCCGCAGCGTCTGCCCCCAGTGCGCCACCGCCAAGACCCCCCACGTGGTCTGCCCGAACTGCGGCTGGTACAAGGGGCGCGTCGCCGTCGAGGTCGACTGAGTTGAGCCTGCCCATCGCCCTCGACGCGATGGGCGGGGACTTCGCCCCCGGGGAGGTCGTCGCGGGCGCACGCCGCGCCGTCGACGAGCTGGGGATCGAGGTCACGCTCGTGGGCGTGCCCGAGCTGCTCGGCGACCCCCTGGGCCTGCCGGTCGTGGCCTGCACCGAGGTCATCGCGATGGACGAGGACCCCGGCGCCAGCGTGCGCGCGAAGAAGGACTCGTCGCTGGTGCGCGCCGCCGAGCTGGTGCGCGACGGCGCGGCCTCGGCGATGGTCTCGGCGGGCAACACCGGCGCCACCATGGCCGCGGCGCTGCTGCGCATGGGGCGGGTCCCGGGCGTCGTGCGCCCGTGCATCGCCACGCCCATCCCGCGCCCGGGCACGACCCCGATGGTGCTGGTCGACGCCGGGGCGAACTCCGAGTGCACGCCCGAGATGCTTCTCCAGTTCGCCCAGATGGGCTCGGCCTTCCACGCGGCGTACTTCACGACGCCGACGCCCCGGGTCGGCCTGCTCTCGATCGGCGAGGAGCCGACCAAGGGCACGCCGCTCGTCAAGGCGGCCCACCGGCTGCTCGCCGCGACCCCGGGGCTCGACTTCGTGGGCAACGTCGAGGGCCGCGACCTCGTCCCCTCGCCGGTCGACGTGGTGGTGACCGACGGCTTCACCGGCAACGTGGCCTTGAAGACCATGGAGGGGACGCTGCGCTTCGTGCTCGGCTCACTGCTCAGGGTCATCGAGACCGACGACGCGACCCGCGTGGCCGGACGCGCGCTCGCGCCCCACCTCGGGCCCCTCGTCAGCCTGTTCACCCCGGAGAACCAGGGCGGCGCCCCGCTGCTCGGGCTCAAGGGGGTCTGCGTGATCAGTCACGGCTCGAGCGACGCCACGGCCGTGATGAACGCCCTGCGGGTCGCCGACGAGATGGTCGCCGCGAAGGTCGTCGAGGGCCTGCGCTCGATCTTCCGACCTGGTGAGGGTGGATAAACCCGCGTCGCGGGCCCGGTCGTGGCTAGTGTTGGGCCGGTCAAGGAGGCCCGATGAGCGCTGATCCCGCCACCCCGTTGGACCGAGCCGCCGTCGCCACGCTGGTGCGAGACCAGCTCGCCGAGATCCTCGAGAGGAGCCCGGCCGACATCAGCGACGTCGCGCCCTTCGCCGACCTCGGTGCCGACTCGCTCGCCCTGATCGAGCTGGTCGAGGCGCTCGAGGAGCGCCTCGACGACTACGTCGCCGGATTCCACATCGACGACGCCGACCTTGAGGGCCTGCGCACGGTCAACGACGCCGTCGACTACGTGGCCGCCAAGCTCCACCTGGCCTAGGCCCGCCGGTTGGCTCGAGGCGTCGACGCTCTCGCTGCACGGGTGGGGCTGGACCCGTCCAGCCCGCGGCTGACGACGGCCCTCACCCACTCGAGCTACGCCGCGGAGAACGCGGTGGAGTCCAACGAGCGCCTCGAGTTCCTGGGCGACGCCGTGGTGGACCTGGTCGTCGCGGACCTGATCGTCACCGACTTCCCCGCCCTCAACGAGGGGACGGGCTCGCTCGTGCGCAGCCGCGTCGTGAACGAGGGATCGCTCGCGCGCGCCGCGCGCGCGCTCGACCTCGGCCCGGCCCTGCTCGTCGGGCGCGGGGTCGCCAAGGAGCGGGGCCACGAGCGCCCGAGCCTGCTCGCCGACGCCTTCGAGGCCCTCGTCGCGGCCCTCTACCTCGAGCGCGGCTTCGAGGCGGCGCGGGCCTTCGTCGCCGACGCGCTCGGCGAGGCCCTCGCCGAGGCGGCGAGCGAGCCCGCCGGGGTCGTCGACCCCAAGACCCTGCTGCGTCAGTGGGCCGCGTCGAGTGGCCGGGGCACGCCGCGCTACGAGGTCGTCGCCGAGGGACCGGCCCACGACACGCGCTTCGTGGCGCGCGTCGAGCTCGACGGGCGCGTGCTCGCCCGCGGCGAGGGCCGCTCGAAGAAGGCCGCCGAGGTCGCCGCGGCCCGTACCGCGCTCGAGGCGCGCGATGCCTGAGCTGCCCGAGGTCGAGACGGTCCGCGCGGCGCTCGCGCGCGACCTCGTCGGCAAGAAGATCAGGGCGGTCGCCGTCACCAACGGCCGGGTGGTGCGTCGGCACAAGTCGGCCAAGGAGTTCCGGGCCCTCGTCGAGGGCCGCAGCGTGCGCAGTGCCGAGCGCCTCGGCAAGTACCTCGTCTTCGCCCTCGACAACCAGACCAACCTGGTCGTGCACCTGGGCATGAGCGGCCAGCTGCTGCGCGCGAAGGGCCCCAAGGACCCCAAGCCCAAGCACACCCACGTCGTCTTCACGCTCAGCCCGGGCGGCGAGCTGCGCTTCGTCGACCCCAGGACCTTCGGCGAGATGTTCGTCTCGACCCCGCCGGCGCCGGGCGAGGCGGTCGAGGTGTCGAAGTTCGCGCGCCTGTCGGTCGGGGGCGAGGGACTGGCCCGGCGCGCCCGGGTGCCCGAGCTGGCCCACCTCGGCCTCGACCCCTTCGAGGACCAGTACGGCTGGGACCGCTTCGCGGCCGTGCTGCGCAGCCGCACCACGGCCCTTAAGGCCGTCCTCACCGACCAGGACATCCTCTGCGGGATCGGGAACATCTACTCCGACGAGATCCTCTTCGCCGCCGGGCTGCGCTACGACCGGCCGAGCGAGTCCCTCTCGACGATCGAGATCCGCCGGCTGCACCGCTCGATCACCGAGGTCCTCGCCGAGGCGATCAAGCACGGGGGCTCGACCCTCGCCGACGAGCAGTTCGTCGACCCCGAGGGCAGGCCGGGCACGTACCAGCAGTTCCACCAGGTCTACGCTCGCGAGGGCCTGGCCTGCTTCCAGTGTCGGGGCCCGATCGAGCGCGTGGCCTTCCACGGCCGCTCGACGTTCTTCTGCCCGCGCTGCCAGTCCTAGCCTCGCGGCCCCGGGGGACCGCGGTCGCGGTTGGTAGCGTTCAGCCGTGTTCTTGAAGCGGCTGACCATGCGAGGGTTCAAGTCCTTCGCCGACTCCACGACGCTCGAGTTCGAGCCGGGGGTCACCGCCGTGGTGGGCCCGAACGGCTCGGGCAAGTCCAACGTGGTCGACGCGGTGGCCTGGGTGCTGGGCGCCCAGAGCACGCGGCTCCTGCGCAGCAGTCGGATGGACGACGTCATCTTCGCCGGCACCGCCCAGCGCTCGGCGCTCGGGCGCGCCGAGGTGTCGCTCACCCTCGACAACGCCGCCGGGCGCCTGCCGGTCGAGGGCGCCGAGGTCACGATCTCGCGCACCCTCTTTCGCAACGGCGAGTCCGAGTACGCGATCAACGGCACCACCTGCCGGCTCCTCGACGTCCAAGAGCTCCTCGGCGACTCGGGCGTGGGTCGTCAGCAGCACATGATCATCGGCCAGGGCCAGCTCGACTCGATCCTCTCGTCGAACCCGGAGAACCGCCGCGCGGTGATCGAGGAGGCGGCCGGCGTCCTCAAGCACCGTCGGCGCAAGGAGCGATCGGAGCGGCGCCTCGCCCAGACCCAGGAGAACCTCGAGCGCCTCGGCGACCTCGTGCGCGAGGTGCGTCGCCAGATGCGCCCGCTCGAGCGCCAGGCCGCCTCCGCGCGGACCTTCGCCGGGGTCGAGGCCGAGCTGCGCGAAGCGCGCGCCACCCTCTTCTCGACCCGCCTGGCGCGCTACGACCGGCGCCTCCACGAGCTCGACGCCTCGCTCGAGACCTCGGCCCAGCGCGAGCGCGACCTGCGCGGCGAGCTCGTCGCCCTCGACGCCCAGGCGACCGCCGCGGCCGCCGAGATGGGCTCGCGCCGCGAGGAGGCCCTCGCCTCGTCGCTCGCGACGGTGCGCAGCCTCGCCGAGCGCGCCCGCGGGCTGGGCTCGGTGATCGACGAGCGGCGTCGGGCCCTCGACCAGGCCCTCGTGGCCTCGGCGGACGAGAACGTGATCGCGAACCTCGAGGCCGACGCCGCTCGCCTCGCTGAGGACCTGGTCGCCCTCGCCGCCGAGGAGGCCGACCTGGCCGCGCTGCGCGCGCGCGCCGGCGCCGCCCGTGACGAGCTCGAGGCGGCCCGCGTGGCGCTCGACGCGCACGGCGAGGTCTCGGCCGCGCTGGCCGAGGAGAGCCTGCGCGGGGCCCGTGAGCAGGTGGCCCTGCTCGAGCGCGCCGTCGCCGACGCGCGCGAACGCGAGCGCCGGGTCCGCGACCAGATCGACGTGGTGCGCGCGCGCCTAGGTGAGATCGAGGGGTCCCTCGCCCACGGCGCCCTCGCGGCCCGCGATGCGACGGCCCGGCTCGACGGGGCGCGCGAGGCGCGCGCCCGGGCCCAGGGCGAGGTCGAGGCCGGTGAGGCGCTGCTCGGCGCGGTCGAGGGGGAGCTGGCCGAGGCCGTGGAGACCGCGGCGCGCGCCCAGGCCCGCGCCGAGACCCTCGAGCGCGCCCACGACGAGCTCTCCGGCGCCGGGGGGCGGGCGATCCTCGGGGGCCTCGAGGGCGTGCTCGGCGCCTTCCTCGACCTCATCGAGGTCGACGAGGGGTCCGAGCGGGCCGTCGAGTCGGCGGCCGGCGCGTCGGTCGGGGCCATGGTCGTCGAGGGCCGCGCGAGCGCGCGCCAGGCCCTCGCGGCGCTACGGCGCGAGGGCGGGGCGGGGCTCATCCTGGCCGT
>JAKBNI010000027.1 GCA_021831125.1 Actinomycetes bacterium | reverse complement strand
CTGCTTGTGGCGCGGGTTCGCCTCACAGATCACGCGGACGACGCCGGCCCGTCGGATCACCTTGCACTTCTCACAGATCGGCTTGACGCTCGCGCGGACTTTCATTTCGTTCCTGGACTCGTGGACGGGAGCTATTTGTAGCGGTAGGTGATGCGGCCGCGGGTCATGTCGTAGGGAGTGATCTCCACCTGCACCTTGTCGCCGGGCAGGATGCGGATGCGGTGCATGCGCATCTTCCCGGAGCTGTGGGCGAGGACGGTGTACCCGTTCTCCAGCTCCACCCGGAACATGGCGTTCGGCAGCGGCTCCACGACGGTGCCCTCCACGGTGAACGCGTCTTCCTTCTGCTTGCTCAGGTCCTTCTCCTTGCTCGGGCACAACGACGCGCGAGGACAACGCCCGCACGGGAGACCCCGCGGCGGCCCGCGAGGTCGGCTCACCAGTCTACCGGAAACTCCCGGGAGCGCAAAAGCGGCGGGCCGCGGATGGCCGCCCAACCAGGATAACGGCGGCCCCGACGGCTTCTCGCGGGCTCCTATCGCCCCCCGGGGCCCGCCGCGAGGCCCCCGAGCCACCCGAGGAGCCGCTCCTCGTCCCCCCGGGGGTCGAGCGAGCGGGTCCGCGCCAGCCGCTCGGTCGCCCGGGGGCGCCGGTCGAAGAGGAACGACCCGCTGAGGGCCGCGGCGCCGGGGGCGCCGGCGAACCACAGCCCCGTGTCGGCCCCCTGGTCGGGGCGGCGCAGGAGGGGACCCAGGACCCGGCGAAAGACCGGCAGGGAGCGCTCGAGCCCGGGGGTGTCCACCCAGCCGGGGTGCAGCGCGACCACGGCGACCTCCTCGGCCGGCCAGCGGTGGGCCCAGGCCCGGGCGAGCACCACCTGAGCCCGCTTCACCCGGGCGTAGGTGCGCACACCGTCGTAGGGCCCCCCGGAGCCGGCCAGGCGCTCTAAGTCGAAGGGCTCGGCGTACATCCCGCCCGAGGCGACGAGGACGACCCGGCCCGGCGCGCCGGCGCCGAGCGCGCCCCGCAGCGCCTCGGTGAGGAGGTAGGGCGCGAGCAGCTGGACGGCGACGGTCGTCTCGACCCCGTCGAGGAGAGCGCGCGCCGGAGCGATGGCCCCGGCGTTGTGGATGAGGACGTCGAGGCACGCGATACCCCCGGCGAGCTCGTGGGCGAGGGCCGCCACGGCCCGCGGGGAGGCGAGGTCCGCGACCCACGACTCGATCTCTCGGTTCCCGGTCGCCTCGACGAGCGACGCGCGCACCGCCTCGAGACGCGCGGGGTCTCGGGCGACGAGGTGGGTCCGGGCGCCCAGGGCCGCGAGCCCGCGGGCGTAGGCGAGGCCCAGGCCCGAGGTTGCCCCGGTGACCAGGGCCACCCGCCCGTCGAGGCGCGCCGGCGGCCCCCAGTGCTCGAGCCGGCGGCGCACCCCGTAGCCGACCCGGGTGAAGCTGCCGACGACGCTGGCCTCGAGGGCCGCGTCGATCGCTCCGGCGAGGCTCACGGGTTCACGAACCGCTCCAGGCCCGCCCGGGCCCGGTCCCCGATCCGGCGAAAGGCGAGGGCCAGGAGCGGCTCCGCCAAGGCGAAGCCACCCCGGCCCTCGAGGCGCGCGTCGTAGGTGACGAGCGCGCCGTCGCCGTGGGGGGCGAAGGTGATGGTGTCGCGCGAGCGAAAGAGGCGGGCCTCGGCGGCGTGGACGACGCGCTCGCCCTCGACGAGCTCGACGACCTCGTAGGTGAGAGGGACCCTCCGGCGCCCGAACGAGGCCACCAGGGCCACCCGGCTGCCGACCCGCACGGGGCCCTCGTCGAGGCGCCGGGCCGACTCGACCCCGGGGTCCCACGAGGCGGCCGAGGAGAAGTCGGCGAGCCGGGCGAACGCCTCGGCGGGCGAGAGCGAGGAGCGGATCGTGGTGGTGTAGCGGGCCATCAGTGGGTTTCCGGGGTCGGGGACCGGCCAGATTAGTTTAGCACTAAAATACGACCGACCGGCGACGCCGGACTCCCAGCAGCGAAAGGGACCCCGTGCGCATCGCCATCGTCGGGACCGGGGTGGCCGGTCTCACCTGTGCCCACCTCCTCCACCCCCACCACGAGGTCACCGTCTTCGAGGCCGCCGCACGGCCCGGGGGCCACGCCCACACCCACGACCTCGAGGTCGCGGGCCGGCGTGTGAGCGTCGACACCGGCTTCATCGTCTACAACGAGCGCAACTACCCCCTCCTGACCCGGCTCTTCGCCGAGCTCGGCGTCGCGTCGCGCCCTAGCGACATGGGCTTCTCGATGAGCGACGAGCGCGCCGGGGTCGAGTGGAGCGGCTCGTCGGTCGCGGCCCTGTTCGCCCAGCCGCGCAACGCGCTGCGACCGGGCTTCTGGCGCATGCTCGCCGACGTCGCGCGCTTCAACCGCGAGGCGCCCGGCCTGCTCGAGGGCGACGACGACCTCACCCTCGCCGAGTACCTCGCGCGCGGCTTCTCGCCCGAGTTCCGCGACTGGTACCTCGTGCCGATGGGGGCGGCCATCTGGTCGGCCGACCCCGCGCTCTTCACCGAGTTCCCGGCGCGGGCCCTCGTGCGCTTCTTCGCCAACCACGGGCTGCTGGGCCTGGGTGGGCGGCCCCAGTGGCGCACCGTGCTCGGCGGGTCGCGCACCTACGTCGAGCGCGTCCTCGCCCCCCTGGCGGGCCGGGTGCGCCTCGCCGAGCCGGTCGGCAAGGTCGTGCGCCGCGCCACCGGCGTGGAGGTCGCCACCGACACGGGCCCCTCGGAGACCTTCGACCACGTCGTCCTCGCCACCCACAGCGACCAGGCCCTCGCCCTCTTGAGCGACCCGACCCCGGCCGAGCGCGAGGTCCTCGGCGCGCTGCGCTACCGCTCGAACGACGCCCTCTTGCACACCGACCAGCGACTGCTGCCCGGCCGGCCCCGCGCCCGGGCCAGCTGGAACTGGCACCAGGGGACGCGCGTCGCGGGCCCCACCCTCACCTACGACCTCTCGCGTCTCCAGGGGCTCGACACGCCCGAGCCGCTGCTGCTCACCCTCAACCGGTCCGACGCCGTCGACCCCACCCGGGTGATCGCCGAGATGCGCTACGACCACCCCGTCTACGACGGTGCCGCCTTGGCGGCCCAGCGCCGCCACGGCGAGATCAGTGGGGTCGACGGGGTCTCCTTCGCGGGCGCCTACTGGGGCTACGGCTTCCACGAGGACGGCGCGCGCAGCGCCGTGGCGGTCTGCGAGAATCTCGGGGTGACCTGGCCCGAGGCGCGCCCGTGAGGAGCGCCCTCTACGAGGGGCGCCTCGTCCACACCCGCCACGGCGTCCCCGCGACCGGCGGCGTCGCCCACGCCTTCAGCCAGCGCGTGACGATGCTCCTCGTCGCCCTCGACGAGTGGGAGGAGCTGGTCGCGCGCCACCCGCTCTGGTCCGCCACCCGCTGGGCCCCCGTGCGGCTCGAGCGCTCCGACTACCTCGGCGACCCGGCGACCCCACTCGATCGCACGGTGCGCGACCTCGTGGACGAACGCCTCGGCCGGCGTCCCACGGGCCCGATACTGCTCCTCACCACTCCGCGGGTCTGGGGCTGGCAGTTCAACCCGCTCTCGGTGTACTACTGCCTCGACGACGCGGGCGACCTCGAGGCGATCGTGCTCGAGGTCACCTCGACCCCGTGGCACGAGCGCACCGCCTACGTCCTCGACCCCGCCGGCCAGTCCGTCACCTTCGACAAGGAGATGCACGTCTCGCCGTTCCTGCCCAGCGACCTCGAGTACGTGCTGCGCGCCGGCGCGCCGGGCGAGTCGATCCACCTCCACCTCGGCAACCGCCGCGGGGGGGAGCGGGTCTTCGACGCGGGACTCTCCCTCCAGCGTGTGGGCAACGCCCGCGCCGACCTCGCCCGGCTCGTCTGGCGCCGTCCCCTCACGGCGGTCGCGGTCTCGTGGGGGATCTACCGCCAGGCCCTTCGCCTGTGGCGAAAGGGCGCGCCCTTCGTGGCTCGACGCACCCGGGCGGCCCACCCCGTGTCGGCGGGGCGGCGATGACCCTCGGGCCCGAGCTCGCCGACCTCGAGGGGAGCGCTCGTCTCGTCGGCGCCTCGCGCCGGATCGTGCGCGCGATGCTCGCGCGCGTGCGCACGGGCACCGTGGTGCTCGTCGAGGGCGAGCGCACCGCGACCTTCGGCGAGGGACGCCCCCTCGCGCGTGTCGTCGTGCACGACCCGCGGGCCTACGGCACCCTTCTCCGCCAGGGCTCGGTCGGGCTCGGGGCGAGCTACGCGGCCGGCTGGTGGGACTGTGACGAGCTGACCGACCTCGTGCGGATCCTTGAGCGTGTGACCACCCCGGCGCGACGGCGCGCCGACGCCCTGGCGCGCCGGTCGGCCCCCCTCGTCGAGCCCCTCCGGCGCCTCGCCGAGTGGGTGCGCCCGCCCGAGCGTGTGCGCACCCGCGAGCAGGACCGGCTCCACGTGCGCGCCCACTACGACCTCTCGAACGACTTCTTCGCACAGATGCTCGACGAGACGATGATGTACTCCTGCGCCTTCTTCGAGCGGCCCGAGGTCACCCTGGCCGAGGCCCAGTCGGCCAAGCTCGACCGGCTCTGTCGCAAGCTCGCCCTCTCGCCCGACGACCACGTCGTCGAGATCGGGACGGGCTGGGGCGGCTTCGCCCTGCACGCGGCGCGCCACTACGGCTGCCGGGTGACCACGACCACCATCTCCGACGCCCAGTTCGAGTACGCGACGCGCCGGGTCGCCGAAGCGGGGCTCGCCGAGCGGGTGAGCGTCGTGAACCGCGACTACCGCGAGCTCGAGGGCAGATTCGACAAGCTGGTCTCGATCGAGATGATCGAGGCCATCGGCTGGCGCCAGCTCGACGCCTTCTTCGCCGCGTGCGCGCGCCTCCTCGAGCCCGGGGGGCTCATGGGCCTGCAGGCCATCGTCATCGACGACCGCAGCTACGAGCGGGCCAAGCGCCGCGAGGACTTCATCAAGCGACTCGTCTTCCCGGGCGGCTTCCTGCCCTCGATCGAGGCGATGACCCGCGCGGCGACCCGGGTGAGCGACCTGCGCGTCGTCGACCTCGAGGACATCGGGCGCCACTACGCCGAGACCCTCGCGCGCTGGCGGGCCAACCTCGAGGCCCACGCCGAGGCGGTCGAGACCCTCGAGCTCGGCGAGTCGTTCACGCGGCTGTGGCGGATGTACCTGTGCTACTGCGAGGCGGCCTTCCTCGAACGCCACGTGAGCGACGTCCAGGTCGTCTTCGCCCGTGGGCACTGGCGCGGTGCCCTCGCACCCCAGCCCACGAGGGCGCGGCCCTAGGCGAGCAGCGACTCCACGGCCGCCACGGCGCCGGCCGCGCTGTGCCCGGTCCAGCCCGCCGCCCCCAGCGAGAGGGCGTGGGCCCGGTCGCGGATCGCCCGGCCCCCCACGAGCACCGGGACCTCGACGCGACGCGCGACGGCCCCGATCGTCTCGCGGACCGACTCCTCGAGCCCCTCCGCGGTCACCCCGACGAGGACCGCGACGAGCCGGTCGGCGCCCGCGGCCGTCTCGGCGAAGGAGTCGGCCGGGGCGTTCGCACCGAGGTCGATGGGCTCGAGGTGGGCCGCGCGCAGCAGGTCCGCCACGATCGCCACCGGCAGGGCGTGGCTCTCGCCGGCCGGCCCGCCGAGCACGACCGAGCCGCGCGCGCGGCCTCGACGGGCGAAGCGCGGCCCCATCCGCCCGATCACCCTCGTCGCCACGACGCTCGCCCGGTGCTCGTCGGCCACCGAGATCGTCCCCGCCGCCCAGCGGTCGCCGACCCCGCGCAGGGCCGGCACGAGCAGCTCCTCGTAGACCGCGGCGGGTGACGCGCCCGAGGCCATGGCGCCCTCGACGATCGCCCACGCCCCGGCCTCGTCCCCGCGCACCATGCGCTCGGCGAGCCGGGCGGGACGCGGCGTCCGGGTCGCCGCCGGGCGGGCACCCGGCGCCGCGAGGGCCTCGAGGTCCGCGCGACGGACGAGCCAGGTCGCGCCCTCGCGCTCGGCCGCGAGCCGTCCGGTGCGCACGTAGTGGTACACGGTCATGTAGTGGACGCCGAGTCGCTCGGCGGCCTCGCGTAGGCCCACTCGCTCGGTCGTGGTCACCGCGGAATTTTACTGCTAATCACCCTCCAGCGCGCCCGTCGCGGTCACGGCGCGCCGGCGCGACAGCGCGAGCCCCCCGGCCGTCGCCCAGCCGAGCGCGATGGGCAGCCAGTAGTTGGCGAGCCGGTAGAGAAGGACGGCCGAGAGCGCCGGCACGCGCGCGGCGCCGTAGGCGACGAGCACGACGGTGAGGCTGCCCTCGACGACCCCGAGGCCCCCCGGCGCGACCGGCAGGGCGGCGAGGACCTGGCTGACGCCGTAGGCGAGGAGGACCCCGGCCCACGGGACCCGCGCCCCCACGGCCGCGAGGGCCGCGAGCAGGCACCCCGCGTCACAGAGCCACAGCCCCACGGCGAGCCCGATCGAGGCGGCGGTCGCGCGGCGGTCGAGCGTGATCGCGCGCATCGAGGCGAGCGTCGCGTCGACGCGATCGCCGAGCGGGCCCCGGGGCCGACCGGTGAGCCGGCGCGCCAGGCGCACGACACCCTCGAGCAGTCCGACCACGAGGTCGCGGCGGGCGAGGACCACCCCCGCGCCGACGACGACCGCGAGGGCCACCCCGGTCACGCCGGGACCGACGTGGCTCGAGCCGGAGACGAGCGCGATGAGGATCGCCGCGACGAGCACGAGCGAGAGGCCGATCGCCTGGGCCACGATCACCGTGATGATCGTCCAGGCGCTCGCCGAGGCGCTCGCCCCGCGCGCGCGGTACTGGCGGTAGCGGTACACGCTCGAGACCGCCGGCTCCCCCGGGACGCTGAGGGCGATCGCGTCGTTGGCCAGGGTGATGGCGTAGAGCTCGCCGAAGGAGAGACGGGCCCCACCCGAGGCGAGGACGACCCGCTGGAGGGCCGCGTAGCTCGCGAGCGAGAGCGCCTCGGCGCCGAGCGCGACGAGGGCGTCGGGCGTGTTCAGGTGGGTCAGCCGGTGGCTCGCACCGGCGAAGTCGCCCCGGTGCGAGAGGAGCACGACGAGGACGACCGCCCCCACGGCGAGCCCGAGCGCCCAGCGCATCACGAGTCGTCCGGTGATCCGCGGCTCGGCGACGGCGTCCACGCGGCCACGCTACCGACAGGCCCCGGGTCGTTCCTAAGGTGGCGGGGGGAGGTGCGCGATGGCGGAGTTCCGTGGGCGGATCGGTCGTGACTGGCGCGACTCGGTGCCCGACTGGCCCGACGAGCCGCGCGCGCCCGCGGGCGCGCCCAACGTCGTGCTCGTGGTGCTCGACGACGTCGGCTTCGCCCAGCTGGGCTGCTACGGCTCGGACATCGAGACCCCGGTCATCGACGGCCTCGCCGCACGCGGGGTGCGCCTCGCGAACTTCCACACGACCGGACTCTGTTCGCCGACCCGGGCGTGCCTGCTCACCGGGCGCAACCACCACCGCAACGCCATGGGTCGCGTCGCCGACCTCGCGGTGGGCTTCCCCGGCTACTGGGGCGTGCCCCCACGCGAGAACGGCTTCCTCTCCGAGGTCCTGCGCCAGGCCGGCTACGCCACCTACTGCGTGGGCAAGTGGCACCTCACCCCCGAGGACGCCACCAACGTGGCCGGCGCGCGCGACACCTGGCCGCTCAGTCGGGGCTTCGACCGCTGGTACGGGTTCCACGGGGGCGAGACCCACCAGTTCGTGCCGGCCCTCTTCGAGGACAGCCACGCCCGGCGCCCCCCGCGCGAGCTCGACGACTACCACCTGACCGAGGACCTGGCCGACCGGGCGATCGAGTACCTCGGCGACCTGCGCGCGGTCGACCCGACCCGGCCCTTCCTCCTCTACTTCGCGACCGGCGCCTGCCACTCGCCCCACCAGCCCCCCGCGCGCTGGCTCGAGCGCTACCGCGGCCGCTTCGACGCCGGCTGGGACGCCTGGCGCGAGGAGGCCTTCGCCCGCCAGAGGGCGCTCGGCCTCTTCGCCGCGTCCACCGCGATGTCCGAGCGCCCGGCCTGGGTGCGGCCCTGGGACGACCTCTCGGCGAGCGAGCGGCGCGTGGCGGCGCGCTTCATGGAGGCCTACGCCGGCTTCCTCTCCCACGCCGACGAGCAGCTCGGGCGCGTACTCGGCTTCATCGAGGGGCTGGGCGAGCTCGACGACACCCTCGTGGTCGTGGTCTCGGACAACGGGGCGAGCGCCGAGGGCGGGTCGGAGGGCTCGATCAACGACGTGCGCCTCACCAACCTCGACCCCGCCACGACCGAGGAGATGGACGCCCGCCTCGCAGAGATCGGTGGGCCGACGACCCACAACAACTACCCGTGGGGCTGGACGATGGCCGGCAACACGCCCTTTCGCCGCTGGAAGCGCGAGGTCCACCAGGGTGGGGTCTGCGACCCGTGCGTCGTCGCCTACGGCGACCGAATGGAGGCCGGGGCGATCCGCCACCAGTTCGCCCACGCGATCGACGTGGTGCCGACGATCCTCGAGCTCGCCGGGCTGGCCGCGCCCGAGCGGATCGGCGACACGCTCCAGAGCCCGCTCGACGGGATGAGCGTCGCCCCTCTGCTCGCGCCGGGCGGGGCCGACGTCCCCGAGCGCCACGAGACCCAGTACTTCGAGATGTTCGGCTCGCGCGCGATCTACCACCGCGGTCTGAAGGCCGTCACCTTCCACCCCGTCGGGCCGCTCTACGACGACCAGGACCCCAACGCCTCCTTCGACGACGACGTCTGGGAGCTCTACGACACGCGCGTCGACCCCGCCGAGACCCGCGACCTCGCCCCCGGCCGGCCCGAGGAGGTGGCCGAGCTCGTCGCGCTGTGGTGGCGCGAGGCCGAGCGCAACCAGGTCCTTCCCCTCGACAACCGGGTCCTCTGGGCGCTCGTGCACCCCAAGCCCGACCGGCGCGCCCCGCGCGAGCGCGTCCGCTACTTCCAAGGCGGCGCCCCGGTGCCCGAGCCGGTCGCGGTGAACGTGCGCAACCGCTCCCACGCGATCGAGGTCGACCTCGAGGTCTCCGCGGGCGCAACCGATGGGGTGCTGCTCGCCCTCGGCAGCGCCCTCGGCGGATTCTCCCTCCACGTGCTCGAGGGTCGGCCCCGCTACGTCCACAACCTCTACGGCAAGGAGCGCCACGTCGTGGCCTCGCCCTCTGCGCTCTCGCCCGGTCGCCACGAGGTCGTCTACCGCTTCGAGAAGGACGAGGGGCTCGGCGGCACCGGCACGCTCAGCGTCGACGGCGAGGTCGTCGCCACGGGCGCCGTCGCCCGCTTCACCCCCTCGGGCTTCAACGGCACCGGGGTCGGGCTGACCTGCGGCTACGAGTGGGGTCCCCCGGTCGGCGAGGGCTACGCGGCGCCCTTCGCGTTCGAAGGGGCCATCCACCGCTGCGAGGTCGTCGCCCTCGGCCCGGTCGTGCGCGACCCGCTCGCCGAGCTCGAGGCGATCCTCTCCGAGCAGTAGCCCGGCCGACGACGAGGCCGTCACCGGGGCCGGAGCGGGCCCGACGCCCACGGAGCGACGTGCCCGAGCCCCGCGAACCTTCAGGGGGGTCCGGGCCCTTCACTTGATGACACGGTGAATTGCGACATCTCTAAAGTCACCGATAGCATCGTCCCGTGACCTCCGTCGACCAGCCCCTCTACGTGGCCAAGGCCGAGCTCTTCCGGGCCCTCGGCCACCCGACCCGCATCCGGATCCTCGAGCTGCTCGTCGAGGGGCCGCGACCGGTGAGCGAGCTCATCGCCGAGACCGGCGTCGAGTCGTCGTCCCTCTCCCAGCACCTCGCGGTGGTGCGCCACACCGGACTGGCCCTCTCAACGCGTCAGGGCAACGTCGTCACGTACCGGGTGAGCGACCCCTCGGTCGCGGACTTCCTCGCCGCGGCCCGCGCCGTGCTCGCGGCCACCCTCGGTCGTTCCGCCGACACCCTGGCTCACCTCGACACCACTCCGTGAACGGCCCCGGTCCGTCCGGCTCGCGTCCGCGTCGGGCGCGCGGCGGACCCGCGCGCTCCCGACGGTTCGCCCAGCCGGCGCCGGACGCACCGGAGCGCTCCGACAGGGTCCGCCGCTACGGCTCGCTCCAGGTGCGCCACGTGGACGTCGGCTCGTGCAACGGGTGCGAGATCGAGATCGCCAACGCCTTCGGACCGGTCTACGACGCGTCGCGTTACGGGATCGGGCTGGTCGCGTCGCCGCGCCACGCGGACGCGCTCCTCGTGACCGGGGTCGTGACCGCCAACATGGCGGGGCCCCTCGAGCGGACCCTCGAGGCCGTCCCCCGCCCCGCCGTCGTCGTCGCGTGCGGTGACTGTGCGGTGGACGGCGGCCTGGTGCGCGAGGGCTTCGCCGTCGTCGGCCCCGTCACCGACGTCGTGGCCACCGACCTGCGCGTGCCCGGGTGCCCACCCCATCCGGACGAGATCGTCGCCGCGCTGCGCCGGCTCAGCGGGCGCTGAGATGGACCTCCTCCTCGCGGGCTTCGGCACCGGGCTGGCCGCGATCGTCGGCGGAGCGTGCGCCCCCCGCCGCGCTCGGGTGGTCGTGGCCGGCACCTTGAGCGCCCTCGCGGCGTTCCTCGTGGGAGTCGCCGGGGTGCGCGTCCTCGCCGGAGGCGCCGCCGTGCACGGCTCCTTCTCCGGGGTCCTGCCCTTCACGACGGTCCGGCTGCGGCTCGACGCCCTCGGGGCCTCGTTCATCTCGACGGTCGCGCTGGTGGTCGCGGCCGCGTCGCTCTTCTCGATCGGCTACTCCCGGGGCCCGAGCGCCTCGCGCACCGCGGTCGCCCTCCAGTCCCTCTTCGCCCTCGCCCTGCTCGTCGTGCCGGCGGCCGGCGACGTCACCACCTTCCTCACCTCCTGGGAGACGATGGCCCTCACCTCGCTCGCCCTCTTGCTCGTCGACCACGACCGACCGGCGGCCCGCGCGGCCGCGCTGTGGTACGCGGCGATGACCCAGGCGGGGGCCGCGGCGATCACCCTCGGACTGCTCGTCACGTCCGGGCGCGCCCACTCGTCGTCCCTCTTCGCGCCGGCGTCGTCGCACCTCGGTGCGGGCGCCTTGGGGGCCGTCGCGTTCTGCCTCACCGCGGCGGGCTTCGCCTCGAAGGCCGGAGCCGTCCCGCTGCACGTCTGGCTCCCTCGAGCCCATCCCGAGGCCGCTACCCCGGTGTCGGCGATGATGTCGGGTGCCATGACAGCCCTCGGGCTCTACGGCCTGGCCCGGGTGGACCTGGGGCTGCTCGGTGGGCTCGCGCGCGGCTGGTGGATCGGGCTCCTCGTCGTCGGCGCGCTTAGCGCGCTCTTCGGCGCCCTGCACGCGGTGACGAGCACCGACCTGAAGCGGCTGCTCGCCTACTCCACCATCGACGTGATGGGCGTGGGACTGACCGCCCTCGGGGCCGCCGGCGCCCTGCACTCGCTCCGCGGCGCCGCCGCGACGCTCGTGGTCGGGGTCCTCGTTCTCGTGGCCGCCCACGGCGCCTTCAAGGCCCTCCTCTTCCTCGCCGCCGGCCTCGTCGAGCGCGCGAGCGGCACCCGCGACCTCGACCTGCTCGGCGGCCTCGCGGGGGGCATGGGGCGCACCACGGCCCTCGTGGCCGTCGCGGTCGCCTCGGCCGTCGGGGTTCCCCTCGGCGCCGGCTTCGTCGGGGAGTGGCTCGTCGTCGAGGGCCTCGTCGGCGCGCTGGGGCGCTCGGGCGCCGGAGGGGTCGTCATCGCCCTGGTCGCCCTGGTCGCCATCGCCCTGACGAGTGGGCTCACGGCCGTCGCCATGGTCAAGCTCCTCGGGATCGGCTTCCTCGGCCGGCCCCGGGGCGACGGCGCCCGCGACGCGCGCGAGCACCTCGGGATCACCACCTTCTCGCTGGGACTGCTCGCGGTCGCCACGGTGGCGCTCGGCACCGTCCCGGGGCCCGTCGTCGCCGCCCTCGCCCGCGCGGCGGGCGTCGCCCTGGGCACCCCCGCGGGAGCCCCCGGGGGGTCGCTCGACACGGTCTCCCTGGGTGCCGTCGCGACCGCGCTGCGCCCGCTGGCCCTGGTGACGGGCGCCGCGGTGGCGACCGCGGTCGTCGTCGTCCTGGCCCGATTCGGCTCGCGCACGGTGCGGTCCGCGATCGCCTGGGCGTGCGGGCGTGCCGACCTGGACCCGCGAATGCAGTACACGGCGACCTCCTTCGCCGAGCCGCTTCAGCGCGTCTTCGCCGACGTCCTGCGCCCCGACGTCGACCTCGTCGTCTCCCACGAGGAGGAGTCGCGCGAGATCGAGCGAGTCCTCGCCTACCAGAGTCGGGTCGACGACGCCGTCGAGCGTGGGGTCTTCCGGCCCCTGGTGCGCGCGGTCGACGCGGTCGGCCGGCGGGCCCGGTGGATCGCGAGCGGTAGCGTGCACCGCCATCTCGCCTACGGGTTCGCCGTGCTGCTCGTCGTCCTCGTGGTGGTGCGGTGACGGCCTACGCGCTCTCGGCCGTCCAGGTCCTGGCGGTCGCCGTGGGCGGCCTCCTGCTGAAAGGGCTTATGGCCAAGGTGCGCGCGAGGGCCGAGGGACGTGTCGGGGCCCCGGTGACCCAGCCTCTGCGCGAGGTGGTGAAGTGGCTCGGGCGTGAGAGCCCCCGCGCGACCGGGGGCACCCTGATGGGGGTCGTGCCGGTGGTGCTCGTCGTGACGACCGCGCTGGCCGCGGCGCTCGCGCCCCTCGCCGGCGTGGGGACCGCCGGCGCCGCGGGCGCCGACGCCCTGGTGGTGGTGTTCTTGCTGCTCACGGGATCGCTCGCGCTGGCCCTGGGCGGACTCGCGACGGCGACGGCCTTCGGCGGGATGGGCGCGAGCCGCGCCATGACCCTGTCGGCCCTCACCGAGCCGGCGCTCCTCGTGGCCGTGGCCGCGTTCGCCGTGCCGGCGCGCTCGATGAACCTCGCCTCACTAGTGCGCCACTCGCTGGCCCACCCGACCGGCGTGGCCAGCCCCTCTCACGTGCTGGCCACCGTCGCCCTGCTCGTGGTGGTGGTCGCCGAGACCGGGCGCATGCCGGTCGACAACCCCTCGACGCACCTCGAGCTCACCATGGTCCACGAGGCGATGGTCCTGGAGTACGGCGGACGGGACTACGCGCTGGTGTCGCTGGGTGAGTCGATGCGCCTCGGGCTGCTCCTCGGGCTGCTCGCCACGCTCGCGGTGCCCTGGGGCGTCGCGACGTCGGACTCCGCGTGGGCGCTCGGCCTCGGGCTCGTCTTCCTCGGTCTCAAGGCTGGCGCGCTGGCCCTGGGGGTGGCCCTGGTCGAGGTCCGCAGCGCGAAGCTCCGCCTCTTCCGAGTCCCCGAGCTCTTGGCCGCGGGCTTTGTCTTGGCGGCACTCGCCGTCGTGGTGGGGGTCGTGGTGCGATGAGCGGCCTCGACGACGGGCTCCTCGACCTCGCGTCGGTGGCGGTGCTCGCCCTGGGCGTGGCCGCGCTGTGGCGGCGCGACGTGCGCGCGCTGATCGGGCTCTTGCGGGCCCAGGGCGTCGCGCTCGCGCTCGTGGCCTCGGTCGAGGCGCTCGCGGGCCACGACGTGGCCCTCGGCGCGACCGCGGCGCTCGTCCTGGCCGTCAAGGCCGTCGCCGTGCCCTGGGTGCTCGGGCGCGTCGCGGCGAGCGACCCCGGCGCCCGCGAGGGGGCGCCCCTGATCAACGTTCCCTCCTCCCTGGTGCTCGCCGCCGCGCTGGTCGGGCTCGCCGTCGTGGTCGGCGCGCCACTCGCTCGCCTCTCGAGCGGCCACGCCGCCGCGCTCGCCCCCCTCGGACTGGCCACCGTGCTCGTCGGCTACCTCGTGCTCGTCACCCGCCGGCGCCCGCTCTCCCAGATCGTCGGGCTCCTCATCATCGACAACGGCGTCGCGCTCGTGACGTTCCTCCTCACCTCGGGGGTGCCCCTCGTCATCGAGCTGGGAGGGAGCCTCGACGTGCTGCTCGTGGTCGTCGTCTCGACCACGCTGGTCGGGGCGATGCGCGCCCGCATCGGGGCCGAGGAACTCGATGAGCTCGAGGGTCTGCGCGACTGATGCCCGCGCTCGTCCTGCTCGCCCCGACCCTGGCCGCCGTCGTGGTCGCGCTCGTCCCGCCCGGCCGCCTCGCCCGGGCGGTCTCGGTCGCCGCGGCGCTGGTCGTGCTCGGCGGGGGCGTGGTCCTGGGCGCCCGGTGCGCCGGTGGACGGGTCGAGCACGCGCTCGGAGGGCTCGTCCGGGTGGACGCCCTGAGCGCACTCATGATCATCGTCATCGGCGGGGTCGCCACCCTCGCGACCGCGGCGATGGGTCGCACCCTCGAGCCCGGCACCGACCGGGTCTCGCGGCGGCGGGCCCGCCAGTACGGGGCCCTCGTCCAGGTGTTCCTCGCCGCCATGCTGGGCGCCGTCGTCGCGGCGAACCTCGGAGTGGTGTGGGTGATGGTCGAGGCGACCACGATCGCCACCACCTTCCTCGTCGGGCACCGGCGCACGCGCCCGGCCCTCGAGGCCTCGTGGAAGTACGTCGTCCTCTGCAGCGTCGGGATCGCCCTCGCCTTCTTGGGACTGGTCCTCCTCTACTTCGCCTCGGCGCACACCGGTGCCGGGCCGCACGCCGCGTCCCTGGACTGGACGGGCCTGCGCCGACTCGCTCCGCACCTCGACCCGACGGTCACCCGAGTCGCCGTCGGCCTCGTCGTCATCGGCTTCGGCACCAAGGTCGGGCTCGCGCCGATGCAGAGCTGGCTGCCCGACGCCCACTCCGAGGCGCCCGGACCGGTCTCGGCCCTGATGTCGGGCGTCTTGTTGACCGTGGCCCTCTACGCGATCCTGCGGGTGAAGGTGATCGCCGACCTCGCCCTGGGCGCCGGCTTCGTGCGGGCACTGCTGCTCGCCCTGGGACTCTTGAGCCTGGCCGTCGCGGCGGCCCTGGTCGTCGCCCAACGCGACCTCAAGCGCCTGCTCGCCTACTCCAGCATCGAGCACATGGGCCTGCTCGCGCTGGCGGTGGCGGCCGGGACCCCGCTCGCGGTCGCGGCCGCCCTGTTGCACGTCGTCGGCCACGGGCTCACCAAATCGGTCCTCTTCCTCGGCGCCGGCGAGGTCCATCACGCCGAGTCCACGACGACGATCGCCGAGATCCGGGCGCTCCTGCGTCGCCAGCCCGGCCTGGGCGCGGTGATGGCGGCGGGCCTCGTGGCCCTCGCCGGCTTCCCGCCGTTCTCGCTGTTCGCGAGCGAGCTCGCCATGTTCCGGGCCGAGGTTGACGCCGGCCTCGGTTGGGCGGCGGGGGTCGCGCTGGTCGTGCTCGTAGTCGTCGCGGGCGCCCTCGCGCGCGCGGCGCGCGCGATCCTGCTCGGCCCGGCAATGCCCGTGACTCGCCCGGTGCCGATGCGCGCCCTGGCCCCCCTGGTCGCCGCCCTCGTCGCGTGCGCCGCCCTCGGGGTCGTCGCGTGGCCGCTGGCGACGCTCCTGCACGGTGCCGCGGGGGTCCTCGGGTGAGCCGGCGGGTCGAGCCCACCGCCGTGGGCGAGCTGCGCACGCGCGCCACGTCGCTCCTCGCGACGCACCGGCTCGCCGCGGTCGTCCCCCACGACGAGGGGACGCGCCTTCGCGTGGTGTACGTCTTCCTGGCCGGCCCCCCCGACGACCGGGTGGAGCTCGAGGTGGTCCTCGACCCCGGCGCGCCGGCGGTCCCCTCCCTCGCGGACCTCTCGTTCGCGGCCGGGCGCTTCGAACGCGCGATGCGCGACGGGTTCGGCGTCGAGCCCGTGGGCCACCCCAGCCCGAGACCGCTCTCGCGCCACGGCCACTGGCCCGCCGACTACCACCCCCTGCGCCGCGACGCGGGCCCGCGGCCGCCCCTGGCGAGCGACACGACGCCGTTCCCCTTCTCCCCGGTCGAGGGGACCGGCGTCTACGAGATCCCCGTGGGCCCGGTCCACGCGGGCCTCATCGAGCCGGGCCACTTCCGCTTCTCCGTAGTGGGCGAGACGATCCTCAAGATGACCCCGCGGCTGTGGTTTGTCCAGCGAGGTCTCGAGAAGCTGGCCGAGGGATGCACGCCCGCGCGCCTCGTCGAGCTCGCCGAGCGCGTCAGCGGCGACAGCGCCGTCGCCCACGGGCTGGCGGCGACGCTCGCCCTGGAAGAGGCCCTCGGGACCGACCCGGGACCGAGCACCGCCCGGGCCCGCGCGTCGCTGCTCGAGATCGAGCGCGTGACCCGCCACGTGGCTGGCCTGGGCGCCCTCGCGAACGACGTGGGGCTGTCGGTCGTCCACGCGCGGGCGCTGACGGTCGTCGAGCGCCTGACCCGCCACGGGGCCGAGCTCACCGGGCATAGGCTGCTTCGCGGCGTGGCGCGCCCCGGGGCCGGGGCCCTCAGGGCGCCCCTCGACGTCGCGCTCTACCGCGAGGTCGCCGAGCGCGTAGAGGAGCTGGTCGGCTCGGTCCTCGCCAACACCGTCGCCGTCGACCGCCTCGACGGGACGGCCGTCCTCCGCGGCGACGACGCTCGCCGCCTCGACACCCTCGGGGTCGTCGCGCGCGCCTCGGGTCTCGACCTCGACGCCCGGGTGGAGCACCCGTTCGCCGGCTCGCCCCGCACGCGTGTGGGCTCGGGGGGCGACGTGCGCGCCCGTTTCGACCAGCGTCACGGAGAGGTTCGCGACTCCCTCGAGTGGCTGGCGCGCGTCGCGACCGGCGACGAGGTCGCGGCGACGCCCTCCGCCCGCTCCGACGACGGGGCGGGGCTCGGCGTGGTGGAGGGCTTTCGCGGCACCGTCGTGCACCGGGTCACGGTCGAGGGCGGGCGCGTCGCGCGCTGGTCCGTGACCGACCCCTCCTTCCTCAACTGGCCGGCCCTGGCCCTCGCGCTTCGCGACACGATCGTCCCCGACTTCCCCGTGGCCAACAAGAGCTTCGACCTCTCCTACGCGGGCAACGACCTCTAGAGCGGGCCCCGTCTCGGCCCCCGGCGCGCGCCGATGCCGCCAGGGCTACGACGCGCTGAAGCACGACACGAACCACCCGGGGCCGTGCCCGCACGGAGAGCCCCGCACGACGTCACCTCGGGCGGTCGCGATGCGCGGGGGTCGGCCGAGCGACGAGTACTCGTAGGAGACCACGTCCAGCCGGTCCACGGGACGCCTCCCGGCGAAGGGCCACTCGGAGAAGGCCGTGCGCGACTGAGCGCACGCCCACCACCGCGCCGTCCTCGATCGAGAGGGTCGCGGTGACGAGGGCCCGTCCGGCCTCTGCGGGCACGAGGTCCGACGCGGGCACCACCAGGCGGACCTCGAACCCGTCACCACGGCGCACGACCGAGCGCGCCGTCAGATAGGGGGCGAGGAGCCGGCGCACCCCGACCGGGGCGAAGGGGACGTCCAGGTTCGCAAGGCGGAACTTCGTCCAGCGGGCGCGTGGCCCCACGGGCGAGTGCGTGACGTAGAGGGTGCGCCCGATGACGACCTCGCGCGCGTTGACGAACCGCACCTCGGTCCGATCCGGCGCGGCGTAGTCCACGACCATCCCGCCCACGCGCAGCACGTACCCCGAGGACCGCGTCGTGCGCGCCAGCGTCGCTCGGGGTCGAGGGCTCGGACGAAGCGTAGGTCCGGCTCGCCGCCGTCGGGTCCCGCGAGCGCCCGGAGGGTTCGGTTCGGACGTGGCGTCCGCGCCGACGTCCGCACCGGAGCGCGACCCCGGCGCCGCGGCGGATCAGGGCAGTGTGTAGACCTCGGGGCCGTCCTCGGTGACGACGACGGTGTGCTCGAAGTGGCTGGAGAGCTGGCCGTCGGCCGTCATGACGCTCCAGCCGTCGTCGAGCACGTAGGTCTCGTAGGTGCCGACGTTGACCATCGGCTCGATCGCGAAGGCCATGCCGACCTTGAGGGTGGGGCCCGGGGTGCCCGGCCAGTAGTTGGGCACCTGGGGGCTCTCGTGCATGGCCGTGCCGATGGCGTGGCCGACGTACTCGCGCACGACCGAGAAGCCGGCCGCCTCGGCCACCCCCTGGACGGCCCGGCCGACCTCGTGGAGGCGGTTGCCCTTCACCAGCTGGTCGATGCCGGCGTAGAGGGAGCGCTCGGTCACCGCCATCAGCCGGGTCGCGAGCTCGCTGACCTCGCCCACCGGCGCCGAGTAGGCGGCGTCGCCGTGGTAGCCCTCGACGATGGCCCCGGCGTCGACCTTGATGATGTCGCCCTCTTTCAAGACGTACTCCCCGGGGATGCCGTGGACGATCATGTCGTTGGGGCTCGTGCAGATCACGGCCGGGAAGCCGTGGTAGCCGAGGAAGTTCGAGCGCGCGTTGCGCCGCTCGAGCACCTCGGCGGCGAGCTCGTTGAGCCTCGCGGTGGTGACCCCCGGGGCGATGGCCGCCCGGGTGACCTCGTGGATCTCGGCCACGACCCGGCCGGCCCGGCGCATCTTGGCGAGCTCGTCGGGCCGACGGATCACGCCAGACCCCGCGCCGCGAGCGCCGCCTCGATGCTCGCCTGCACCGCCTCGACCGGACGGTCCCCGTCGACCCGCTCGAGCAGCCCGCGCGCGTCGTAGAAGTCGACGAGCGGCCGGGTGTCGCGCTCGTAGGCCGACAGGCGCGCCCCGATCGCCTCGGGGGTGTCGTCGGCGCGCTGGACGACCCGCCCGCCGCAGCGCGCGCAGACCCCCGTCTGGGCCGAGGGGTCGGCGACACTGTAGATGGTCCCGCACCCCTCGCAGACCCGCCGGCCGCTCAGGCGCTCGACGACGAGCGCGTCGGGCAGCTCCACGAGGACACAGAGCCCCACGGCCACGGGCGCGAGGATGCGGTCGAGCGCCTCGGCCTGGCCGCGGGTGCGGGGGTAGCCGTCGAAGACGGCCCCGGCGGCGGCGTCGGGGGCGCCGAGGCGCTCCTCGACGAGGCGGTTGACGAGGTCGTCCGAGACGAGCTCGCCGGCCTCGAGGATGCGGCTGACCTCGCGGCCGAGGTCGCTGCCGGCCTTCACGGCGGCGCGCAGGATGTCCCCGGTCGAGAGGTGCACCAGGCCGTGGCGGGCGCACAGCAGCTCGCTCTGGGTGCCCTTGCCCGCCCCCTGCTTGCCCAGGAGGACGACGTAGGTGGGTCCGGCCATGGCTAGCGCTTCAAGAAGCCTTCGTAGTTGCGCATCATGAGCTGGCTGTCGATCTGGCGCATCGTCTCGAGCGAGACGCCCACCGCGATGAGCAGGGTCGTCCCGTAGTAGGGGAAGCGGTTGATCTGCCACAGCGACATCAGGATGCTCGGGATCACCGCCACCGCCGAGAGGAAGATGGCCCCCACGACGGTGATCCGGCTCAGCGTGCGGCTGAGGTAGCGCTCGGTCGGCAGGCCCGGCCGGATGCCCGGGATGAAGCCGCCCTGCTGGCGCAACAGCTCGGCCTGCTGGTGGGGCTCGAAGGCGATGTAGACGTAGAAGAAGGTGAAGGCGAAGATCAGCACGAAGTCGGCGACGATGTAGAAGAGGTTCGTCGGCGAGAGCGAGTTCGTCACGAAGTGCTGGAACGTGGCCCAGGGCACGATGTTGCTGAGCAGCACCGGGATGTAGAGGACCGACGAGGCGAAGATGATCGGGATGACGCCCGACTGGTTGACCTTCAGGGGG
Source organism: Actinomycetes bacterium (assembly GCA_021831125.1). Taxonomy (GTDB): domain Bacteria; phylum Actinomycetota; class Acidimicrobiia; order Acidimicrobiales; family RAAP-2; genus RAAP-2. The sequence goes on along the minus strand of JAKBNI010000027.1, from coordinate 1,704 downwards.
ATGTAGGTCGACTGACCGCCCATCTCGCGCCGGCCCACCACCCGGCGGGCGAAGGTGACCGGGATGCGCCGCTGGCCGTTGTCCATGAAGACGATGAAGACCACGAGCGCGAGCGAGATCACGAGGATCGTGTAGAACTTGAGCGGTCCGCCCTCGGCGTAGACGGCCCGGCCGCCCGAGGGCAGCCCGGCCACCACGTTGGCGAAGATCAACAGGCTCATCCCCTGGCCCACGCCGCGCTGGGTGATCAGCTCGGCCAGCCACATCACGAAGGCCGTGCCGGCCGTGAGGATCACCACCATGAACAGGCCCAGCCACAGGGTGAACTTCGGGATGAGGTCGATGTTGAAGCCGAGCAGCGCCTGGTCGTGTCCGTGGAAGGCGTAGATCAGGCCGGTCGACTGCAACAGGGCGAGGGCGATCGTGAGGTAGCGGGTCGTCTGGGTGATCTTCTTCTGGCCGACCGCGCCCTGGTCACGCCACTCGGTCAGCTTGGGGATGACCGTGGTGAGCAGCTGGATCACGATCGAGCTCGTGATGTAGGGCATGACCCCCAGGCCGAAGACCGCGAGGCGGGTGAGCGCCCCGCCCGAGAAGAGGTTGAGGAACCCGAGCACGCCCGAGGCCCCGGCCTTGGACTCGAGGAGCTGGACCTGGGTCCAGCTCACCCCGGGGATCGGGATGTTGGCGCCCAGCTGGTACAGGCAGATGATCGCGACCGTGAACAGGACCTTGTTGCGCAGGTCCGGGACCCGGAAGATGTTCGCCAGGCGCTGGAGCACCGTCCCCCCTCGGTGTTATCGGTTCTGGTGCTGGTTGCCGGCGGCCGGCGGGCGCACGCTGAAGGGCGGGTCGAGGACCGTCACGGTCCCCCCCGCGGCCTCCAGGGCCGTGCGCGCGCTCTCGGAGAAGGCGTGGGCCGAGACGGCGAGCGCCGCGTCGACCGAGCCCCGGCCGAGGACCTTCACCAGGTCGCCCTTCTTCGCGAGGCCGCGCGCCACCAGGACGTCGTAGGTGATCTCGCTCACCCCGAGCGCCGCCAGGGCGTCGAGGTTGACCGGGGTGTAGGCGACCCGGAAGGGGTTGGTGAACCCCTTCAGCTTCGGGATGCGCGCGAGCAGCGGCAGCTGGCCGCCCTCGAAGCCGGCCGGGATCTGGCGGCGGGCCTTCTGTCCCTTGGTGCCGCGCCCGGCCGTCTTGCCGCCCTTGCCCGCGATGCCGCGGCCGACGACCTTGCGCCGGTGCGTCGAGCCCTCGGGCGAGGTGAGTTCGTGCAGCTTCATCTCTAGACCTCTTCCACGCTGATCAGGTGCGGCACGCGCGCGATCATCCCGCGGATCTCGGGACGGTCGGGCAGCACGTTGGACTGGCCGATGCCGCGCAGCCCGAGGGCGCGCAGCGTCCCGCGGTGCTTGGGCTTGGTGGCGATTGACGAGCGGATCTGGGTGACCTTGAGTGACATCGCTACTCCGTGACCTTGAACAGGTCGCCCTCGCGCTGGCGCTCGCGGTAGGCCCGCAGCGTCCCGGCCGGCACGACCTCGTCGGCGGCCTTGCCGCGCACCGCGGCCAGCTCCTCGGGCCGGCGCAGCTGCTTGAGGCCCTCGATCGTGGCGTGGGCGACGTTGATGGAGTTGGACGAGCCGAGCGACTTGGCGATGATGTCGCGCACGCCGGCCAGCTCGAGGATGGCCCGCGCGGCGCC
>JAKBNI010000126.1 GCA_021831125.1 Actinomycetes bacterium | reverse complement strand
GACGAGCTGACGGCACAGCGCCGCGGCGTCCATCAACTCACGGTTGGGATCAGAGGTGCCTTGCACCTCTCCAGTCTGGGTGCCCGGGACCAGCGAGACGAGGATTGTTCAACAGTCTCCTAGGCCCCCACCCCGGTCCAGCGGCCCTCGGGGTCGGCGAGGAGCGCGGCCGCCTCGCCCTCGTCGACGGTGGCGGCCTCCTCGGGCAGCAGCACGGCGATGCCGGCGCGCACCTCGTAGGCGACGAGGCGCCGCGGGTTGACCAGCCGCGCCGCCCGAGGCGCGTAGAAGAGGGGCTCGCGGTCGACCGGGTCGACCAGGAGGTCGAGCACGAAGGGGTCGAGGCTCACGCGTCGACCTCGGCGATGAGCGCACTCACCTCGTCGACGCGGGCGGCCACGCTCGCCTCGTCGGGCGCCTCGAGGTTGAGCCGCAACAGCGGCTCGGTGTTCGAGGGGCGCAGGTTGAACCACCAGGCGCCGTAGTCGGCGGTGAGCCCGTCGAGCCGGTCGAGGGCGACCCCCTCGGCGCCGAGGCGGGCCGCCACGCGCTCGACGGTGGCCGCGGGGTCCGCGACCGTCGTGTTGATCTCACCCGAGGCGGCGTAGCGCTCGAAGGGCTTGGTGAGCGCCGAGAGCGGCCCGCCGGAGCGACTGAGGAGCTCGAGCACCACGAAGGCGGTGATGATCCCCGAGTCGGCCCGGTAGTTGTCGCGGTAGTAGTAGTGGCCCGAGTGCTCGCCGCCGAAGACGGCGCCGGTCTCGGCCATGACCTGCTTGATGTAGCTGTGGCCGACCCGGGTGCGCACCCCGACCCCGCCGGACTCGGCGATCACCTCGGGCACGGCCTTGGAGCAGATGAGGTTGTAGAGGACGGTCGCCCCGGGGTGGCGCGCGAGCATCGCCTCGGCGACCATCGCCGTCGTCGTCGAGCCCGAGACCGGGCGGGCCCGCTCGTCGATGAGGAACACCCGGTCGGCGTCGCCGTCGAAGGCGAGACCGATGTCGGCACCGACCTCGAGGACGCGTCGGCGCAGGTCGACCAGGTTGGCCGGGTCGAGCGGGTCGGCCGGGTGGTGGGGGAAGGTGCCGTCGAGCTCGGGGTAGAGGACCTCGACCTCGAAGGGCAGGCCGGCGAAGACGAGCGGCGCGACGAAGCCCCCCATGCCGTTCGCGGCGTCGGCCACGATCCGCAGGGGCCGCAGGCTCGCCACGTCGACGAAGGCGTGGACGTGGGTCACCCACTCGTTGGTGAGGTCCAGTGGGGTGAGCGGCGCCGGGTCCCCGGTCGCGGGGGCGTCGTAGAAGCGCACGGTGAGGGCCTCGATCTCCTTGAGCCCCGAGTCGACCCCGACGGCGCGCGCGCCGGGTAGGCAGAACTTGACCCCGTTGTAGCGCGCCGGGTTGTGCGAGGCGGTGAACATCGCCGCGGGCAGGTCCAAGAAGCCCGAGGCGAAGTAGGCGAAGTCCGTCGAGGCCAGTCCGAGGTCGACGACCTCGACCCCGCACGCCCGGGCGCCGCGGGCGAACGCCTCGGCGAGGGGGCCGCTCGAGACGCGCATGTCACGCGCGACGACGAGCCGCGGGTGGTCGGCGAAGGTGGCGAAGGCCGACCCCATGGCCGCCGCGGTGCGCTCGTCGAGCTGGTCGGGGTAGGTGCCGCGCACGTCGTACGCCTTGAAGAGCGCGGTCGTGTCCACGACCGACCATCCTACCGACGCGCCCGCGCGCGCCTCCTCGGCCGCCACACCAGGTACGCGACGCCGCCGAGCACGGTGAGGAGCGTGAGGTCCCGGCCGATCGTCGTCGCGGGTGTCGAGCCGTAGAGGAGGCGCACGTCGTGGCTCGTGGGCACCACCACCATCAGGTTCGGGCTCACCCGGTAGGGGCCGGTCGCGCCGGTCGCGTGCCAGCCCGGGTAGTAGGAGACCTTGACGAGCGTGGGCACCCCGAGACGGCTCACGTGGAACGAGACGCTCTGAAGCCCGACGCGCACCCGGCTGACCCGCTCGGTCGGCTCGCGCGTCGTGGCCGGCATGCCCCACACGCTCGTGGCGCGCGGCCAGCCCGCCGGCCCGCTCTGGGCCAGGTAGACCGACTCGAGGCGTGGGGTGAGCCACCACGTCTGGTTCGCGGCGAGCCAGGTGGCGGCGCTGCCCACCCCCGCCACGACCGTCGGCGGGTGGGCCAGCCCCTCGACGAGGCCGGCGTGGCGCACTAGGTAGACGTACCACTTCGCGCCCGGCGCGGGGAAGGCTCGCGTCGTCGCCACGAGCCGGAGAGCCGGGTCGCGGTTGGCCGCGGCGACGAGGGCCGGCGAGTAGGCCATGTAGTAGCGCACGCCGAGGCGCTGGAGGTGGCGCACGCCCAGGCGCACGTCGGGCGGCCCGTACTCGAGGCCCACCTGGGGGTCGCTCGGGGCGACCGAGAGCTCGGCCTGGTCGAGGTAGTGGTAGGGCGTGGTGGGCGAGGACTCCATGAGGAGCCCCTCCTCGGAGGCGATGCAGTCGTTGGTCCAGTACGGCAGCAGCATCAGCGCCTCGGGCGTGCCGAAGCGGTCCTCGGCCGCGCTGTACTCCCACATCGCGCGCCCGCAGCCGTAGCGCCGGCCCACCGACGACATCGTGGTCATGAGGGCGTGGTACTCGGCCCAGCCGGACTTCGCCTGGTAGCCCGAGTAGTTCCACTGCGCCCAGTTGGTCACCTGGTTGCCCGCGGTGGACAGGCCCAACGCGTTCGCCCAGGCGGTGACCTGGCCCGGCAGGGTCGAGGCCAGCCCGGCGAGCACCACCACCACGACCGCGCTCGTCGCGCGCCGGGCGCGCCGTCGCGCGCCGGGACCGTCGTCGGGCTCGGGCGGCGTCGCGGCGCTCGCCCCGGGCGGGACCGGGCCGCCCGAGGGGAGCCGCCGGGGGGCGCGGACCCACCAGCGCGCGATCGGCCAGGCGACGAGCCAGCCGGCGAGGAGGTGGATGGAGATGAACCAGAACGGGATGAGGCGCTGGTTCCAGATGGCGCTCTGGGGGTCGAGCACGAAGACCCAGAACGAGGCCACCGTCGTCGCGGCGAGCACCAGGCCCAGCCGGTCGCGCACGACGACCGCGAGCACCACCCCGGCCGCGGCGAGGGCGATCACCCACCGGTCCCCGGCGGCCGACCCGTCGGGGTTGAACCAGCCGAGCGTGGTGAAGATCGCGTGCAGGTTCGCCACGCTGACGTTCACGTAGCCGAGGGAGTCGGTGTAGCGCTGGCTGGTGCCAAAGGGCAGGAGCCACCACGCCGAGAGCCCGAACGAGACCAGCCCGGCGCCGATCGCGAAGCGCAGGGGACGGGCGTAGTCCCCGCGCGCGAGCAGCCGGACGCGCCCCCCCTCGGGGTCGGGCGAGGTCACGAGCCCGAGCGCCCCCACGAGGGCGAGCGCGGCGAGCGCCCAGCGCAGGTCCACCACCACCGACACGGCGCTCGCCACGGCGGCGAGACCCCCCAGCCAGTAGCCCCGCCAGCGGCCGAGCGGCCGGCCCCGCGCGACCAGGCCGACGGTGACAGCGACCAGGGCCACGGTGACGAGCCGCGAGTCGAGGCCGCCGCGGGTGGCGAAGACCGCCCCGGCCGACCGCCAGAAGTGCGCGTCGAGGGCGAGCGGCCACGCCCCGAGCAGCGCGAGGCCGGCCGCCGCGAGGGCCGGGTGGGCG